>JAEUSW010000326.1 GCA_016788285.1 Flavobacteriales bacterium
GACATGCACGATGTGCGGCACATCGAAGGTGAGCGAACCATCGTTCGCATACCAGACCAAGGCGCCCTGGCCGGCCTGGGCCGTGGCCACGTCCGTATCGCCGTCCTGGTCCATGTCCACCGCCACGATGCGGGTGCTGCCGCTGTACTCCATGTAGTGCGTCACATGGCCGGCGAAGAGGCCATCACCGGCGTTGTCCCGCACTTCCACCCGGTGGCCCGCATCGTAGAGCACCACCAGGTCGCGATCGCCGTCCTGGTCGATGTCGGCCGATCGCAAATGGGCATTGTGCAGCGGATCGATCACGTCCGGAGCGGCGAACACGCCGCCACCCGTGTTGAGGTAGCGGTGAATGCCATACAGCCCGTTGTTCGGGGCCGTGGCGCGGGCCAGGATGTCCCGGTCCCCATCGCCGTCGATGTCCACCGCCTCCAGGGCGTTCGGCACGTGGACGTAGGTCTGCACCACCACACCCGCCGCGAACGCCCCGGCGCCGTTGTTGACATAGAGGCGCAGCTCGAAATCGTTGGCGCCGGAGGATCCCGTGGCGCCCAGGATGTCGCGATCCCCGTCCCCGTCCATGTCCGCGAGGGTCAGCACGGCATGGTTGCTGGTGCCGGCATACACATCGTGGGTGGCGATGAAGCTGCCCGTCCCATTGTTCTCATACCAGCGCACCAGGGTGGCCCCACCGATCAACAGGTCGGCATCCCCGTCACCGTCCACATCTCCAGCGTGCACCAGTCCCGCGCCATAGGTGGTGGGGCTCAACGCGGTGAGCGGACCGAACGTGCCGCCCCCCTGGTTCTCGAACCAACCGGGGGCACCACTGAACGGTTCAGCGACCGCGATGTCCGGATCCGCATCCCCATCCAGGTCGGCCAGGTCGAAGAACGGGTACTGCCCGACCCCGCCCGCGGCCAGGACGGTGCGGCCCCCGAAGGTCCCCGCTCCGGTATTCGCCTTCCAGAACAGGTCGCCCTGATCGGTGCTCGCCACGAGGTCCGGATCACCATCCCCATCCAGGTCGGCCAGCTTCAGTTCGGTGATCCCGGTGGTGCCTGGCTCCAGCACCTGCAAGGGCCCAAAGCGCCCCGCACCAAGCCCTTGCATCCAGCTCAGGTCCGCACCCAGGTCAGCGCCCAGCACCAGGTCGTTCTCCCCGTCGCCATCCACGTCCCCCACCGCGCTCCGCTGCAAGCTGCGGACCGGCGTTTCGTGGATGAGCTGTGGTGGACCGAACTGGGCCGCACCCGCGATCGGAAGCAGCACGACCAACGACCACCAGGAACGGGATCCAGCGGAACACCGACGCGGATGTGAGCTCATGCCCACGAAAATAGCGAAGGCCCGTTCGCCGCCTCCCGGCAGCGTTCCGCTCCCCGCCCGCGTCCTAGCTTCGATCCACCGCCATGCACACCCGATGCCTCCTTGTGGCCGCGCTCTGCGGCGCGCAGCACGCCCACGCACAACCCTTGCTGGAACGGGCCGATCAGCGCGCGGACCTCATGCACCACACCCGGATCCTCCCGATCCCCGGACCGGCCTGGGCCACCTTCGGCGACACCAACGATCCGGGCGGTGTGGCCTCCATGAACCTGCTGTCGGCGTGGTCCAGCACCGGCGACCTGCTCTGGAGCACGGGCTTCGCCGACATGGTGTTCGTGGATGGTGAGGTGGCCGCCGGCCCCGACAGCAGCATCCTGGCCTGCGGCCGCTGGAACGGATGCGATGTCCTGGGCATCCACAGCATCATCACCCGGATCAACGGCGATGGCAGCACCGCCTGGTCCGTGCCCGTGGCCGTGGACGCGCTGCGGCACATCGCCACCCACGCCGACAGCCTGCTGGCCTTCGCCACGGAGGACCTGGTGCACCTCACCGACCTGAACGGCGACAGCTTGACCCAATGGTCAACACCGGACGCACCGGTGGAGGCCTTGTGCTGGACCTCCAATGGCCACCTGCTCCTGGCCGCGAACAACGCCCTCCATCTCTCCTCCACCTCCGGGATCCCCCTCGGCATCACACCCCTCGGTGGCGCGGTGCGCCAGCTCGCGGCCCGGCCCGACGGCCGCCTCTGGGTGCTCCGTGCCGAAGAGTTGCTCAGCGTATCCGCGGACCTGCAGTCCATCACCGCCTTCGACCTCAGCGCCTACACCACCGACGCGCGCCGGCTGGCCACCGATGGCAACAACACCTGGGTGCTGACGCCCACCGCCGTCGTGCAGGTGGACGCCAGCCTGGGGCCCATCGGCAGCTTCCCCTTGGACCCGTTGCCCGGTCATCAGGTGGCGGACCTCGCCTTCGGCAACGGGCGCCTCACCACCGCCGGGCACGCCGACCTGTTCACCACCACGGCCGCGGTCCTGCGCGACTACGAGACCACCGGCCTCACCGCGGTGCACGATGCCGATGTCTCGATCGCGATCGCCGCGGTCGACTCCACCTGGCTCGTTCCGCTGGGTCCGCCCAACATGTACTCCCTGCGCACCGCGCTCACGCTCACCCTGACGAACCAAGGGAACAGCGTCGTCCACGAGCTGCTGCTCTCCCATCAGCTCGGCCAGGCCTGGATCTGCGGGTTGGCCGGCACCATGCTGCCGCTCACCCAGCTCAACCTGCAGCCCGGGCAGAGCATGGACGTCCCGTTCGCGCTCACCACGGGTTTTCCCCAACCCTATCCGCCGGGCAG
>JAEUSW010000330.1 GCA_016788285.1 Flavobacteriales bacterium
GTGTTTCCACGAAGCTAGGCGTCGTCGCGGAACGGGGTGTGGCGATCCGGCGGACCTTTGCGCCACCATGTCCGAACCGACCGCAGGACCCATCCCCGTCCACATCACCAACAAGGGCAGGCACCCCCTGCCGCAATACGCCACGCCGCACAGCGCCGGCCTCGACCTGCGCGCCAACCTGGAGGCCCCGATCGTGCTGGCCCCCGGCCAGCGCGCGCTGATCCCCACCGGCCTGTACCTGGAGCTGCCCGAGGGCACCGAGGCCCAGGTGCGGCCCCGCAGCGGGCTGGCCCTGAAGCACGGGGTGACGGTGCTCAACAGCCCGGGCACCATCGATGCCGACTACCGCGGCGAGGTGGGCGTGCTGCTGGTCAACCACGGGCACGAGCCCTTCACGGTGAACGACGGCGAGCGGGTGGCCCAATTGGTGGTGGCGGCGTACGTCAGGGTCGCATTCGCGGAAGTTGATGACCTTCGCGGCTCGGATCGCGGGACGGGCGGCTTCGGCCATACCGGGGTCCGCTGAGCCAGAGAACCCGAATGAAGATCATCGTCCCCATGGCGGGCATGGGCAAGCGGATGCGTCCGCACACCCACACCACCGCCAAGCCCCTGCTGCCCATCGCGGGCAAGCCCATCGTGCAACGCCTCGTGGAGGACCTCGCCGCCGTGGCCGGCGAGCCCGTGGAGGAGGTGGCCTACATCGTGCACCCCAGCTTCGGCGCCAAGGTGGAGCAGGGCCTGGTGGCCATCGCCGAAGCGATCGGCGCCAGGGGCAGCATCCACTACCAGGAGGTGGCGCACGGCACGGCCCACGCCATCCTGTGCGCCGAGAAGGCGCTCAGCGGCCGCATCATCGTGGCCTTCGCCGACACCCTCTTCCGCGCCCAGCTGAAGCTGGACAAGGACTGCGACGGGGTGATCTGGGTGAACAAGGTGGACGACCCGCGCCCCTTCGGCGTGGTGAAGCGCGACGAACAGGGCATCATCACCGAGTTCGTGGAGAAGCCGCAGGAGTTCGTGAGCGACCTGGCCATCATCGGCATCTACTACTTCGCCGACGGGGAGCGACTCCGCACCGAGATGCAGTACCTCATCGACAACGACATCAAGGAGAAGGGCGAGTACCAGCTCACCAACGCCATGGAGAACATGAAGCGCAAGGGCGCGCGCTTCAAGGCCGGTGCGGTGGACGTGTGGATGGACTGCGGCAACAAGAACGCCATGGTGGACACCAACACCAAGGTGCTGGGCTTCCTGAACGGCGATGCGTCCCTGATGAGCCCCGACCTGCAGCGCGTGAACAGCGTGGTGATCGAGCCGTGCTTCATCGGCCGGGACGTGACGATCACGAACAGCGTGGTGGGCCCCAACGTGAGCATCGAGGAGGGGGCCCGCATCAGCGGCAGCGTGGTGCGCGATTCGATCCTGCGGGGCGGGGTGCGTGTACAGGACGCGGTGATCGCCAACAGCATGATCGGCGAACGTGCGAGCGTGACCGGCCGCGCTCTGGACCTGAGCCTGGGCGACGACGCCACCGCGGGGTGAACGGGCGCCGGATGTGCGACCTTTGTACCCCTCGGCGGGATCGATGTCCCCGGCTATCTTGAGCCGGCCAAGCCGCATCCGCCACTCCCCGAACCGACCCCGCATGCGCCATCCCCTCCCGCTCCTGAGCCTGCTGCTGGTGATGGCCACGGCCTGCGGGGGCGCGCGGCAGGCCACCGTGGCCCCGCCCTCCGGCGGCCACGCGGAGCCCGGCGACCACACCCAGGCCAGCGACCAGCGCGCCCGGGTGATGCGCCTGTTCATGGACGCCTCGCAGGCCCGGTTGAACGGCCAGCCCGGCAAGGCCACCGCCCTCTTCGAGCAGTGCATCAAGCTGGACCCCGCCAACCACGCCGCCATGTTCGAGCTGGCCAAGCTGCTGCACATGCAGCAGCGGCCCACCGAAGCGCTCGCCTGGGCGAAGAAGGCGCAGGCCGGCGACCCGGACAACATCTGGTACCGGTTCCTGCTGGCCGACCTCTACGGGCAGTACGGTCAGCTGGACAGGTCGGCCGAGACCTTCCAGGGCATCGTGGACCGCTGGCCCGAGCGGCACGAGGTCCGCTTCCAGCTGGCGCACACCCTGGCCATGGCGGGCCGCACGGACGAGGCGCGCAAGGTGTTCAAGGACATCCGCACCCACCTGGGCAATGGCGAGGAGGTGGTGACGCAGGAATACGGCATGCTGGCCAACGCCGGCAAGCTGCAGGAGGCCAAGGAGGTGCTGGAGACCGCCTTGAAGGACGACCCGGACAACGTGGCCTACCTGGGGATGCTGGCCGAGCTGTGCGACGAGATGGGCGAGGACGAAAAGGCCCTGGAACTGTACCGCCGCGTGCTGGAGGCCGACCCGGACGACAGCATGACGCGGCTGGCCCTGGCCGAGCACTACTACGCCAAGGGCGAGATGGACCCGGCCTTCGAGCAGCTGGGCCTGGCCTTCGGCGACCCCGACCTGGAGGTGGACCCCAAGATGCAGGTGCTGCTCGGTTTCTTCGAGATGAGCACCGGCGGCACCGACGACAGCAAGGACCTGGTGCGGCGGGCCTACGCGCTCATCGACGTGCTGGAGCGCACGCATCCCGAGAGCGGAAAGCCCAGCACCATCCGGGGCGACTTCCTGATGCGTGACGGGCGCATCCCGGAGGCGCGCGATGCGTTCCGCAAAGCCCTGGTGCACGAGAAGGACAAGTTCCCCATCTGGATGCAGGTGCTGCAGATGGACCTGCAGGCCGGCGACCATGCGGCCCTGCGCGATGACGCCCAGGCCGCCGCCGAGCTCTTCCCCACCAGTCCCGAACCGTGGCTGTACCTGGGGATCGCCCAGTCCCAATTGAAGGCCTACGACCCGGCCATCGAGGCCTTGGTGACGGGCCGCGACCTGGTGGTGGACAACGACCCGTTGCTGGCCTCGTTCTGGACCAGCCTGGGCGACACCTACCACAGCGCCGGCCGGCACGACCGCAGCGACGAGGCCTTCGACCAGGCCCTGCGGCTGGACCCGCGCAACGCCACCACCCTGAACAACTACGCCTACTACCTGAGCCTGCGCGGCGAGAAGCTGGAGCGCGCCCGGGAGATGAGCGAGCAGAGCAACAAGCTGGCCCCGGGCCAGACCTCGTTCGAGGACACTTTCGCCTGGGTGCTGCACCGCATGGGCCGCCACGCCGAAGCGCGCACCTGGATCGAGAAGGCCCTGGCCAGCGGAGGCGCCACCAGCGGCGAAGTGGTGGAGCACTACGGCGACATCCTGTATGCCTTGGGCGACCAGGCCGGTGCGGTGGAGCAGTGGCGCAAGGCGCTGGCACTGGGCGGAGCGAGCGAGGCCATCGGCAGCAAGGTGAGCTCCGGTAGGCCCGCCGAATGAACCCGCGGCCCATGGACCGGTCCGCTGCGCGCCTCTTCCGCCTCACCCTCGTGCTATTGCCGGTCCTGGGCCCGGGCTGCCGCCCGGTGAAGCAGGTGTTCCAGGCGGACCGCGAGCTGCCCCTGCGGTCGGCGGAGAAGGTGGTGGAGAACGCGCTCGCCGCGCTGCCCGCCGGAGTGCGCCACTACAGCGCCAAGGCCGATGTGGACCTGGTGATGCCGGATGCGACCCGCTCCTTCCGCAGCGCGGTGCGGCTGGTGACCGACAGCGCGCTGTGGGTGAGCATCACGCCGGCGCTGGGCATCGAGGTGGCCCGTGCGCTGGTGACGATGGACAGCGTGAAGGTGCTCGACCGCTTGAAGGACACGTATTTCGTGGGCGGTCGGGACAGCGCCTGGGCGCGTTTCGGGATCGACCCGGACCTGGACCTGCTTCAGCAGGCGCTGCTGGGGCGTCCCATCGGGCTGGACCCGCGCGAGAAGTACCGCGTCGACCGGGAGGACGGCCACTACGTGCTCACCAGCCGGGAGAAGCGCCGCTTCGTGCGGGCCGCGGAGGACATCCTGCCCGGGGACACGCTGGCCGACGACCGCGACATGAAGGAGCGGCGCCTGGAGCGCACCCTGCGCAAGGCGGGCGAACGCGAGGCCATCGTGTTCCGCTACTGGGTGGAGCCCGACAGCTTCCGGGTGGTGCGGGTGCTGGTGAGCGACCTGGCACGCGATCAACAGGCCGATGTGCGTTATGCGGAGGTCGGCACGGGCGAAGCGCCACCCTTCCCCCACCGCATCTCCCTTTCTTTGTCCGACCCGGTCCGCCATGCCTCAGGCACCCTGCAGCTCACCCGCATCGACACCATCGGTCCGCTCCAGCTTCCCTTCCGGGTGCCGGATAAGTTCGTCCCGATGGAGTAGGCGCCTGCTCGCCGCCCTGCTGCTGCTGCTGTTGGTGCCCGGTGCGGCTCAGGACCGCAAGAAGCTGGAGAAGAAGCGCGATGCGCTGGACAAGCAGATCCGCACCACCAACACCCTGCTGGAGCAGGCGCGCAAGGAACAGCAGAGCGCCGAGCGGCAGCTGCAGCTCCTGGACCAGCAGCTGCGGACGCGCCAGGAGCTGATCGCCACACTGGGCGGCGAGGTGAGAGAGGCGGACCAACGCATCGCCGAGGACGAGGCGGTGGTGAAGGCCCTGGAGGAGGACCTGGGCGTGCTGCGCGGCGAATACGGCCGCATGCTGCACTATGCCTACCGCAACCGCAGCGCCTACGACCGCCTCAGCTACCTCTTCGCCGCCGAGAGCTTCCAGCAGGCCTGGAAGCGCAGCCGCTACCTGGACCAGCTGGCCGAGCACCGGCGCCGGCAGGTGGAGCAGATCACCGCCACCCAGGCCGACCTGGAGGGCCGCATCGCCCGGTTGCGCGACCTGCGCAGCGAGAAGACGGCCCTGCTCGGCGAGCAGCAGCAGGAACGTGCGCGGCTGGACCGCGACAAGGACGGTCGCGAGACCACCCTCGCGCAGCTGCGCAAAGAGGAGAGCCGCCTGAAGAGCACGCTGCGCAAGCAGGAAGGACAGCGACGCGACCTGGACGCCGCCATCCGGAAGGCCATCGAGGCCGAACTGAAGCCCAAGGCGGGCGGCACCACCAGCAAGGGCGGCAAGCTCGACCTCACCCTGACCCCCGAGGCGCGCGAACTGAACGCCGACTTCGAGAAGAACAAGGGGCGGCTGCCGTGGCCCGTGGCCAAGGGCGTCATCACCAGCCGCTTCGGCAAGCAGCCCCACCCGGTGCTCAAGGGCATCGTCATCGAGAACAACGGCATCGACATCACCACCGAGAAGGGCGCCACGGTGCGCGCCCTGTTCCGCGGGGAGGTGAGCAGTGTGATCGTGATCCCCGGGGCGGGCAAGGCCGTCATCGTCACCCACGGGGCCTACCGCACGGTGTACAGCAACCTGCGCGACGTGGCGGTGGCCAAGGGCCAGAAGGTGGAGACCAAGCAGGCGGTGGGCACGGTGCTCAGCGAGGAGGGCACGGCCGTGGCGCACGTGGAGATCTGGAAGGTGACGGCCGAGGGCCTGGTGAAGGTGGACCCGTCGCCCTGGCTCGCACAGCCCTGAGGGGAAGCCCCGATCGGGCTACTTTTGCGGCGGCCAGCGCCCCACACCACCGGACGCCCGCCCTACGACCATGAAACTCGGCATGTGGGAGATCATCCTCATCGTTCTGGCGCTGCTGTTGTTGTTCGGCGGCAAGAAGATCCCCGAACTGATGCGCGGGCTGGGCAAGGGCATGAGGGAGTTCAAGGACGCGCAGAAGGGCGACGCCCCCTCTGACGAGAAGCGCTGAGCCCGCCGAACCAGCTGATGCGCCCCACCCGCACCCTGCGTGAGGCCCGGGAGGCCATGGCCTCGGGGACCACGGTGCGCGCCCTCACCGAGGCGGCGCTCGCCGAGGCCCGGCGGCAGGCCCACCTCAACGCCTTCCTGGAGCTCTTCGAGGAGAGCGCGCTGGCGCAGGCCGACCGGGTGGATGCGGCGGTGCGCCAGGGCACGGCCGGACCGCTCGCCGGGCTGATGCTCAGCATCAAGGACAACATCTGCTACAAGGACCACCGGGTGGGCGCCTCCAGCCGCATCCTGGAGGGCTTCACGAGCCTCTACAGCGCCACGGTGGTGGAGCGGCTGCTGGCGGCCGGCGCGGTGATCATCGGCCGCACCAACTGCGACGAGTTCGCCATGGGCAGCAGCAATGAGAACAGCGCCTACGGGCCGGTGGCCAACCCGCTGGACCCCGCGCGGGTGCCGGGGGGTTCCAGCGGCGGTGCCGCGGCCAGCGTGGCCGCCGGCATCGTGCATGCGGCCCTGGGCAGCGACACGGGCGGCAGCATCCGGCAGCCCGCCTCCTTCACCGGCACGGTGGGGCTGAAGCCCACGTACGGGCGGGTGAGCCGCTACGGCCTCATCGCCTTCGCCAGCAGCTTCGACCAGATCGGGCCCTTCGCCCGCACGGTGGAGGACGCCACGGCGGTGTACAACGCCATGGCCGGGCAGGACCCCCTGGACAGCACCACCAGCGCCCGGCCCTCACCGCCCATCACCCTGCGGGATCCCGGCAAGCTGCGCATCGCCTACTACCGCGAGTGCGTGGAACGCCCCGGGGTGGCCCCGGCGGTGCGCCAGGCGATGACCGCCCTGGTGGAGCGCCTGCAGGCCGAAGGCCATCGGGTGGAGCCGGCCGAACTGCCCCTGCTGGACCATCAGGTGCCCACGTACTACATCATCGCCACGGCCGAGGCCAGCAGCAACCTGGCCCGCTTCGACGGCATCCACTATGGCCACCGGAGCAAGGCCGCCCGGGGGGTGGAGGAGACCTACCGCCTGAGCCGCAGCGAGGGCTTCGGCCCGGAGGTGCAGCGGCGCATCCTGCTGGGCACCTTCGTGCTGAGCGCGGGCTACTACGATGCGTACTACGCCCAAGCCCAACGGGTGCGCCGGTTGATCCGCGATGCCACCCTGCGCACCCTGGCCGACCACGACCTGATCCTGCTGCCCACCTGCCCCATCACCGCGTTCGAGCAGGGGGCGTTGACCGCCGACCCCATCGCCATGTACCTGCAGGACATCTTCACGGTGCAGGCCAACCTGGCGGGCAACCCGGCCATCAGCGTGCCGTTGGGCAGCGATGACCAGGGCCTGCCGTTCGGGGCGCAGTTGATGGCCGCCCCCTTCGGGGAGGAGGTGCTGCTGCGGGCCGCGGCCCACCTGCTGCCCGCCTGACCGGCACGGGGTTATCCACACCCTGTTGGATCGGGGGCGATCCGCTACATTTGCCCTTCGTTTTCCGAACGGGCACCGCCGTGCAAGCGCTCAAGGACCATTCCATCGAATTCGTCGGGCTGAAGGACGGCCTGCACGACTTCCGGTTCACGCTGGACGATGCCTTCTTCGCCGCCGCGGCCGACGAGGAGCTGCATGGCGGGTCCTGCACGGTGGACGTCAAGCTGGACAAGAACCCCAACCTGCTGGTGGCCGACCTGCACATCGCCGGCACCGTGCGCATGGACTGCGACCACTGCAACGCCCCGCTCGACCAGCCGGTGGACGGACGGTTGCGCCAGGTGTACCACCTCAACGGCCGGCAGCGCTTCGACGGGGACGACGACGTGATCGGCCTGGACCCGGCGGACCATGCGATCCAGCTGAGCCATCCCATCTATGAATGCCTGCGGCTGGCTCTGCCGGCCCGGCGCGTGCATGCCCCGGGCGGTTGCGACCCGGCCGTGGACGCCATCCTCAACGACCAGCATACCGGCCCGGCGGGGAACGACCCGCGCTGGTCCGCCCTCAACGCCTTGAAAGACAACCGCTGACCTGAACTCCTGAGCCATGCCCAATCCCAAGCGACGCCATTCCAAGACCCGCACCATGAAGCGGCGCACCCACCAGCGCGCCGGCACCCCCACGGTGAGCAAGGACCCCAACACGGGCGAGATGCACCTGCGTCACCGCGCCTACAAGGTGGGCGAGGACCTGTACTACCGCGGCAAGGTGGTGGTGAGCGGCACGGCCGCCGAGTGAACCCATCGGTGAGCTTTCTTCGCGCCTTCCGGCCACGATGAGGATCGGACTGGACATCATGGGCAGCGACCATGGGCCTGAAGTGCCCATGAAGGGGGCCGTCATGGCCGCCCGCGAGCTGCCGGCCGACGTGCACCTGGTGCTGATCGGCGACCCGGAGGCCATCGCCGCCGGGCTGGCCCGTGAAGGCGCGGACCCTGCGCGCTTCGAGGTGGTGGCCAGCCGCAACGACATCACCATGCAGGACAGCGCCACCAAGGCGCTGCAGTCCAAACCGGAGAGCAGCATCAGCCTGGGTTTCGGGCTGATGAAGGCGGGCCGGCTGGACGCCTTCGCCAGCACCGGCAACACCGGCGCGATGCTGGTGGGCGCCGTGCTGAGCGTGAAACCGATCCCGGGCATCATCCGCCCGTGCATCCCCAGTGTGGTGCCCAAGGAGAACGGGCAGTACGGGATCATGCTCGACGTGGGGGCCAACGCCGACTGCAAGCCCGACGTGCTCACCCAGTTCGGGCTGCTGGGCCACCTGCTGGCCAAGCACGTGTACCACATCGACGAGCCCAAGGTGGCCCTGCTCAACATCGGTGAGGAGGACAAGAAGGGCAACGCCACCGCCCTGGCCGCCTATGGCCTGATGAAGGAGCAGACGCAGTACACCTTCATCGGCAACGTGGAAGGGCGCGACCTCTTCAACGACAAGGCCGATGTGATGGTCACCGACGGCTTCACGGGCAACATCGTGCTGAAGGCCGTGGAGGCCTTCCACGACCTGCTGAAGCTGCGCGGCGTGCACGAGCCCTTCTTCGACCGGTTCGACTACGAGAACTACGGCGGCCTGCCCGTGCTGGGCGTGAACGGCAATGTCATCATCGGCCACGGCATCAGCAACGAGGTCACCATCAAGAACATGGTCCTGTTCACGCGCGACGTGGTGGAGAGCCGCTTGAACGACCGCATCCGCGAAGCGCTGGTATGAGCCGCCGCATCACCGCCGCCGTCACCGCCGTGCACGGTTGGGTGCCCGACCGGGTGCTGAGCAACCAAGATCTGGAGCGCGTGGTGGACACCAACGATGCCTGGATCACCGAACGGACGGGCATCAAGGAGCGGCGCATCATGGACCGCGGGGTGGGCACCTCGGAGATCGGTGTGCGGAGCGTGCAGGCCATCTGCGCCAAGCGGGGCATCGATCCCCTGGAGATCGACCTGCTGATCTGCGCCACGGTGACGCCCGACCACCAGTTCCCGGCCACCGCGAACATCATCTGCGACCGGATCGGCGCGAAGAACGCGTGGGGCTTCGACCTGATGGCCGCCTGCAGCGGCTTCCTCTACGGGCTCACGGTGGGCGCCCAGTTCATCGAGACCGGCAAGTACCGCAAGGTGGTGGTGGTGGGCGCCGACAAGATGAGCAGCATCATCGACTACCAGGACCGCGCCACCTGCATCATCTTCGGGGATGGCGGGGGCGCCGTGCTGCTGGAGCCCAACGAGGAGGGCCTGGGGGTCCTGGACAGCGCATTGCACGCCGACGGCTCGGGCTGCCAGTTCCTGCACCAGAAAGCGGGCGGTTCGGTGAAGCCGGCCACGGTCCGCACGGTGGAGGCGCGCGAGCACAACGTGTTCCAGGAGGGCAAGTCCGTGTTCAAGTTCGCCGTCACCAACATGGCCGACGTGAGCGCCCAGGTGATGGAGCGCAACGGGCTCACCGCGGCGGACGTCACCTGGCTGGTGCCGCACCAGGCCAACCTGCGCATCATCGACGCCACGGCGCGCCGCATGGGCCTGGACGACAGCAAGGTGATGATCAACATCGGCCGGTACGGCAACACCACGGCGGGCACGCTGCCCCTGTGCCTGTGGGAATGGGAGCCCCGGCTGAAGAAGGGCGACAACCTGATCCTCAGCGCCTTCGGTGGTGGATTCACCTGGGGGGCGGTGTACCTGAAATGGGCCTACGGGGGGTGAACCCCGGGACGTGATACATTGGCGGTCCTTTGGCGGCCGACCGACCGCCGGAACGGCTGAACGAACAATGAGCGAACCGATGAACCTAGCGCAGATCCAGGAGCTGATCAAGTTCGTCGCCAAGAGCGGCGTAAGCGAGGTGGAGATCGAGCAGAAGGACTTCAAGATCACGATCAAGACCCCGGCGGGCAAAAAGGAGGTGCAGGTGATCGCCGCGCCGGCCCCGGCGTACGCGGCACCCGCCCCGGTGGCGGCCGCCCCCGTGGCGGCCCCGGCACCGGCCGCACCGGCCCCCGCAGCGCCGGCACCGGCGAAGGAGGAGAGCCGCTACGTGACGGTGAAGGCGCCCATGATCGGCACCTTCTACCGCGCCCCGGGCCCCGGCAAACCGGTGTTCGTCAACGTGGGCGACACCATCGAGAAGGGCAAGCCCATCTGCATCATCGAGGCCATGAAGCTCTTCAACGAGATCGAGAGCGACGTCTCCGGCAAGATCGTGAAGGTGCTGGTGGACGATGCCAAGCC
>JAEUSW010000046.1 GCA_016788285.1 Flavobacteriales bacterium
GCTTGCTTTGGGTCACCAACGAACCCCGACCCCCGCCATGAACCGCACCGCCACCCTCCGCAGCCTCCTGGTCCTCGTGAGCGTCCTCACCCTGGCCCAGGGCACCTTCGCCGCCGCCCCCCGCAAGGCCGCCAAGGGCAAGCCGGTGCGCACCGAGCGCCGCATGGTGGCCCCCTTCGTGGACCCCACCATGGACCTGGCCGCCTGGACCGAGCAGCAGCGCGCCGCCCAGGCCGCCGAGCGCATCGCCCGCTGAACCGACCCAACGCCTCCAGCCTACAGCCTCAGGCTTCCGGCCACCGGCCACCCGCTTCCGGCCACCCGCTTCACGGCGCCAGCCTCCGGCCGGATCGCCCCTGCTCCTGCTCCTGCCCCTGCTCCTGCCTCTTGTGATGTGCTGCCTGGCCTTCGGAAAGCCTACCCCTTCACCACCACCTCCCCCCCGCCGGTCTCGCGCTGGATCTTCTCCACCAGATAGCGCTTGCCCACCAGTTCCGCACAGGTCACCACGCTGCTGACGGTGACCCCCAGGATGCCGTGCAGGTTGATGTTCTGCCCGGTAAGGAACAGGTTGGGGACCTTGGTACGGGGCGAGAGGTAGGTGCGCATCGGCGCGCTCGCCTCCTTTTGGATCCCATAGGTGGTCCCTTCCGGGCAGCCGATGTAGTCGCGGAAGGTGAGCGGCGTCGTGGTCCATCGGCCGGTGATGGCGTCACGCAAGGCGGGGTAGCGCCGATGCACATGCGCCAGCACCTCCTCGGCGGCGCGGCCCTTGAACGCCTCGTAGTCCTCGTCGCGAGCGCCGGGTTCGGCCACGGTGTTGCGTGAGCGTGCCCAGCGAGCCACCTCCGCATAGGGCATGAAGGTCATGATCGAGACGGCGTCCACCGTGCCCCCGCCGCCGTGCATGAGCGGCGTGAACAGCATGAACTGACCACGCCGCGCGCCGGATCCGGGATCCATCGGGGCCCATACGTCGTGGTCGGCGAAGTGGTAGTGGTTGTGATCGTGGTACGGGAACGACCCGGGCCGGAGCGCCAGATGCACGCAAAAGGTGCCGATGGTGTTGTCCATCGCCTTGACGCGGTTGCGGTACGCGGGTCGCACGCCGTCGCCGTGGATCATCTCCAGGACCGCGGCCGGATGCACGTCGGCCACCACGCGTCGGGCGGTGAACCGATCACCATCCGCGGTATGCACGGCGCTGACGCCCATCGCGTCGGTGTCCAGACGGGTGACGCGCTTGCGGGGCAGGATGACCGCACCGTGGGCGCGGGCCTCACGGGCGAGCAGCTTGGCGAGCTGCGAACCGCCGTCCACGCAACGCCAGGCGCTCTCGATGTAGGTGTTCAGCACCAGGGCGTGCATGTAGAAGGGCGTGCGGTCGCCACGGCCGGCGTGCAGCACGTTGGGCGCGCCGAGCACGGCCCGCAGCCTGGGATCGCGGGTCAACGAGGCGATGTGGTCGCGGGCGTTCACCTGCAGGGCCGGATCCTCCCATTCGTTGTGCTCGGCATAGCGCAGGTAGTACAGGGGGAAGCGCTCGCAGGTGGCGCGCACGTCGTCACTGAACCGTTGGATGGCGGCTCGTTCGCGCGGGAAGAGCTGCGTCAGCCGATCCACGAAATGGGCATGGCCCTGCGCAAGGGGATGTTCCTGCGGATCGTCGCCGAAGGTGATCCGGTCGAAGCCGTCCACGTCCATGCGGTGCAGCTTCAGGGCGTCGCGGATGCCGAGGTAGCGGAAGTAGCGGTCGAGGTTCTGGCCGGGCAGCAGGCCGCCGAGGTAGTGCACGCCGGTGTCGAAGAGCCGTTTCTCGCGGCTGAACACCTGCAGGCTGCCGCCGAGCTGGCTGTTCTGTTCCAGCACGCACACGCTCAGCCCTTCCCGGGCGAGGATCACGCCGCATTCCAGCCCGCCCAGCCCGGCGCCGATCACCAGCACATCGAAGGAGCGGTCGCTGCTCATGCCGGCTTGTACAGGGCCGCCAGGGCGTTGGAGGTGATGCGGCCTTCGTCCACCCACTCCAGACGCAGGCCGCTCATGGCCGCCATGCGCTCCAGGTCCTTCCGGCCCATGAACGTGAGCGGCGCGGCCGTCTTGTTGAAGCCCAGGCCGGTGGAGAACCGCTCCGTCCAGCGCGTGCGCGCATGCCGGTGCGCATCGCCCGTGAAGCCGTCGCGCACCACGATGACGCCGCCGGGCCGCAGGGCTTCCGCACAGGAACGCAGCAGCTCCTCCTGCCGCGTCATCGGCAGGTAGTGCAGCACGTCCTTCAGCACATAGGCATCCGCCGGCGGTGGCCGCCAGGTGAGCAGGTCGGCCTGCTGGAACCGCAGGTGGTCACCGCGCAGCAGGCCATGCGCGGCCACGGCCACCTTCTCCGCGTCGTGGTCCACCCCGAGCAGCCGGCGTTCCGGGGCGCTCCAGTGCAGCAGGAAGGTGAGCGGACCGTAGCCGCAGCCCAGGTCCACGATGTCGCCCGTGCGGGGCAACAGGGCATGGATGCGTTCGTCGAGGCGGGCGTCGATGCGCGACTTGATGCGGATGTACCACTCGAGCACGGGCCCTTTGTAGGTGAAGGAGCGCACGAGCTGTGCCCGGAAGAAGGTCGGGGTCTCGCGCGCCTCGCGCAGCGCGCCATGCTCCTGCCGGAACCAGGCGGTGATGGCCTTGGTGCGCTCGCGCAGGGGCTGAGGAAAGCGCGGGTCGTCCGGCATGATCGGCGGCAGCGTGCGCATGGTGATGGTGGTGTCCTTCAGCATGGCGTCGCTCTTGGCCATCGCATAGCCCACGCCGTGAAGCAGCACCGGCACCAGCGGCAGCCTGAGCTCCTGCGCCATGTGGAAGGCCCCCTTGTGGAAGCGGCCGATGCGCCCGTCGCGGCTGCGCGTGCCCTCGGGGAACACCACCAGGCTCCAGCCGCGCTGCACGGCCTCGCGCACCCGCTCGGTGTTGGTGGTGATGTCGTCCTCGCTGCGCACGAATCCCGTGAAGCGCACGAAGGCCCCGAAGAACGGGGAGTTCCACACCCAGCGGTTCGTCATCATGATGGTGCGGGGGTGCACCATGAGCATCACCAGGATGTCCACGAAGGACGCATGGTTGGCGATCAGGATGGCGGGGCCGTTGCGCAGGGCGGGGCGGAAGTCCTGCACGTCCTTGCGCACGTTGGCCATCACGTACACCAGCGACCGCGTGAAGACCATGAGCGACCGGCCGAACACGCGGCGTTTGGTCTCCCTCGGGATGGGCGACACCGCCACCAGGGGCAGCACCGCGAGCTGCACCAGGCAGCCGGCCAGGAAGTAGACGAAGGCGAAGAGGGAGATCAGCAGCGAGCGCAGGGTGAAGGGCAGCCGGCCCTTGGCCGCGCGGCCGGTGATCAGCCAGCGATACAGCACGGGCTGCACGGTGAGGGAGATCACCAGGATGCAGAGCATGCCCACCACGCTCAGCACGGCGATGCTGCGCAGGGCGGGGTGATCGGCGAGGAGCAGGACGCCGGTGCCGATCACCGTGCTGGCCACGGAGAGCACCACCCCCGCCCGGATGGCCGGCATGTCGTCGCTGCCATCGCGATAGCGGTTGAGGATGCCGCTGCTGGTGAACAGGCAATAGTCGTCGCCGAGGCCGAAGATGAAGGTGCAGACCAGCACGTTCACCATGTTGAACGGGATGCCGAACAGACCACAGAGGCCCAGGATCCAGATCCAGCTCAGCAACATCGGCAGGAACGTGATCACGGCCAGTTCGATGCGCCCGTAGGTGATCAGCAGCACGCCGAACACCAGCAGCGCGGTGAGCCAGAGGACGCGCTGCAGTTCGTCGCCCACCAGCACCTGGAGCCGTTCGCCGAGCAAGCCGCGGTGCAGCACCTCGCTGGCGGTACCGGCGAGCAGCGCCTCCACACGGTCCTCGTCGCCCGGGCGCACCCGGGCCAGCGCCAGGCAGCGCACGCGACCGGTCGGAAGGTGCGTCACGGTGCCTTCCTCGAGCAAGGCCTTGGTGGCGCTGTCCACCGGAACGGGGGCCTCCCCGGCCAGGGCGCGCATCAGCGGGGCGAACGCATCGGCGGAGAAGCCCGCCCGGTCCGCCGCCTGCACCATCCGTCGGCGGAACACGGCGGTATCGTGCCGCTGGAGGACGTTCGCCCAGGCCGACCGGGCCAGCCGCCGCGCGGCGTCGGCCGGAAGAAGGTCCGTCGGCGACACCAGGGTGACGAAGGGCGCCGGAGATGCCATCCGGAGGCGGTGTACGGCCTCGGCCGTGGCACGACGGGCCTCTTCCTCATCATCGGCCTCGGTGGCGATGAACACGGTGCGCAGGTCCCCCGGTGCGCCGAACAACCGTTCACGGAGGTCGCGCATGGAGGAGGGCATGTAGCTCAGCCGCTCCGGGTCATCCTCGAACCGCACCCGGTCCGCGAAGGGCCAGAGGGCCAAGGTGATCAGCAGCACCACCAGGGGGCTCCACGCCTCGGCGCGCCGCCGCCACGTGGGGATCGGCCTCGGGGCGGCCTCCGATGCCGGGCGTGCGGCCCAGTTCACCGGCACATGGGGCAGCACCACCAGGGTGAAGAGCGCGGCCGATCCGAGCATCAGGGCGGCCATCAGGCCCAAGTCGCGCAACAGGGGAGCCCCCAGGGTGCGCAGGGCCATGAAGGCGAGGATGGTGGTGGCGCACCCCAGCAGCAGCGGGGTGGCCACATCCTTCACCGTGCGCTCCACGTCGCGGCTGTGGCGCAGGTGGGTGAAGTGATGGATCGCATAGTCCAGTGCGATGCCCAACAGGGTGGCGGAGACCCCGAGGGCGATGGAGGAGAGCGCCGGGGCGGTCCAGGCCATGACGCTCAAGGCGTTGAGAAGGCCGAACGCGGCCGGCAGCAGCACCAGCAGGGGCATGCTCCAGGTGCGGTAGTACACCAGCAGCAGCAGCAGGAAGAGCGCCACGGAGATGGCCGTGGTCAGGCGCGAATCCGCGGCGATGCGCAGGTTGTTGGCCCGGGCGATCGCAGCGGGACCGAAGACCTCGGCCTTCACACCGGTGCCGCAGGCCTGGGCCATCCGCAGGCGCACGTCGTCCACGAGGCGGTCCAGCGCGGTATCGGGCTGGTCGGGGCGGGGGCGCAGAAGCACCACCGCGGTGTTGCCGCTGCGATCGAGCAGCACCCCCGAGGTGCCGTCCACCCCGCCGAGGTCCGACCTCGCCCGGAGCGCCAGGAGATGGCCGTCCAGCAGGTGCGCCGGATCGCCCAGGATGAGCGGCTCCTGCACCACACCTCCGGGCCCCAACAGGCGGGCGCGCACCACCCCCATCAGGCTGTCCAGACCACGGTCGTCAAGGGCCAGCAGACGGGCCAATGCGCTGGTGTCGGCGAAGGAGGGCAGGTCGCGCAGGGCCACGTCCACCGCGGCGTCGAACCATAGCGGGTCCGGGGTGTTGTCGACCTGCATGAAGCGATCGGCACCGCCACCGGAGCGAACGGCCTGCACGAAGCGGTCCGACGCGGCGATGGCGCTGTCGGGCGCGACCCCCGGCTCCGCGGTGAAGCCGACCAGAAGGCGGTCCGCCCCAGGGGCCGTGCCCAACAGTTCCCGGAAGCGCTCCACCTGCGGGTCGCCCGGCAGGGCCTGGAACAGGTCGTTCACCAGCCGCAGGCGTGGGATGGAAAGCGCCACGAACACGGCCCAGACCGCCAGAAGGGCCACCAAGAGCCAGCGGCGCTTTCGCAACATCCGGTACAACGCGCTGAACCCTGCTCCCATGCTCATTCGTCACGCGGTCGCCACGGACCCGGCGAAATTAGACCGGTAGGTTAACTTTGCCCGCCTTTTCCCAACCCTTGCCCTTGACCGTGGACATCCGCCCCCGCACCGTGCGTGACCTGGACCTCGAGGCCTTCGTGGCCATCGCGATGGGCAAGGGCACGCTCCGGCCCTCGCCGGAGGACCTGGACGCCGCCGACCGCTCCTATGCCTTTCTACAGGAGTTCGCACGGGACAAAGTGATCTACGGCATCAACACCGGCTTTGGTCCGCTGGTGCAGTACCACATCCCCGAGGCCGACAGCGAGCGGCTGCAATACAACCTGCTCCGGAGCCATGCCTCGGGCATGGGCGCCCCCCTGCCCGATGTGGCGGTAAGGGCCTGCATGCTGGGCCGGGCGGTCACCTTCCTGCTGGGCTATTCGGGCGTGAGCCGGGCCGTGATCGACCAGTTGCTCACCTATCTTGAACTGGGGATCCACCCCACCATCCCGCAACATGGGGGCGTGGGGGCGAGCGGCGACCTGGTGCAGCAGGCCCACATCGGCCTGGGCCTGATCGGTGAAGGCACGGCCACCTACAAGGGCGTGCGTCGACCGCTGGCCGAGATCCTCAAGGAAGCGGGCATCGCCCCGCTGAAGCTGAGCATGCGCGACGGCCTGGCCATCGTGAACGGCACGGCCTGCATGAGCGGCCTCGGCGCCATCAACGTGCACCATGCGCGACGGCTGGTGGACCGGGCGATCGCCATGGGCGCACTGATCAGCGAGGTGGTGGGCGCCTACGACGACCACCTGAGCGACGTGCTCAACGGCGCCAAGCGGCACACCGGCCAGAACGTCGTGGCCGCGGGGCTGCGCGGAAGGCTGGAAGGCGCGGGGTGGACCAAGAAGCGCGAGGAGCACCTCTACAAGCAGCGCGACCGGTCCAACGGGAGCATGTTCGACCACAAGGTGCAGGAGCACTACAGCATCCGCTGCATCCCGCAGGTGCTCGGGCCCATCCACGACACCGTGGAGCAGAGCGCCCGCGCGATCCACGACGAGCTCCTGAGCGTGGACGACAACCCCGTGGTGGACCACCGCACCGCCAGCGTGTACCACGGGGGCAACTTCCACGGCGACCAGGTGGCCCTGGCCATGGACCAGTTGAAGCTGGCGGTGGCCAAGCTGTGCATGCTCACCGAGCGCCAGCTGAACTTCCTGCTGAACGACAAGGTGAACGGCCGGTTCCCGCCGTTCCTGGTGATGGGCCGGCCCGGCATCGACTATGGGCTGCAGGGCATCCAGTTCACCGCCGTGAGCACCACGGCCGAGTGCCAGGCGCTGAGCACCTCGCTGTACGTGCATTCCATCCCCAACAACAACGACAACCAGGACATCGTGAGCATGGGCACCAACGCGGCCTGGATGGCGGCGCGGGTGATCGACAACACGGCGCAGGTGATGGCCATCCAGTGCCTGGCCCTGGCCCAGGCGGTGGACATCGCCGGGGTGAAGGAGACCCTGGCCCCCGCCAACCGGGCCTTCTATGAGGAGATCCGCGCGGTGGCCGCGCCGGTGATCACCGATGCGCCCAGCACGGCCACCCTGCACGACCTGCGCTCGCGCCTGCTGATCAACGACCTGTTCCCCGGATGAGCACCACGCCCGAACGTTATGCCCTGGTCACCGGGGCCTCCCGCGGCATCGGCCGTGCCGTGGCCATCGCCCTGGCGGCGGACCACGGGCTCCACATCCTGGTGAACTACGCCCGGGGCGCCGAGCAGGCCGAGGAGACCGCCCGGATGGTGCGTGAGCACGGGGTGAAGGCCGAGACCCTCGGCTTCGACGTCACCGACCGGGAGGCGGTGCACGCGGCCATCAGCGCCTGGGCCGAAGCGCATCCCGAGGCCCGCATCGAGGTGCTGGTGAACAATGCCGGCATCACCAAGGACAACCTGTTCGTCTTCCTGCAGCCCGAGGACTGGCATGCGGTGATCGACACCAGCCTGCACGGCTTCTTCAACGTCACCAGCGCGGTGATGCAGAAGATGGTGCGGCAGCGGTCGGGCCGCATCATCAATGTGGTGAGCGTCTCGGGCGCGAAGGGCGTGGCCGGGCAGACGAACTACAGCGCCGCGAAGGCCGCCATCATCGGCGCCACCCGCAGCCTGGCCCAGGAGGTGGCCAAGCGGAAGATCACCGTGAACGCGGTGGCCCCGGGCTTCATCCGCACGGACATGACCAAGGACCTGCCGGTGGACCAGCTCAAGGGCATGATCCCCATGGAACGCTTCGGCGAACCCGAGGAGGTGGCCCACGCGGTGTCCTTCCTGGCCTCGCCGCGCGCCAGCTACATCACCGGCGAGGTGGTCCACGTCAACGGCGGCATCCATTCCTGATCGCCCGTGGAACGCGTCGTCATCACCGGCATGGGGATCTGGTCCTGCCTCGGCAAGGACCTGGCGGAGGTGTCCGAGAGCCTTCGCATCGGCCGTTCGGGCATCGTGTTCGACCCGGTGCGCAAGGAGATGGGCTTCCGCAGCGCCCTCACCGGCAAGGTGGACATGCCCGACCTGAAGGCCGAACTGGGCCGCCGCCAGCGTGTGGGCATGGCCGAGGAGTGCTTCTATGCCTATGCGGCCACCGCGCAGGCCTTCCGGCAGGCCGGCATCGTCGAGCAGACCTTCCTGGACCACGAGGTGGGCATCCTGTACGGCAACGACAGCAGCGCGATGGCGGTGGTGGAAGGGGTGGACGCTCTGCGGCGCAAGAAGGACACCACCCTCATCGGGTCCGGCTCCATCTTCCAGTCGATGAACTCGACGGTGACGATGAACCTGGCCACGATCTTCCGGCTGCGGGGCATCAACTTCACCGTCAGCGGCGCCTGCGCCAGCGGCTCGCACGCCATCGGCATGGGCTACCTGCTGATCAAGCAGGGGCTGCAACGCATCGTGCTCTGCGGCGGCGCGCAGGAGGTGAACCCCATCGCCTTCTGCAGCTTCGACGGCATCTCGGCCTTCAGCGTGCGCGAGCAGGACCCCACGCGCGCCTCCCGTCCCTTCGACAAGGACCGCGACGGGCTGGTGCCCAGCGGGGGCAGCGCCGCCCTGGTGCTGGAAAGCCTGTCGTCGGCCCTGGAGCGCGGCGCGCCGATCCTCGCCGAGGTGATGGGCTACGGCTTCTCCTCCAACGGTCTGCACATCAGCGACCCCGACCTCGACGGCCAGGTGCGCGCCCTGAACATGGCGCTGAAGATGGCCGGCATGGGGCCGTCCGACATCGAGTACATCAACGCCCACGCCACCTCCACGCCCATCGGCGACCTGGTGGAGGCCCGCGCCATCGACGCCGTGTTCGGCGCCCACCGCCCCCTGGTGAGCAGCACCAAGAGCATGACCGGCCATGAGTGCTGGATGGCCGGCGCCAGCGAGGTGGTGTACAGCGTGCTGATGATGCAGGGCGGTTACCTCGCCCCGAACATTAATTTTGAAGAACCCGATGAGGCTTCCGAGCGTTTGAACCTCGTGAGCCGTCCGATGGACAGGAGGGTGGACGTGCTGCTCTCCAACTCCTTCGGCTTCGGGGGGACGAACTCATCATTGATCATCAAACGCTACGCCAGCTGACATGAGCACCGTTGCGCAACGGGAGGAGATCGAAGCCCGCACCAAGGTGTTCCTGGTGGAGGAGTTCGAGGTGCAGGAGGACCTGATCCTGCCGGACGCCGACATGAAGGAGACCCTGGCCCTCGACAGCCTGGACTACGTGGACCTGGTGGTCGTGATCCAGGACAACTTCGGTGTGAAGCTCACCGCGGAGGATTTCCAGCGGATCGGGACCTTCCAGGATTTCTACGAGCACATTGAGCAGCGCATCGCCCGCGCCTGAGGACCGCCCCGCGGCCTGGCAGGGCCGCAGCCGGGGCACTCCGCTCGGCCACCGCATCTTCATCTTCCTCATCCGCCGCGTGGGCCTGTGGGCGGCGTACACGCTGCTGGTCCCCGTATCCCTCTACTTCGTGATCGCCGCCCGCGAGCCCGGCCGTGCCTGGCTGCGGTACTACGGCCGCGTGCGTCCCACCGACCACAGCCCCCGCTGGTGGGTCCTGTTCCGCGCCTATCACACCTTCGGAAAGCTGATCATCGACAAGGCGGCGGTGATGGCGGGCCTGAAGGACCGGTTCAGGACCGAGCATCAGGCCGCGGACACCCTTCAGCGCATCCTCGACGCCGGTCGCGGAGGCCTGCTCATCAGCGCCCATGTGGGCAACTGGCAGATGGCCAGCTACATGCTGAAGCGCTACCGGGGGCAGGTGAGCGTGGTGATGCTCGATGCGGAGGAGCAGGCCATCAAGCAGGCGCATGAGGAGGCCACCCAGGACAAGCGCTACGAGGTGATCGCCCTGAAGGACGACATGTCGCACCTGTTCCGCATCCGCGGGGCCCTGGCCGAAGGGCGGCTGGTGTGCATCCACGGCGACCGGTCCCTGGCCGGCGGGCGCACCGCGCGCATGCCCTTCCTGGGCGCCGAGGCCCCCTTCCCCTTGGGTCCTTTCGCCATCGCCGCCGCCTTCGATGTGCCCGTCTGCTTCGCCTTCGTGGTGCGCACCGGTCCCCGTGAGTACACCTTCACCGCCACCGCCCCCCTGCCCCACGACCGCGATGCCAAGGTGCAGCTCGCCCGGTTCGTGGCCGCACTGGAGGAGGTCGTTCAGCGCCACCCTTTCCAATGGTCCAACTTTTATGAATTTTGGAGCGATGCCCCTGCCGCTGCCCCGGGGCGAGGCCGTGCTGCGGTTCCTGCCGCACCGCCCGCCGATCGTGCTGGTCGATGAACTTGTCGCCTCCGACGGGGACACGCACACCACACGGCTGTTGGTGAGGGCGGACAACGTCTTCGCCGAAGAGGGCCACCTGCTGGAGGCGGGCCTGATCGAGCACGTGGCGCAGAGCACCGCACTGGGCACGGGCTACGCCGCGGCCGGCGCAGGTGAGGGCGAACCCCCGGTGGGTTTCATCGGGGCCGTGTCGCGCCTGCGCATCGAACGGCTGCCCCGCATCGGCGAACAACTGGAGACCACCGTGGCGATGCAGCACCGCCTGGCGAACGTGCAGGTGCTGCTGGGCACCGTGCGTGCGGCCGACGCCGTGATCGCTGAAATGGAGATGAAGGTGTTCCTGATGACCGGAGCCGATGGAGCCTGAACTGACCACCACCTGCGAGGTGCCCATCACCTTCGGCGACCTGGACCCCATGGGCATCGTGTGGCACGGCAACTACGTGAAGTTCATGGAACGTGGCCGCGAGGCCTTCGGCCATGCGCATGGCCTGGACGCCATGAAGATCTTCGACCTCGGCTTCACCACGCCCGTGGTGCGCACGGTGATCGACCACAAGTCCATGCTGGAGTACGGCGACATCGTGGAGATCACCACGACCTTCGTCCCCCAGGCCGCGGCCAAGGTGGTGCTGCGCTACCGCATCCGGGCCAAGGGCCGCACCGCGGTGGCGGCCGTGGCCGAGACCACCCAGGTGTTCCTGGACCGGGAGCGGAAGCTGCAGTTGATCGCCCCACCCTTCTATCAGGAATGGAAACAGCGCCACGGGCTCCGGTGAACGACCCGATCGTGCTGGGAGCCCCCGGTTGCGTGACGCCGCTGGGCGCCACCCTGGAGGACACCTTCGCCGCGATGCATGCGGGCCGGTGCGGGTTGCGGCCTGAACCGTTCCCCGGCAGTGATGCCCCCGTGCACGTGGGCCGGTGCGACGAGACCGCGCTCACCGGCGGGGGCCGCCGCGCCCAGCGCCTGTTGGGCGCCGCCGTGCGACAGACCATGTCCGGCCTGTCGCGCAGCCTGCGCACCCTGCCCCGCACCGCCTGGGTCCTGGCCACCACCAAGGGCGACGTCCGGGCCCTGGAGGAAGGCCGGCCCGAGGATGCCGAGCTGCCGCTGTTCGCCATGCGGACGGGCGTGGCCCTCGGTCTGCCGGGCACGCCCATCGTGGTGTCCAACGCCTGCGTCTCCGGTACGCTGGCGGTGCATCTGGCCGCCGGACTGATCCGCAGCGGCGATGTGGACCACGTGCTGGTGACGGGGTTCGACGAGGCCACGGACTTCGTGCTCTCCGGCTTCCACTGCCTCCATGCCATCGCCCACGGGCCCTGCCGCCCCTTCGACGATGACCGGGACGGCATCTCCCTGGGCGAGGCCGCCGCCTCGGTGGTGCTCACGCGCGACCCGGGCCTCTTCCGCCATGGCCCCCTGGCCACCTATCTCGGTGGCGGCATGGGCAACGATGCCAACCACATCTCCGGTCCCTCACGCACCGGGGAGGGCCTGGTGCGCGCCGTGCAGGGCGCGCTGAACGATGCGGAGCTCCCGGTGGATGCGATCACCCATGTGAACGCGCATGGCACCGGCAGCGTGTACAACGACGGCATGGAGCACATCGCCTTCACCCGCCTGGGCCTGGGCCAGGCCCCGGTGAACTCCTACAAGGGATATTTCGGCCACACGCTCGGCGCCGCGGGCCTGGTGGAGGCCCTGGTGGCCGTGCATGCGCTGCGGCAGGGCGTGATGCTGCGCAGCCTCGGCGCCACCCGCTCCGTCACGCTGCCGGGCATCGATGTGCTCCTTGAACACCGCCACACCCAGGGGCGAACGCTGCTGAAGACCTCGTCGGGCTTCGGGGGCTGCAACGCCGCACTGGTGCTCCGCGCATGACGCCTATCGCCCACAGCCGCTTGTCCTCCGGGGCGTTCACCCTCGACGGGGCCCTGTTGGCCGCGCCATCGGGGGCTCCCGATGAGGCCCTCCGGGCGGCGTACCAGGCCCTAGCGATGGACTACCCCAAGTTCCACAAGATGGACCGGGCGGCGAAGCTGGCCATGCTGGTGGCCGAACCCGTGCTGCGCGTGGCCCGCGACCGCGGCGCCGACCTGGCCGAGGGCACGGCCGTGCTGGCCCTCAGCCGCAGCGGCAGCGGCAGCAGCGATGTGGAGCACTGGCGGGTCCGGCAGGACACCGGGCTCGCCAGCCCGGCGGTCTTCGTGTACACCCTGCCCAACATCGGCGTGGGCGAGCTCACCATCCGCCACGGCATCCATGGCCCCTCGCTCTGCCTGATGACCGATGGGCCCGACAGCGCGGAGAGCGTGATGGCGGCCCGGCTGCTCCGGAAGGCCCCCCGGGTGCGATGGCTGGTCTGCCTGTGGTCCGATATCTTCGCCGCGCATTTCGAGGCCCAGGCCGTGCTTTTCGGTCCGGATGAAGGCCTGACGAACCAAGCCGACGCCACGACGTTATTCCCCAGCACTCCCTGACCATGGACGCACAGGCCCTGAAGCAGCAGCTCAAAGCGCAGATCATCGAACAGCTCAACCTCGAGGAGGTGAAGGTGGAGGACATCGGCGACGACCAGGTCCTGTTCGGTGAAGGCCTCGGCCTGGATTCCATCGACGCCTTGGAGCTGATCGTGCTGCTGGAGCGCCACTACGGCATCAAGATCACCGACCCCAAGCAGGGTCAGACGGTGTTCCGCTCGGTGAACACCATGGCGGAGTTCATCCAGAGCCACGGCCAGTGAACCGCCCTCCGGTCGCCATCACGGGGATCGGCGCGATCTCTGCGCTGGGGACCGGGACCGCGGCCCAGCTCGAGGCCCTGCGCGCGGGACGTTCGGGCATCGGCCGCCTCACCCACCTGCAGCTGCCCTTCCCCGAGCTCTGGTTCGGTGAAGTGAAGGCCACCGACAGCGACCTCGCCGCGCGGGCCGGGGTGGACCCCGACCGCTCACGCACCGTGCTGCTCGGCCTCGTCGCCGCGCAGGAGGCACTGCGTGACGCGGGGATCGGTGCGGACACGGTCGTCGACCTGCTCAGCGCGAGCACGGTGGGCGGCATGGACCGCAGCGAGGCCTTCGCGACGGGATGGATGACCGGCGGGGTGGACGGCATCGACCGCGCCCCGGCCCATGCCGTCGGCGACCATGCGCTCCAGCTGGCCCGCCACCTGGGTCTCCGCGGCCTGGTGACCACCCTGAGCACCGCCTGTTCCAGCAGCGCCAACGCACTGATGCTGGGCGCGTGGCTGATCCGCTCGGGCCGGGCCGAGGTGGTGCTCGCCGGCGGCACCGATGCCCTGTGCCGCTTCACCACCGAAGGGTTCCGGGCCCTCAGCGCCATGGACGGCACCCCGTGCCGGCCGTTCAGCGCCGACCGCGGTGGCATGAACCTGGGCGAGGGCGCGGCCTACCTGGTGCTGGAACGCGCCGACCGCGCCGCAGCGCGCGGACGCACCCCGCTGGCCTACCTCGCCGGGGCCGCCAACACCAACGATGCGCACCACCAGACGGCCACCTCGCCCGATGGCGAAGGTCCCTACCAGGCCATGCGCGCCGCCTTGGAGGATGCGGGCCGGGCACCGGAGGCGGTGGACCTGGTCAACGCCCACGGCACGGGCACCGACAACAACGACGGCACCGAGCAGGTGGCCATGGAGCGCCTCTTCGCCACCGTGCCGCCCTTCGTGAGCACCAAGAGCGCCACGGGGCACACGCTCGCCGCCGCCGGCGCCCTCGAGGCCGTGTTCAGCGTGCTGGCGATCCGCCACGGCGTGGTGCCGGCCAACCTGCGCTTCGCGGCGCCCATCGAGGGCTCGCGCAGCGCGCCCAACACCGTCCCGCGCGAGGCCCGGGTGGCCACCGTGCTGAGCACCTCCTTCGGCTTCGGCGGCAACGACAGCGCACTGGTCCTCACCGCCACGCCATGATCATCCGCGCCGCCGCCCACTACACGCTGCGCCCGGGCCCGGGCGAGGAAGCCGTGGTGCCCGGGATGGAGCTGCTGCCCAAGCCGATGGCGCGCCGCATGATCGCCCCGGTGCGCCGCGCGATGGCCTGTGCCCTCGCAGCGCTGGCGGAGGCCGGCATCGAGCGGCCCGACGCGATCTGCTATGGCACCGGACTGGGCTGCCTGGCCGACACCCGGGAGTTCCTGCTGGAGATCGAGCGCAACGCCGGGTCGCTGCTGGCGCCCACGAGCTTCATGCGCAGCACGCACAACACCGTGGCCGGGCTGATCGCGCTCGCGCTGAAGGCCCAGGGACCGAACCTCACCTTCAGCCAGGGCTTCACCAGCTTCCACGCCGCGCTGCTCGCCGCCCTGATGCACCTGGAGCGCCGCCCCGGCGACCGCGTGCTGGTGGGCGCGAGCGATGAGCACCTGCCCCTGCTCGACCACCTCTTCGATGCGCTGCACGGCGCCGCGCACGTACCGGCCGGCGCGCGGCCCGCGGAAGGCGCCGCCTTCTTCGTGCTCGGCGGTGCCGATGGCGCGGTGAAGGGCCGTGTGGTGGACGTGCGCATGGGCCCTGCCGAACGGGTGCCCGTGCGCGACGATGTTCCGGTGTGGACCGGCGCCCTGGCACCCGCCGCGGCGAACGGCACCTCCTACGTGCACCGCACCGGACTGCACCACAGCGCACCGGCGGTGGCCATGGCCCTGGCGCTCGCCGATGCCGGTCCGGGCGTGCAACTGATGGACCGCGAGGGGGAACAGCACGGGCTGATCCACGTGGCGCGATGAGCCTCCACCACAAGCTGCTGTTGATCCTGCTGCCGCTGCACGCGCTGCTGCTGGCCCTGGCGTGGACGGGCACAGGGCCGTGGTGGCCCTTCATCGCGCTGCTCGCCGCCCATCTGCTGCTGCTGGGCTGGGGGGCGATGGACCACGCGCTGGGCCTCTTCCTGCGCGCCCACCGCCAGGGCCGGCCCGGCACGCTCGCGCTCACGTACGACGACGGTCCGCACCCGCAGCACACCCCCGCCCTGCTCGACCTGCTGAAGGCCGAGGGCGTGCAGGCCGCCTTCTTCTGCATCGGCCGGGAGGTGGAGCGGCATCCCGCGCTGGTGAAGCGCATGGTGGACGAAGGCCATCTGGTGGGCTGCCACAGCATGGACCATCCCGTGGGCTGGGGCTTCATCAGCACCGCCCGCAGCGTGGAACAGATCTTGCGCGGCGTGGCCGCCATCGAACAGGCCTGCGGCATGCGCACCCCCTGGTTCCGTCCGCCCTTCGGGGTCACCTCGCCCAATGTGGCCGCCGCCGTGCGCCGCACCGGGGTGCGCGTGATCGGCTGGGACGTGCGCCCCTTCGACACCACCTTCCGCACCACGGGGAAACGCCTCGCCTGGATCTTCGGCGAGCGGCCCAAGGGCACCGTGGTGGTGCTGCACGACACCGTGGGCCCCGTGGTGGAGACCACCCGCGCCATCATCGAACGCTGCCGCACCGCCGGTGTGCCCCTCCTGCGGGTGGACCGGTCCCTCGGCCTGTCCTGAGCCCATGCGCCACACGACCACCCTCCTGCTGCTGGCGCTGTGCACCCTGGTGCACGGCCAGTTCAGCGCCATCGGCCCGGACCATGAAGCGGTGAAGGGGCTGCTGGCCGCCACGCGGGCGATGCGCACCGTGCAGGCCACCTTCGTGCAGGAGAAGCACCTGCGGGCCCTGAAGGCACCGGTGAGCGAACCCGGCCGCTTCGTGTACGAGCGGCCCGACCGCTTCCGCTGGAGCGTGGACGGGGCCGCGCCGCTCACCATCCTCACCGCCGGCCCGTTGGTGCGCGTGAAGGAGAACGGGACGGAGAAGCGCCTCGGCCCCGCCGAGCAGCGCCTGTACGCCTCGATCAATGCCCTGGTGCTGGACCTCGTGAGCGGGCGCCTGCTGGACAGCCCGGAGATGAAGCCGCGCTACGAGCTGGGCGGCGACATGCTGGTGGCCCACCTCACCCCGTCGGGCGCGATGGCGCGGCGCGTGCAGCGCATGGTCCTCCGCTTCGACCGCCGCACCTACCGCCTGCGCGAGATGGAGACCGTGGAGCTCGATGGCGACCGCACCGTGGTGCGGTACAGCGATGTGCAGGTGGACCGGCCCGTGCCTTCCGGGGCCTTCACCGATCTTTGACGCCATGGACGCCGCCTGCCGCAGTCTCTTCCACGTGGAGTCCTTTGCACCGCTCGCCGAAGGCCGCGGCTGGCAGGCCCGCGCGGTGATGGACCCGCAGCACGCGATCCTCCAGGGCCATTTCCCCGGCCGCCCCGTGATGCCCGGCGTGGCCATGGTGCAGCTGGCGGGCGCCCTGCTGAGCCGCGGGCTCGGGCGTCCGGTGCACCTGCGCAACAGCCGCGTCATCAAGTTCCTGTCGCCGCTGGAGCCCGCCACGGGCACGGTGCTCGACCTCACGCTGCGCATCACCGGCGAGGACGGCGACAGCGTGTCGTGCGACGTCAGCGGCAGCTGCGGCGACCGCGCGGTCTTCAGCATCAAGGGCGGCTTCGCCCCCCTGCCGGCATGAGCAGCACGCGCGCCTGCGTCCTGGTGCCCACCTACAACAACGCCGCCACCGTGGAGGGCGTGCTGCGCGCGATCCAGGCCGCCGGCGAGCGCGACATCCTGGTGGTGAACGACGGCAGCACCGACGGCACGGCGGCGATCCTGGCGCGCATCGACGGCATCACGGTGCTCACCAACGACCGCAACCGCGGCAAGGGCTTCTCGCTCCGTCGGGGATTCGAGGCGGCGCTGGCGCAGGGCTTCGCCTACGCCATCACCATCGACAGCGACGGGCAGCACGCCCCGGGCGAGATCGCCAAGCTGCGCGCGGCCATCGCCGCGAACCCCGGGGCGATGATCATGGGCGCGCGCGACATGAGCGGTGCGGACGTGCCCGGCAAGAGCAGCTTCGGCAACCGCTTCAGCAACTTCTGGTTCCGCATCGAGACGGGCTGGAGGCTGGACGACACGCAGACGGGCTTCCGCGCCTATCCGCTGGGCCCCACCTGCTCGTTCAGGGCCTGGACCACGCGCTTCGAGTACGAGGTGGAGACCATCGTGCGGCTGGCGTGGCGCGATGTGCCCTTCGTGCAGGTGGCGGTGAGCGTGCGCTACGACTTCCCCGAGCGCGTATCGCACTTCAGGCCGGGCAAGGACTTTTTGCGGATCAGCCTGCTGAACTCGGTGCTGGTGACGCTGGCCTTCCTGTGGCACTGGCCGAAGCAGCTGCTCACGGGCGGCCGGCTGTGGCGGCGGCTGAAGGAGGAAGCGGTGCGGCCGGAGGAGAGCTCGTGGCACAAGGCGCTCAGCATCGGCTTCGGGCTCTTCATGGGCATCGTGCCGATCTGGGGCTTCCAACTGGCGGTGGGCATCCCGCTGGCCTTCCTGCTGAAGCTGAACCGCGTGCTCTTCGTGGCGGCGGCCAACATCAGCATCCCGCCCATGATCCCGCTGATCCTGTACGGCAGCTACCGCATGGGCGCGCCGTTCGTGGGCGACGACCGCGTGCGCATCGAACGCTTCGCCGACCTCACCCTGGAGGCCATCCATTGGAACATGATGCAGTACCTGCTGGGCGCCGTGCTGCTGGCCGTGGCGGCCGGGCTGGCAGGCACGCTGGTGAGCTGGGTGCTGCTGCGGGGCGCGCGGGGGCGGTGAAGCGGGGTGCGGGTCGCTTTCCGAGCAAAGAACAGCCTCGCCCAGGCGAGGGGGCTGCCTACCATGGACCCCTGCAGGATGGCCTGGGCCACGCGCAGAATGCCCGCCGCCGCCACGTCCTGCGCGGGGCGCGGAACGTGGCTTCGGCGAGGCGAAGGTGGAGCCGGAGGGATTCGAACCCTCGTCCAAACGACCGTGACATGCGCCTTCTCCAGGTTCAGCCGCTTCATTGGTTTTCGACCATCACCTGGGGAAGGGCACCCCAGTGGTGGCTTAGGTCCTGTGTCTCACCCGCGCACCGGACCACAGCGCGGGCCAGCCCTTCAGGATGATACCCCTGTACCGGGAAAGCGAAGGACGGACCTCCCCGAGGGGCACTCGTCCACGCTACTGTTGTTCACGTGGATAAAGCCGTTGGCCTGAGGCCATTAGGCTGCGAGCGCGTAGTTGACGTCGCCAGTTATGGCGTTGAGGCACTGGGATAACGAGCCGCACCTCACGCTCGACCTGCTTACGCACATCACCCAGCCGCTGTCAAAACCAGGTCGGCCCCATGGATGGTTCAAGGAACGAAGCACAAAGCTACGGAACCGGCCCCGCGAAACCCGTGCCGACCGGGGCTTCCGGACGATCCGGCACGGATCGCCACCCGGCCTGACGAAGCGTCCGGGGTACCTCGAAGAACCTCGAACAGATGTCACGTGCGGCCATCGTTCGGCCAGACCAGGCGCGACGACAGGCGGATACCGGAGCGAGGTATCCGCCCGAGAAGCAACGCCGGATGGCTGAATGAGGGCCGTGCGCCCAACGGGTCGTCGCAACGCGACGATGACGCTGAAGCGAGGTTCTTCGAGGTGCCCTCTACATTTGCCGCCGTTCCAAGCAGGCATGAAGGGAAGCAACCGCAGGATCGGCATCATCCGGGAGTGGAAGGTGCCCGTGGACCGGAGGGTGGCGATGACGCCGAAGGCCGCGCGCCGCGCGCTGGCGATGCATCCCGACCTGGACCTGGTGGTGGAGCCCAGCCCGGTGCGCGCCTTCAGCGACGCCGAGTATGAGGCCGCGGGTGTGCGGCTGGCCTCCGACCTCAGCGACCGCGACCTGCTGATCGGCGTGAAGGAGGTGCCCGTGGAGCATCTGCTGGAAGGCAAGCGCTACCTCATCTTCAGCCACACCATCAAGAAGCAGCCGCACAACCGCAAGCTGATGCAGGCCGTGGTGCGCAAGGGCATCACGCTGATCGATCACGAGCTGCTCACCGACAGCTCCGGCGAACGGGTGCTCGCCTTCGGCCATTGGGCCGGGGTGGTGGGCGCCTACAACGCCCTGCGCGGCTGGAACCTGCTGCGCGGCGGTCCGGAACTGAAGGCCGCCCACCTCTGCCACGACCTGGCCGAGCTGAAGCACCAGGTGCTGAAGCTGGTGGACCGCGACGCGCTGCACATCGTGATGACCGGCGCCGGGCGCGTGGGCCAGGGCGCCCTGGAGATGCTGGAGGCCGCCGACCTGCGGCGCACCGCACCCGCCGACCTGATGGCCGGGACCCTCCCGGGCCCCACGGTGACGGTTCTCGGCACCGGCGACCTGTACCACCGCGCGGACGGTGCGCCTTTCGACCGCTCCGCCTTCCACCGCGACCCGGGCGGCCACCGCGCCGGGCTGCTGCCCTACCTGCGCCACGCGTCGGTGTACCTCGCGTGCCACTTCTGGGACCCACGCGGTCCGAAGATCCTGACGCACGACGACCTGCGGACGCCCGGCCTCGCCCTGCGTCTGATCGCCGACGTGAGCTGCGATGTGGACGGTCCGATCGACAGCACCCTGCGCGCCAGCACCATCGACGAACCGTTCTACGGGTATTCGCCGGTCACCAGCGGCGAGGTGGCCTTCGGCGCGGCGGGCAGCATCGGCGTGATGGCGGTGGACAACCTGCCCTGTGCGCTGCCGCGGGATGCCTCGGAGGCCTTCGCACAGGACCTGATGGACCGGGTGCTGCCGGCCTTGCTGGGCGAGGGGGACGACGCGATGATCGACCGGGCCACGATCGTGGAGGAGGGCCGCTTGACCGCGCGTTTCAGCCACCTGGAGGATTACGCGGCCGAGGCCACCAACGCACGCTGACCGTCAATCCGCGCGCGCCACGGCGAGCTCGAGGCAGAACACCGCGTGATCGCCTCCGTTCGCGGACACGTGCACCCGCATGGGCCGCTGGCTGCGACGGGCCATGGTGAGCAGGCCGAGCCCGGCCCCTCCCTTGGCGGTGCGCGATTCATTGGCGAGCAGCATCAGGTAGTGCTCCTTCAGCGCGACCTCGTCCATGGCATTGAGCATCTCGATGCGATGCTGCAGGAGCGCCGCGGTGGCCAATTCCACGCGGTTCACGAGCACGATGCGGTACGCCTCCTCGGTGCGACCGACGAGCACGCTGCCTTCGGCCTCCTGGTCCTCACCGGCATGGTGAAGGATGTTCTCCACGCCCTCCACCAGCACGCTGATCAAGCGCTTGCGCACGGCGACGGGATCGCTGACGCTCAGGGAGCCGGCCTCCACCCGGGCCACCGCGGATTCCAGGTCCACGCGGGTGAGGACGCCGGCATGTTCCCACAGCACCGCATCAGCACCGTGGGCCAGCACCTGGCCGCGTACCTGATCAACGCACGTCTGCTGCAACGGCATGGGGCGCCGGTGGATCGGCGAACTCCCCCTGCCTACGGGTGAACGGAGCGAAAGGTTCGACCAGGGCCGGCAACGGTTCGACCGCACCCGCCCACCTCCGTGGGAACTCCCTCGGAATGAGCGGCATGGAGCGCATCGATCGGACCGAACGGCTACCTTTCCCCACCCCTACGAGACCGCACCATGCGACCCTTCCTCCGCTGTTGGACGCGCTGCGCCGCGACCCTGGCGATCCCTCTGCTGACAGGCCCGTTGATGGCCCAGATCGACATCGACCTGGGCACGGGACTGGCCGTCAACGCCCCCAACCAATACCCGGCGCCCTACGGCAACCAGGCCAACGGGTCGCGCCACCAGCTGCTGGTGCTGGGCAGTGAGCTTGCAGCGGCGGGCATGGGCGAGGGCGACATCGTGTCCCTGGCCTTCCACGTGGCCACCGCCTCCCCCACCGTGCTGCAGGACTTCACCGTGCGCATCGGCAGCACCGCGGCGACGGGCATGACCAACCAATGGCTGGCTGGCACCACCGTGGTGTGGGGCCCCCAGGACCACACGGCACAGCCGGGATGGAACACGCACCCCTTCAGCACACCCTTCGTGTGGGACGGGGTGAGCAACGTGGTGGTGGAGACCTGCTTCTCCAACGGCTTCACCACGGAGAACAGCAGCATGTACCGCAGCTCCACCGGGTTCACCAGCGTGACCTATCGGGCCACACCGAACCCGAACGTGTGCACCTTCAACGGCGGCAACCTGCTCACGAGCGATCAGCGGCCCGACCTCCGGTTCGGTTGGGTGCCGCTGGAGGCACCGCCCATCGCCGCCTTCACCTTCAGCCCGGCCTTCACGTGCACCGGTGCGGTCCAGTTCACCGACGGGTCCAACTTCGCGCCCACCGCGTGGGAATGGCACTTCGGCGACGACAGCACCAGCACCGAACAGAACCCGCTGCACACCTACGTCGTGGACGGTGTGTTCGACGTGACGCTGATCGTCACCAACGCCTTCGGCAGCGACACGCTGACCGTACCCGGCGCGGTGACGGTGAACGCCAGTGGCGCGGTGCCGCAGGCCATCTGTCCCCCGGTGAACGCGCCCACCATCGCCGGCTTCGGCATCACCAGCGTGACCATGAACGACGTGGTGCTGACCTCGGGCGATGCGGTGAGCGACGGGGGCTACCTGGACCGCGGCTGCGTGATCGACACGGTGGCGGCCGGCTCCACCTTCACGCTCACGGTGGTGACGGGCACGATCGCCGGGCATCAACTGAAAGCGTGGGTGGACTGGGACAACAGCGGGAGCTTCGATGCGGGCGAGGTGGTGCTGGCCGTGGCCAGCGGCACCGGGGGCAGCGCCAGCCTGCTGGTGCCTTCGACCGCGGTGCAGAACGTGCCCCTGCGCGTCCGCGTCATGACCGACTACGACCTGGCCCCGCTGATCGCTCCGTGCACCCCGCCGCAGTTCGGGCAGGCCGAGGACCTGGGCCTGGTGGTGATCGCGAACACGGCGCCTCCGGTGGCGGCGTTCACGGCATCGCCCGTGTTCACCTGCGACGGGGCGGTGCAGTTCAGCGATGCCACGGCCAACCTGCCCACGGGCTGGACCTGGGACTTCGGCGACGGCAACGGCAGCAACCTGGCCTCGCCCCAACACATCTATGCGGCCAGCGGCACCTACACCGTGCAGCTGATCGCCATCAACGCCAACGGGCAGGACACGCTGGTGCTTCAGGACCTGGTGACCGTGGACCTGAACGGGCAGTTGGACCCGCCGCAGTGCACGCCGCAGACCCAGGGTTATTGCTGCGGGTTCGGGCTGCTCGGGCTCACCTTCGCCGGCATCACCAGCACCAGCCCTGACGGGGTGGAGGGCTATGTGGACCGCACCTGCGGCAACGTGGCCACGGTGGAGGAAGGCACCGTGGTGCCCATCCAGTTCGACACGGACGACCTGCTGGACCAGGACGTGTACGTGTGGATCGACCTGGATGATGACGGCGCCTTCGCGAACAGCGAGCTGGTGTTCTTCGAACTGAGCGCGACGGACCCCTCGGGCGCGGTGGCCGTTCCGCAGGGCTTCGTGTACAACACGCCGTTGCGCATGCGCGTGGCGGTCGACGTGGTGGGCGAGCTCACCGGTCCGTGCGATGCGCCCAGCTTCGGACAGGTGGAGGACTTCAGCGTGATCGTGGTCCCGGTGAGCGTGCCGCCCACCGCGCTGTTCACCGCCAGCCCCACCAGCACCTGCGATGGTGTGGTGCAGTTCACCGACCAGAGCGCCGGGCTGCCCTTCAGCTGGCAGTGGACCTTCGGCGATGGCGGCACCAGCACCGACCAGGATCCCCTGCACACCTACACCGCCCCCGGCACCTACACCGTGAGCCTGACGGTGGAGAACGTGAACGGCACGAACACGCTGACGCTGACGGACCACATCACCTACGTGGAGGGCTTCCTGTGCGACACCACGCAGGTGCCCGACAACGGGCTGCTGACGGTGACCGAGTGCCAGGGCGTGCTGGTGGACGATGGCGGGGTGGCGGACGACTACAGCCCGGGCTTCAGTGCGCCGGTGACGATCGCCCCGCCGGGCGCGGAGGTGGTGACGCTCACCTTCACGGAGTTCGCCTTCGAGGAGAACTTCGACTACCTGGCGGTCTACGATGGTCCGGACGTGAACGCGCCCCTGCTCCACGAGCTGACGGGCAACGGGCTGGGCGCCCTCCCCAACGGCGGGGTGATCAGCTCCACGGGTCCTGCGCTGTGCGTGCGACAGGAGGCGAGCAACGGCCCCATCACGTGGGCGGGCTTCGTGGCCACCTGGGACTGTTCGTTCACCGGCATCGGCGAAGCGGCGGACCCGATCGGGTCGGTGCATCCGGTGCCCACGGACGGACCGTTCACCCTCACCCTCGCGCGACCCGCGGGCGCCGGATGGAGCGTCACCATCAACAACGCCTTGGGGGAACTTGTGGCCGGGAGCGCCCTCCCCGTGGGCGCGCGCGTGGCCACCTTTGATGCTGCCCCGTGGACGCCGGGGTCTTACAGCCTGACGGTGAAGGGACCCGACGGTCGTTGGACACGGCGGATGATGGTGCACCATTGATCCCTTCCGCGCATGAAGCGAACCTTCCTCCGCGCCCTGGCCGCCCTGGCCGTGGTGCTGATCGCATCGGTCCCGGCGAAGGCCACCCACCTGGTGGGCGGCAACCTCGGCTATGTGTACCAGGGTGAGACGTCGCCGGGCAGCGGGCTCTACCGCTACCAGGTGTACCTCGAGTTCTACCTCAACTGCGGACCGAACTCCAACTTCCAATCGCTGTACGAGGTGCTGGGCGAGGACTACGGCACGCCGCTCTTCGTGGGCGCCTACCTGCAGGACCCGCAGAACCCCAATGCCGACAAGATCAAGCTGCAGGACATCCCGGTGTTCCTGACGGACTCGCTGGTGATCGAGCCGGACCTTCCGGACAACTGCGCCGTGGGCCAGGGCCTCTGCACGGTGAAGGGCACGTTCGTGGGGCAGGTGGACGTGCCGCTCAACTTCGGGGGCCTGCACCTGTACTACCACATGTGCTGCCGCAACCTGGACATCGACAACCTGAACAACCCCAACGGCACCGGCATCGGCTACTACGCGTTCGTGCCGCCGCCGCTGGTGAACAATTCCAGCCCGGTGTTCCTGGGCCAGCCCACGCCCTTCCTGTGCATCGGCGATACGGCCACCTTCCTCAACACGGCCAGCGACCCCGATGGCGACCTGCTCATCTTCTCCTTCGAGATCCCCTACAACTCGCAGAACTTCGGCGGGGGCATCATCCCGCCACCGGCCACGCTCACCTGGCCGGTGAACGAGGTGAACTACAACCCCGGCTTCAGCCTGGCCCAGCCTTTCGGTGCCGGCGGCTTCGCGTTCATCAACGGCGCCACGGGCCTCACCCGCTACATGGCCCCGCTGCAGGGCAACTACGTGGTGGCCGTGGAGGTGAAGGAGTTCCGCAACGGCCAGTTGATCGGCCGAACGCGCCGCGACCTTCAGCTGCAATCGATCCCCTGCCCGCCCAACGCCACCCCGGCCGCCAGCACGCCCATCGCCGCCAGCTATTCCGTGCAGGCCGGCGACCAGTTGTGCATCGACCTCGCCTTCGACGACGCGGACGGCGACTCGCTGTTCCTGCAGGCCGCGGGCACCATCTTCGACGGCAACCTGGTGAACCCGCCCGCCACCATCGGCAGTCCGGTGGAAGGCGACGGCACCGTGGGCACCCAGTTCTGCTGGACCACGGCGTGCGACCAGGGACAGGACCAGCCCTACCTCTTCAGCGTGAGCGTGACCGACAACGGCTGCCCGCCGCTGACCATCGACGTGGTGGTGCAGGTGCAGGTGCTGCCCTTCGTGGCGCAGGGTCCGATCACCGGCCCGCTGCAGGTGTGCACCAACGCGACCGGAACGACCTACAGCCTGCCGCAAGGCACCGGTGCGGGCTACGCGTGGACGGTGACCGGCGGCACGTTGGCCGGCGGCAACGGCACCAACGCCATCACCGTGGACTGGGGCGCCCCGGGCAGCGGACAGGTGAGCGTGGTGGTGACCGACAGCCTGGGCTGTGCCGCCCCGCCACTGACCGTGGATGTCATCATCGGCGCACTCCCCACGGCCAACGCCGGTCCGGATGCGGTGATCTGCGCGGGGGACACGGTGTCCCTCGGAGGCAGCCCCACCGGCCCGCCGGGCAGCACCTTCGCTTGGAGCCCCGCCACGGGTCTCGGCAGCACCAGCGCGGCCAACCCGCAGGCCTTCCCGTCCGGCACCACCACCTACATCGTGCAGGTGAACAACGGCGGCTGCACGAACACCGACACCGTGCGCGTGCTGGTGTCGCAGCCGCAGCTCGATGCCGGGCCTGACGTGGCGCTGTGCGTGGGCGACACCGTGCAGCTGAACGCCACCGGTACGGGCGGCTTTCTCTGGACCCCGGCCGGCAGCCTGAGCGATGCCACCGCGGAGGACCCGCTCGCCTTCCCCGCCAGCACCACCAACTACAGCGTGACCCTCACCGACAGCGTGGGCTGCACGGTGACGGACCAGGTGCTGGTGACCGTCAACGCCCTGCCCTTCGCCGATGCGGGTCCTGATCGCCAGATCTGTCCGCTGCAGGCCGCTCCGCTCACCGGAGCGCCCACCGGCCCGCCGGGCGCCACCTACCTCTGGAGCCCGTCCACGGGCCTCAACGACCCCACGCTGGGCGCCCCCTTCGCCTCACCGACGGTGAACACGACCTACGTGGTGCTGGTGACCGATGTGAACGGATGCACCAACACCGACACGGTGAACGTGGTCGTGCTCCCCGCCCCTCCGGTGGATGCCGGACCCGATCTCACGCTCTGTGCCGGCGACACGGGTCAGGTGCTCGGCTCAGGGCCCACCGCGGTGACCTTCCAATGGGTGCCGTGGAACAGCGGCCTGAGCAACGACGCCATCCCCGATCCGCTGGCCTTCCCTTCCATCACCACGACCTACGTGCTTGTTGTGCAGGACATCAACAACTGCACAGCGTCCGACACCATGACGGTGTTCGTGAACGCGCTGCCCAATGCCAGTGCCGGACCGGACGTGGCCTTGTGCCTGGGCGGAAGTGTGCAGCTGGATGGCAGCGGAGGCACCGGCTACCTCTGGAGCCCGGCGGCCGGGTTGGATGATGCGACCGCCGAGGACCCCGTGGCGACGATCACCACCACCACCACGTACAGCGTGCTCGTGACCGATGGCAACGGATGCAGCGCAACGGACAGTGTGACCGTGACGGTGAACCTGCCCGTGAACGCGGGCACGGACGGGACCACCACCGTGTGCAGCGATGGCGGACCGTTGAGCCTGTTCACGTTGCTAGGTGGCAACCCGGACCCCGGTGGCACCTGGAGCCCGAGCGCGACCTATGTACCCGGCACCGGTGGCGGTGTGTTCAGTTATGTCCTGACCGCCCAGGCCCCCTGCGTGAACGACACCGCTTTCGTGACCATCACCGAGGTGGCCGCTCCCGACGCCGGACTCGATGCCACACTGGCCCTCTGCAGCACGAGCGCCCCGGTGGACCTCTTCGGCGCGTTGGGCGGGACACCTGATCCCGGTGGGGTTTGGACCGACCCGAACGGTGTGCCCTTCAGCGGCGTGTTCGATCCCGCGCTCTGGCCGGGCGGGAGCCTCTGCACCTACTTCGTACCCGCGGTGGCGCCCTGCACGGCGGACACCGCCACGGTGACCGTGACGGTGACGGCGGCCCTTGATCCGGGCGGATCGGGAAGCGCCGTCCTGTGCAGCAGCGGCACCGCCTTCAGCCTCACTGATTCGCTCACCGGCAGCCCCGACCCTTCGGGCACCTGG
>JAEUSW010000068.1 GCA_016788285.1 Flavobacteriales bacterium
ATCGATGCCAAGAAGATGGTGGTGGAGGAGAGCGCGAACCTCGTGAAGGAGCGCCAGAAGGACCTGGACCACAAGAAGAAGGAGCTCGACGACATCATCGCCGAGACCGAGAAGGACGAGAAGGCCCTGTTGAAGAAGGCCGCGGAGGTGGCCGGCCATGTGGAGGAGCGCCTGCTGAGCGCCTACCGCCGGATCCGGGGCAACGCCCGCAACGGGCTGGCCGTGGTGGCGGTGGAGCGTGGCAGCTGCGGAGGCTGCTTCAACAGCATCCCGCCCCAGCGCCAGCTGGACATCAGCAGCCACAAGAAGATCATCGTGTGCGAGCACTGCGGCCGCATCCTCGTGGATGACTACGTGGTGGAGCGCGTGAAGGGCGAGCAGTGAGCCCGTTCTGAACGTTCAGCGAAGGGCTGCCCCAACGGGCGGCCCTTCTTCGTTCCGCTCAGGGCCTGAACGCCACGGTGAACAGGGCCCGATAGGCCGTCAGCTCCTCCCGCACCGGGTCCACCAGGGCAGGGTCGTACATGCTGTAGCCGCCGGTGCTGCGCTCGTAGGCCAGGGCCAGGTCGAAGGAGAGCCGGGCCCCGCGGAACCCGCCGCCCAGCGAGTAACGTGTCCGGCCGTCGCCATGCCGGAGGTCGCCCGCGGCGAAGGGATCGGTCCAGTACGCGAAGCCACCCCGCAGGAAGGCCGGTCCCAGGCGCCATTCGGTGCCCACGCGGAACGCGTGCACCCCCTTCACCACCTGCTGGATGGTGCGGTTCTCGAAGGCGAAATCGTAGCTGTCCGAAAGGGCGTTGGCCCGGCGCAGGCGGGTGGCGCGCTGATCGCTGTACTCATAGTCCGCGCTCACGGCCCCGCTGCGGCCCACGATGCCTGCCACGGAGAGCAGGGCGCGCCAGGGGCCCTGCACCCGGTATTGGAAGCTGCCGTCCGGGCTGTCGTACGCATAGCTGTCGCCCGCCCGGAACCGGGTGGTCATGGTGGTGCTGTACACATCGGTCATCCAGAAGTAGGACGGGCTATGCACCGAGGCTCCGATGCGCAGATGGTCGCCCACGCGCCCCAGCACGCCGAGCTTCAGGTCCACGCCGCTGCCGCGCATCACCAGCCGCTCCTCGTAGGTGAAGCCGTCCAGCGAGTCGGTGGCCGCCAGCATGGTCTCGGCATGGGTGGTCAACCGCTCGTACCGGGTGCCCAGGATCCCCAGGGCGCCGCCGATGAACAGCCGGTCGTCGAGCCCGGCGGAATAGTAGAACGAGGTGTTGCTGTTGGAGCCGGCCGTGCTGATGGCGTGGTCCTGGCGGGTGGGGCCCAGGCCCGAACCGCCGCCGTAGATCTGGTACGCCGCCGGGTCGCCCGCGAGGGTGTCGATGGCGAAGGTCTGCCAGGCCAGGTCCGCCGTGAACGGGTAGCCGCCGGCGAGCGCGTCGAACCGCGTGCCGTTGGCCTCGTTCACGAACTGCTGGAGCAGGGTGGAGGACACCCTTTCGCCGCGCACCACGCGCTCCCAATGGTGGCTGGCGGTGCGGTCGAACACCACGCCGAAGCTGCGGCTTTTCCACCGGCTTTCGTCCTTGGTGGCGTGCAGGGCCATGGCCAGGTTGCTGAAGTGCACGCGCTGGTCGGTGTTGGAGGTGCTGGAGCCCAGAAGGCTTCCCCGGGCATCGTTCACCTCCAGGGCCGGGGTGGCGGAGAACTCGCTGGTGGTGAAGAGGGCCATGCCCGCCGGGTTGGACCACAGCGCTCCGGGATCGGCGCCCAGCGCACCGAAGGCCCCGCCCAGACCGAGGCTGCGGGCCGTGCCTTCCGGGCGCATGGACACGATGCGCAGCGCGTCATCCTCGTTCTGTGCCGGGAGGGTGATGGCCAGGAGCGGGCCCAGCAAGGCAAGGAAGCACCGTTGCGGACCGGGTCCGCGTGCGATGATGCGGTGGATCATGGCTTAGCGGCGTCCACCGCCCGAGCGGGACGGTGCGGGTGAGGAGAAGCCACCTCCGCCCCGGGTCCCCCGGTCGAACCCGCGCGAGGGCTGCTGGTCGAAGGTCGGGCGCGACGGACGATCGGTGGGCTCCGTGCGACCGGGCCGTTGCGCCGGGTCGGTGCGGGAGGGGCGGTCCATGGAACCGGGGCGGGCCTGAGGACGCGTGCCGGACCCGGCCGGCGCGGCCTGCACCGGGCGATGCTCGATCCGGGCGCGTTGCTCGGGTTGTCCACGCAGGCCCACCGGGTTGTAGATCGGAGCGCGATTGCCGCCGCTGACCGT
>JAEUSW010000070.1 GCA_016788285.1 Flavobacteriales bacterium
CGGCGCCGATCTCGTCCGCACGCTTCCGCATGCCCGCCAGCCCCTGCCCGCCGCCGCGCGCGTCCTGCTCTCCGGCCGCGAAGCCCCGCCCGTTGTCGGCGACCACCAGGCCGATCCCGGCGGCCTGCGCCGTGAGCGACACCTTCAGGACGGTGCAGCCGCTGTATTTCGCCGCGTTGTTCACGGCCTCCTTGAACACGAGGTACAGGTGCTTGCGGTGCATCATGTCCAGCTTCACCGAACGCAACGCCTCCTCCGCCTCGAAGCGCAGGGCGAAGCCCCTGGCCTCCGCGGCCTGCGCGGCGAAGGCGCGCATCCGCGCCACCAGGTGCTCCGTGCCCTCGTAGCGTGTGTTCACGTTCCACACGATGTCGTTCATGCTCTCCAGCGCCTTCGCACTGTTGCTCGTGATGCGCTCCACCATGCGGCGCAACTTGGGCGGCTGGTCGGCCAGCTGGTCGCGCATGAGCTCGCCGAACATGGCGATGTTGCTGAGCGAGCTGCCCACCTCATCGTGCAGGTCGGCGGCGATGCGGTCGCGCATGGCCAGCACCTTCCCCGCCTGCGCGAGCCGGTAGCGGAAGATGGCGTACACCGCACCGGAGACCGCGAGCGCGCACAGGGCGATGAACCACCAGCGCAGGTGGACAGGTCGCACCACATGCAGGGGGACCGTGAGCTCCCGCGCGCTCCAGATGCCGTCGCTGCCCTGCGCCTTGATGCGCAACAGGTGATCGCCGTAGGGCAACGACGTGATGCGCAGGCTCGGCTCGCGGTGGTAGTTCCAGTCGTTGTCCACGCCATCGATGCGCCAGCCGTACAGGATGCTGCCGGGGTCCTCGTAGCTGAGCAGGGCGAAGGCGATGTTCACGAAGCGATCGCCCGGGCGCAAGGTGATGCCTCCGCCCGTGCGCACCTCCACGGAACGATCGGACACGACGGCCTCCCCACTGCTGAGCTGCTGCACCTGGGTGATGAGCAGAGGGGCATCGGACGCCCCGTCACGGTCCGCGATGGCCGACGGATCGAAGGCCGTGATCCCGTTCAAGCCGCCGAAATACAAGCGCCCGTCGGGCCCTTTCGCATGGGCAAGTCGGTTGAACTCGTTCTGCGACACCCCATCGGCGATGGTGAAGACCATGATGCGCCCCGATCCCGGCTCGTAGCGCACCAGGCCGTTGTCCGTGGGCAGCCAGTGCATGCCCCGCGCATCCGCATACACCGCATGCACCGCATTGCTCGGGAGACCATCACGCATGGTGATCGCGCGGACCCCGCCGGTCCCACGGTCCCAGCGCAACAACCCTCCATCACCGGTGGCGATCCAGAACACCCCGTGCTCGTCCTCCATGAAATGGCGGATGTCCATGGCCGGGATCCGATGCGCCGCATCCGCGTCGAGGCTCCACCGCTCCAGCGGACCGCCATCGTCAGCCAGGCGATAGAACCCGTTGCTGGCGCAGGCCCAGAGCACGTCCGCCCGATCACGGCCCAGATGGAGCACCTGCGACCTGCGCAGGGCGCCGATGACCATGGTATCGCCGGTGGACCGCATGGGCACGAGCCGACCTGCCGCACCATCGACGTAGCGCGCCATGCCCCCATCGGCCTCGGCCAGCACCGTTCCGTCCATCGGCAGCAGGGACCAGCAGCCATGCGGCGTGATGAAGCTGCGACCGGTCGGGGTGAACCCGTCGCCCAGGAACTCGCGCACGGTATCCTCCTCTGAACGCCAGACATGGCCCCGGGCATCGATGGCGATGCCGAACCGCAGCATGCGCGAGGTGTCGCTGGCGATGGTGCTTCCGCTGCGCGCGTCAAGCGACCAGAAACCCTCCAGTTCCGTGTTCACCAGGAGCCGGTCCACATCCGCCGCTGCTCCCTTCGGCACCACCCGCATGCCACGCACCCGCTTCCCGAACCCCTGCGGCGTGTCCTTGCTCCAAAGGATCCGCTGGAAGCGGTTCGGGCGCACCACCAGGCGGAACAGTCCGAACTCGGTACAGATCCAAACGTTGTCGCGCGCATCCCGGTGCACGTCATGGATGCGGAAGTCGATCTCCCGATGGACCGCGGCCAGGTCGAAGATCACCGGTGCCTGCAGCGGGTCATCCCCGGCGTCCATCCTGCGCACGGTCGAATGCACCAGCCAGAGGCCGTGGCCCAGGTCCGCGCGGCGCATGGACCAGGCCTCATCCATGCCACCCTCCGTCCGCAACGGGACAGGCCCGCCGCTGCCCGGCAACCAGCGCTCACCCACGGGACCGTCCGGCCGTTCGCGCCACGCGACGTAGGTGCCCCGATGTGCGCCGTCCCCTCCCGCGCGCAGGAACGCCTCCAGCGAACGCTCGCCCCTGCTGAGGGGGATGATCGCGGACGCTCCGGCGATGGTGTCCGCATCGGTCCCGTCCGCCGTGCACACCAGCAGGCGGTCGAACGGCACGCCCGGCGTGAAGTTCACGCCGACCACCCGGCCATCCGGGCGGCGCCACAAGGGGTTGAAATGGTCGGTGCCACGGAGGGCCATCGTGGTGAAGCCGCGCCGAGGATGGTAGCCCACCAGGCGGCCGCGCGCACCGATGAGCATGGTGCTGTCCTCCATGAAGCGCGCCCAATGCACCAGTTCATTGACCGCCACCGGTGCCGAGGGCCCGAAGTGGTCCTCGAAGCGCGCGATCCGACCGGAGCGCGGATCGAGGATATCGATGCCCGTGCACAGGTTGTCGCCGGGGCCCGAATAGAAGAGCCAGATCAAGCCACCGCCATCCATCCACATGGCCCCTGCATCGTTGGCCTGGAGCCCGTCCGCCATGGTGAGCAGGGTGAAGGTGTAGCCATCGAACCGCTGCACACCCGCTGGCGTGGCCAGCCACAGGAAACCCTCACGGTCCTGCACGATCGCGTTCACCCGCCGGTGAGCGAGGCCGTCCGCCACATCATACTTCCGCAGTGTGAACGTGTACGATGTGTCGTGCTGCGCCCACAGGAACGCCGGCAGCCAGAGCAGGATGGCCAACAAGGTCCGCACCGCGTGAAACTACACGAACGGCGCGGCATCGAGAACATTCTCGATTGTGCGCCGCCCCGAACGAAGGTTGGTTTGCACCGCGATGCGACGATCGCATCCCGCCCAACACCGAACCTCCTCGACACCATGCGCACACCCTACACCTCCCTGATCCTTGCGCTCGCCGCGCCCGTCCTGCTCCACGCCCAGAAGGCCTACATCCCCAACGGCGGGGACGACCTCACCGTGGTGGATGTCACCACCAACGGCACCATCGGGACCATCGTGCTCCCGATCGGCTCGGGCCCCGTGGGCGTGAGCTTCAGCCCGGACGGCCAGCGCGCCTGCATCGCCAACTATTATGGCAACAGCGTCTCGATGGTGGACGCGACCAACGACGCCGTGCTCACCACCGTCCCCGCCGGCATCGCACCGCAGAACAGCGTGTTCACGCCCGATGGGGGCACCGTGTACATCATCGCCAGCGGCGACAACGCCGTGCTCGTGATGGACGCGAACACCTTCGCCATCACCGACACCATCCCCGTGGGCCCCTTCCCCATCGGTGCGGCGATCACCCCCGACGGCGCCACGCTCTATGTGGCCGACGCCGCCTTCGGTGCGGACCAGGTGCGGGTGATCAGCACGGCCACCAACACCGTGGTGGACAGCATCACCGTGGGCGACACGCCCGCCGGCGTGGCGATCACGCCCGATGGCGGCACCCTGTACGTGGCCAACAACGGCGGGAACACCGTCAGCGTGATCAACACGGCCACCAACACGGTGACCACCACCATCTCCGATGCCGGGACGGCCCCCAACCTGATGGCCATGCACGCGAACGGCAGCGAACTGTACGTGGCGGGCTTCGACAACTTCGTCGCCGTGGTGAGCACCGCCACCAACACGGTGATCGACAGCATCCCGGGCATCGAGTTCGTGCTGGGGCTCGCCCTCACCCCCGACGCCTCCTCGCTCTACGCCCTCACGCCGTTCACGGGCACCGTGGTGGAGGTGAGCACCGCGACGCACAGCATCGCCGGCACCTTCCCCATGACCTTCCCCAACGCCTTCGGCAACTTCATCGGTGGCGTGGACCTGACCTCGGGCATCGCGGACGACGCTCCCCCGGCCATCGGTGTGACGGCCTTTCCCAATCCCTGCGCCGACCGCGCCACCCTGCGCTTCGACCAGGACGTGCGCGGCGCCAGCGTGCAGGTGATCGACGCGCTCGGTCGCACGGTGCGCGTGGTGGGCCCGATCAGCGGCGCGCATTGGACCCTGGATCGCAACGGTCTGCCGAACGGAGCATACACGCTGCGCATCACCGGACCGGGCATCCGCCCCCAGGCCGTGAAGCTCACCATGGAGTAAGGAAGGCGTCCTTCGATGCGGACCCTCCGGATGGCCACGGGCCTCCGGAGGGTCCTGTTTTCCGTGAGTGAGCGTCGCCGCCGGCATCCGCTCGTGAAACCTCCACCATTGGACGACGTTCATCACGGACGGCGGACCCCTTGCTCGGGGATCCCAGCCGGAGCCACTGCCAACGCCATCATCGGTCTGAACGTGGTCACACCTATGGCCGCTCGGAACACTTGTCCGGTCCGCATGCATGAATGGCGGGCACCAGCTGCCATACTCCCGGAACAACGGTAAAGAAGGTCTACGGGCGATCGGTCGAACCGTGCCTGGCCCGACCCAGAGCGCCGTCAGGCGGACATGAGATCATGCAGACCGGCATCCTTGCTCAGGCGCATTCCCAGAACTCCAACCCGGAGCCCGGGCGCATGCTGTCATCCTGTGGTCCATGAGCTGATCGCTACCACGGTCATGCTCGAGAGCACCCGACGGGCTCGAATGCCAAGCTGCGAAGCCATCATCCTCGACCTCATTCGAGCTCATTTCTCGCATTGATAGTTTTCAACGATCGTCAAACGACTGAGGTCACGTCCTATTTTTCCGGAAATCCAGTGTCCCATGAGAACCATTGCCAAGGTATTCATCCTTTCTGCGGTCGCCCTTGCCGGTTGTGCGAGGGAACAACCGATCCAACCTTCCAGTGCTGAGGAGCTTGTTCAACCAAAAGCATGTCCTCAACAAACAGTCCACTACACAGGGTTGGCCTTCACGAGCTACATTCCTGGACATCCAGGATTTGCGACCGGACAGTTGAAGAACGTCTGGGAGGGTTGCTACAACAAACCGCCGCACAACCTGCTGCCCACCTGCTCCAACGGCCCGGCAGCGATGCAGACCTCCCTGTACTTCACGTGCGATGACGTTTGTTCCATCCTTCAAGCACAAGGCAACAATTGTGCGGGCTATCCGAACATCAGCTACGCGCAACAACAGCTGATCATCAACTGGGCCGTCAACCAGGCCAACCTGGTACGACCGAACTGTCCTTCAGGAGGGAAGATGGCCTTGTGGACGTTGGGGTTCCAACGTGACACCAACTTCCCTGACGGGTTCTGCTTCACGGCCAGGTACTACTGCTGCCCGAGGTAAGGGGACCGTACGCGTCCTGGAACCCGCTTTGCCCGTTCATGGGCTGAGCGGGTTCCTTTTTCAGGGACCTGGATGATCGGGCCCCTGAGGGACCCGTGCCTTCACCTCCCTCTCCACATCCCTTGGGACCGACGCGAATCCCCGTGCTGGTCATCTCCCTGACCCCAGGGATCTCCCCGCCCCGATCCCTTGCCCGGGACCACCAAGCCATCGCGATGGCCGAGGGCCCGGTGGTCATCAGCGGGTTCACCACCTGCGCCACCGACATTCAGGATGTGGTGCACATCGGCGAACGCGTCACCGCGTCGGGCCGATGCGCTTGCACGATCCGGATGCCTTCGGCCTGGGTGACGAGGTGAGCACGGCGCTGGGCCACACCGCTACCTTCACGGCACCATCCCCGTCCGCGCATGACCCCTCGTCCGCTCCTCGCCGTCCTGTTCGCCCTCTGCGCACCGCTCCTCGTCGCCCAGCGGCCCGCGCGGCATGCCCGCGCGACGATCACCGTGAACGACCGTTCCGATGTGCGCACCCTGCAGGCACTGGGCATCTGCCTCGACCACACCGAGATCGATGCGCAGGGCGCGATCCAAGGGGACTTCAGCGCGCGCGACCTGGAGCTCGCCCGGCGGGCCGGGTTCGCGGTGGAGATCGGCATCGCCGATGTGAGCGCCTATTACGCGGAACGCGCCGCCGCATCACCCGCACCGCAGCGCTCGTTCGGCGGACCCGGCTGCCCGGGCAGCGTCGGACATCCGGTGCCCGCGCAGTTCACCACCGGCAGCATGGGCGGTTTCCTCACCTGGCAGGAGATGCAGGACCAGCTCGACCTCATGGTGGCCCTGCACCCGGACCTCATCTCCCCGAAGGTCAGCATCGGCACCTCCCACGAAGGACGGCCGATCCACGTCCTGCGCATCAGCAACGACCCCAACGTGGACCAGGCCAAGCCCGAGGTGCTCTACGATGCGCTCCACCACGCTCGCGAGCCCGAGGGCGCCATGCAGCTCCTCTACTTCATGTGGTCCCTGCTGGAGCGGTACGGCACCGACCCGCTGATCACCCACATCGTGGACACGCGCGAGCTCTACTTCGTGCCCTGTGTGAACCCCGACGGCTACGTGTACAATGAGACCACCGACCCCTTCGGCGGAGGCATGTGGCGCAAGAACCGGCGCGACAACGGCGACGGCTCCTTCGGCGTGGACCTCAACCGCAACTACGGCCTGGCCTGGGGCATCGACGACGACGGCTCCTCACCCGACCCCTTCAGCGATGTCTATCGCGGTCCGTCCGCCTTCAGCGAGCCCGAGACGCAGGCGATGCGCGACTTCATCATCGGGCGCCAGTTCGCCACGCAGCACAGCCACCACACGCGCGGTCACTTCCTGCTCTACCCCTGGGGGCACAGCAGCGGCCAGACGCCGGACGGGGACGTGTTCCGGACCTATGCGCAACGCATGACCGAGGATAACGGGTTCCACTTCGGAACCACCCTGGAGGCGCTCTACTATCTGGCCAATGGCAGCGCCACCGACTGGAGCTACGGCGAGCAGCTGGCCAAACCGAAGATCTTCGGATACGTGCCCGAGACAGGCACCTACGTGGACGGCTTCTGGCCCACGCCCGACCGCATCGTGCCGCTCGCGCAGGCCAACATGGAACAGAACCTCCTGCTCGCCCTCTTCGCCGGCGCCTATGCCGAAGCGAAGGACGTGAGCCCGCGCGTGACCGCCGGAAGCACGCCCGACGTCACCTTCACGCTACAGCGCCTCGGCCTGCAGGATGGTCCGTGCACGGTGTCGGTGGAACCGCTCTCCAACGTCGTGGCCGCCGGCGCCCCGCAGACCTTCACCGGGCTGGACACATTGGAGTCCGTGACCAGCGCGATCGGGCTCACGCTCGATCCGCTCCTGACCGACGGCGATGCCTTCAGCTATGTGCTCGTGCTGGATGCCGACGGCCTCCTCCTCCGCGACACCATCGACCGCATCCACGGAGCACCGCTCACGGCGTTCAGCGACGATGCCGGCACGGGCGATGCGTGGGCCGGTGGCTGGTCCGTGACCAACGAGGATTGGAGCTCGCCGCCCGCCTCGTTCACCGACAGCCCCCTGAGCGATCACGTCGATCTGGAGGACAACCCCTGGGGCCTCATCACGCCGATCAACCTCACGCTCGCCACCACCGCCACCCTGGAGTTCATGACGCGATGGACGCTGCAGAGCGAGCTGGACCAAGTGCAGGTGGAGGCCAGCGCCGACGGCGTCTCGTGGACCACCTTGTGCGGCACCTATTCGCGGCCGGGATCCGTGACCCAGCTGGAGGATGAGCCCGTGTACGATGGCAAACGCACCGACTGGACGCGCGAACGTCTCCTGCTCGACGACTTCGTCGGTGGTCCCCTGCACCTCAACTTCCGCCTGCGCAGCGAGGACAACATCAACTATGACGGCTTCTATCTCGACGATGTGTCCGTGATCATCACCGGTGCGGTGTGGACCGGGATCGCCGAGAGCACCATCGCCGGGGCCACCACCCAGTGCCATCCGTCGCCCGCCACCACGTCCACCTCGGTGCTGTGGTCGCTTCCCGAGGGCACCCTGCAGGCGGTGTGGCGCCTGGAGGATGGGCGCGGGGCCGTGGTGCACGAACGCCCGGTGCAGGGCCGCACGGGCCGCTTCGACCTCGCCACGACGCAGCTCGCGCCCGGGCTCTACACCTGCAGGCTCATCGCCGGTGCCGGCACCCTGGCGCTGGGCCGGCTGTGCGTGACGGCCCTGTGATGGACCCGGCCGCCGATCATCGCCTGACGTACTCGCACTGCACCAGACCGCCGGGGAAACTGCGGCTCGCCACGAGCTTCAAGGGGATGTCGCCCTCCAATGCACCGAACAACGGGATGCCCTGCCCGATGAGCACCGGCACGCGGGTGACGATGAGCCGGTCGATGAGCCCTGCGCGCAGGAAGCGCTGCACCGTGAGCCCTCCATCGATGTACAGGCGGTGGTAGCCGTTCGCGGCGAGACGGCCCACCACGTCGTTCGGCGTCGCGTTCAGAAGCTCCACATCGGCACCGCGCGCACGGGCGGCGGCAAGGTCTGGTGCCCCACCGCTGAGCACGACCACTTTCCTCGTGTAGGGCCAGGCATCGAAGCTCATCACCTTCTCGAAGGAGCGGCGGCCCATCACGATGGCGTCCACACCGGCCACGAAGGCCTCGTAGCCATGGTCGCCCAGCTCAGCGGTACCATCGCCCTCCAGGAAGTCCAGGGCACCATCGGGGCGCGCGATGTAGCCGTCGATGCTGAGGCCGCAGAAGACGGAGCAGGTCGTTCGCATGAACGCGAAGATCGTGACATCGCCGGTCGGACCACACAGGTCCACCACCACAGGAAGGGCCCGCCCCCGTTCCCCTCCTCCCGCTATCTTCATCGCGCGATACAACGCCCCATGAAGACCTTCTTGGCCGCCCTCCTGATCGGCATCCACACGCTCTGTTGTCACGCACAACCCTTCCAATGGGTGTCCACCATGGGCGATCAGGGCGTGGACCGCACCGTGGCCGTCACCACCGACCCCGCCGGCCACGTGTACGTCGCCGGGTCCTTCACCGGTCTCCTGGACCTTGATCCGGGCCCCGCCGTGCTCGCCGATTCGACCAACGGCGCCACGGACTTCTTCATCCAGAAACTGACCCCCACCGGCGACCTGGTCTACGGGTTCGCCTTCGGCGGCGTCGCCCAGGAGGTGGCCACCGGCATCGCCGCCGATGCCGCGGGCAACGCGTACATCACCGGGTATGTCCAGAGCGGCACCGACATGGACCCGGGCCCGGGCAACTACACCCTCTCCCCCGCCGGCATCCTCGATGTCTTCGTGCTGAAGCTGGACCCGCTGGGCAACTTCCTGTGGGCGACCACGATCGGCAGCACCACCTTGGAGAACGGCAGGGCCATCGCCCTGGATGCGGCCGCCAACATGCACATCGCGGGCTACTTCACCGGCACGGTCGACTTCGATCCCGGGCCGGGCTCGGCCCCCCTGACCGCCGCCGGTGGCAACGACATCTTCGTCCTGAAGCTCGATACCGATGGCGCCTTTCTATGGGCGGCGGCCATGGGCGGACCCGGCATGGACATCGCCGAGGCCGTCGCCGTGGACGACCAGGGGAACGTGCTCACCACAGGCACCTTCGCCCTGGACGCCGACCTGGATCCCGGTGCCGGTGTGGCCACGCTCACGTCGGTCGGCGGCTTGGACGTCTTCGTGTCCAAGCTCGATGCGAACGGGGCCTTCGTGTGGGCCAAGGGGTTCGGTGGCCTGTCCGGTGAAGATGCCGGCCGGTCCATCGCCGTCAACAGCGTCGGTGAGGTGCATGTCGCCGGGCAGTTCGCCAATACCGTGGACTTCGACCCCGATGGAGGCGTGGATCAGCTGGCCGCCGTGGGCGGCATCGATGCCTTCATCAACACCTTCGATGCGAACGGCGCCCATCTGCGCACGGCGATCATCGGCTCCACCGGCGAGGACCGTGGCTTCACGCTGGTGACCGACCCGGCCGATCAGCTCTTCCTCACCGGCCTGTTCTCCGGCACCGCCGACCTCGACCCCGGCCCGGGCGCGGCACCAACACCCTCCCTGGGCGGCACCGACGCCTTCGTCCTGCGGCTGGACCCGAACGGCACCCTGCAAAGCGCGCTGACCCTCGGCGGCACCGGCGATGATCGCGGCAACGCCTTCGCGCTGCTGCCCGACGGCTCTTTCGTCGTCGGCGGGCGCTTCGCGGACACGGTGGACTTCGACCCTGGCCTCGGCGAAGTGCTTCGCTCATCCGCCGGGTCGGAGGACGCCTTCGTGCTCAAGCTCGGCGACTTCAGCACATCGACCTCCGGACCGGACCTGGCGCCCCTCCTGCTGTTCCCGAACCCCGCGACCGATCACCTCACCGTGCAGCGCACCGATGGGGCCGCACCGGTGCCCTACACGGTCCACGACGCGCTCGGTCGCACACTGCAGCGCGGCATGCTCAACGCGGCCAGCAGCACGCTCGACATCCGCACGCTACCAACGGGCAGCTATCTGTTGCGCACGGACGGGACATCGCGCCAGGTCCTGCGCTTCGCGAAGTGGTGAGGGGTTGAGCCTCCGGCCGGGGCTCCGATCTGCCAGGACCCTGGCCCGGTCCGACCATGACCGCTTCGCCTGTTCGGACGGCCCATGGCATGCATGGCGCGATCCCTCTGCACAGGCCTGGACCACTTCAACAGCACCTGCGACCAGGCGCCACGGGCACAGCGCCACCCCGCTCCATCCACGGCCACCCTTCGTTGCCTGCTCCCTGCCGATGAACGGCAACTGATGTGCGAACGGGCACCTCCTGAGCTTGGAAGACGCACCTGTGCTCCTCGGAGCGCGCGCATTCCGTGCGCTGGCCCAAGTCGTGGGCGGCTCCAGCAGGGAGACCCGGCCGGCGGGCGCGTCCACACCTGGGCCCAGGAAGGATGGTCCGTGCGCAGAGGATCCAGCGTCCGCAATATGCCCCGATCCACGCCGTTCCAGCCCCATCCGAACACCATGAAGCCCCCCCTGACCCCCACCGCCCTCGCCATCGCCGTGCTGCTCACCGCCTGCCGCAAGGAGCAGGACACGGCCTCTCCGTCACCGGACACGGCACCCCCACCCCTGTCCATCGCCGACTTCAGCCAGCTGGACAGTGGCAACTACTGGGTGTACGACCGCCACCGCGTGGATTCCATGGACGTGGCCGACCCGAACTTCTATCGCCGCGACAGCCTGTTCATCGCCGGCGACACCGTGCTCGACGGCCACACCTGGAGCGTGGTGCGCCTGGCCTCGGACGGCGTGGTCTCGAACGCCATCGAATACTGGCGCGACTCCGCCGACTTCCTGCTCGGCCGCTACAGCGAAGTGCTCTTCTCCTCCGCCAACCTCGGCCAGGTCATCTGGGTGGACTCCATTCCGGCACCGAGCACGGTCTCCATCCATTACAGTGTAGGCTCCGCATTGGTGCCGGTCTCCGTGCCCGCCGGCACCTTCCAGTCGTACGTGATGACGGGCACCTGCTACTCCTACGGCACCTTCCCGGTGATCCCCGCGTGGAAATACCCGCGCGACCATTGGGTGGAAGGCATCGGCCGCGTGAAGTGGTACGACTACTTCGCGATGGGCACCATCGGCTACCGCTACCAGCTGGTGGACTACCACGTGCAGTGATCGGGGCGCGGCCGTTGGCGCGATGGGATCGCGCGCGACATGGAGGGGA
>JAEUSW010000071.1 GCA_016788285.1 Flavobacteriales bacterium
GGTCAGAAGGTGCTGGTGATGGACACGGTGAGGCCGTTGGCGGCGGGCACCTGGCGGCATACCCCGCCCACGCAGAAGATGCCGGCGCGCTGGCGGCCGTAGTTCACCTGGAAGCGGTTGCCGCCGCGGATGTAGCCCACCGATCCGATGGGGTAGTGGGTGCGCTCGGCCGGCACCTCCTTGCCGTCCTTGATGAAGGTGCTGCCGAAGGTCTCGTAGTTGTACTGGTCCTGGGCGGCCACGAACCAGTGCGGGCTGAAGGTGAGCTCGGCCACGGCGGTGGCCCAGTTGCCCAGGTCCTGCTTGGTCCACAGGTGCTGCACCTCGAAACGCAGGGAGGTGCGGTCGTTGAAGTTGTGCAGGCCCTCCAGCACCACCATGTCCGCGAAGACGAGCGGTTTGCCGGGCTTGCCCTGGATGACGTCGATGTCGTACTCGAAGTAGAGGTAGGTGAGGGCCAGCTCCCAGGTCTCCGACACGCGCTTGCGCAGCTCCACGTTGAGGTCGGTGAAGTACTTGCCGTCGATGTCGTAGTTGCCGGCGAAGAGGCTGGAGCGGTAGCCTGTGCGGGCGCTGTCGGTGAGGAGGTCGACACCGGTGGTGTCCAGGCCCACGGCGGTGCTGCCGTTGAGGGCGATCTTGGTGCCGTACTTCCCCCCCAGCGGAGTGCCCTTCTTGAACTTGTAGAAGACCTCGCCCTGGTAGCTCACTTCGCCGTTGGGCTGGGTGGCGTACGGGTAGAGGGTGGCGGGTAGGTTGTAGGTGTGCTGCTTGGTGAGGGGCGGCAGGAAGTTGATGTTGAGGTCGAAGGGGGTCGGGGCGTTGCGGGCGCTCTGGTAGAGCATGTTGTCGTAGGAGTGGGCACCCACACTGATACCGAGGCCCCTGGTGGAGTAGGTGGCGTTCACCAGCAGCCCCTGTCCGGGCTTGTAGATGTAGTTGTTGCGCCGGTTGGGGTCGTTGATCTTGTAGGCGTATTCGGCGTAGACGTTCCAGCGCGGGCTGGTGAAGTTGATGCGCCCGGCCCAGGCGCCCACATTGGCGGGCATCTCCAGCTGGGCCACGCTGCCGTCCGGCTGGGTCACCAATTGGGAGGCGGCGGTCTGGTACTTGCTGACGAAGCTGCCGCCGAGGATGAGGTTCCAGCTGTGGCTCCAGGCGGAGTCGAGCTCGCTGATGCTGAGCTCCGCATCGGCCCCGCGCACGAGGCCCTCGCCCTTCACCGTGCCGTCGTCGAAGGCCAGGCGCATGCGGCCCATCACGCCCTTGAGGTAGAGACCGGGGATCGGGCGGTATTTCACGCGCACACCGTCCATGGCGTTGTCCACACCGAGGTAGCGTTCCTCGTAGCTGCGGAACACCATGCCCTGGCCGAATTGTTCGAAGAAGTTGCCGACGGTGACGTCGAGGTCGGCCTGGTGGTAGTTGATGTAGCGGTAGCCGATCCCGCTGCCCTTGTACGGGGTTCCGGCGGGATATCCGAGCAGGGAGGGTTCGTAGCTCTCCAGGCGGAGGCCGGCCTGGAAGCGGCCCATGGTCATCACCACATTGCCCCAGGCGTTGAAGCCCCAGGTCTGGGGGGGCGGCACGGCACCGATATCGGGATCGTCGTTGTAGTACTGACCGTCGGCGCTGAAGTTGCCGTGCACCTCGGGCAGCTGCTGGGCGACGCCGGGGCTGTGGAACGCGGCCCAGGCCGTGGCCAGGGCGATGGCCGCAAGGCGGCGGGGATGACCGGGACCCATCGTGTTACTTGCCGGCGGCCTGCTTCACCTTCTGATAGAGCTCGTTCTCGTCGCCCGGCTCGTAGTTGTTGTGCTGGTACACGATCTCGCCCTTGCCGTTCACCAGGAAGGTGTGCGGGATGTTGTTGACGTTGAGGGCGCGCTTGAGGTCGCCGTTGGGGTCCAGGAAGAACTCATAGTCCCAGTCCTGCCCATTGACGTATGGCGCCACACGCGCCATGCTGCGGGCGTCGTCGATGCTGACGGCGATGAGCTTCACGCCAGTCTCCTTCTGCCAGGTGGCGTACTTGTCGGCGATGGCGGCGAGCTCGCGTTTGCAGGGTGCGCACCAGGTCGCCCAGAAGTTGATGATCATCGGTTTGCCATCGTTGCTCCAGGTCTTGGTGTCCACCTTCTTGCCGTCCAGGGACTGGAGGGTGACGGAGGGCACGCGGCTCTGGGCGAGCAACAGGGCGGGGGCCGCGAACAAGGCCAGGGCGATCAGGGGGATCCTCATGAGGGGTGGGTGTTTGGAGCGGGAATGGAAAGGTCGGCGATCGGATGCAGATCCCGCACCAGACCGCCGACCTTTCCGATCCACGTTCGTCTTACTTGTTCAGGGTCACTTTGCGGGTGCTCTTGAGGTCGCCCGCGGTGATGGTCATGTAGTACACGCCATTGGTGAGGGCGCTGAGGTCGACCAGCTCGCGCTGGGCACCGGCGCCGATGTTGCGGGTGGTGTTGTACACCACTTCACCGAGCACGTTCGTCACCTCCAGGGAGGCCTGCTGGCCGCTGGGCAGGTCGAACGCCACGTTCACCAGGCCGTTGCTCGGGTTGGGGAACACGCGCAGGCTGTTGTCCAGCACGTTCTCCTCCACGCTGGTGGCCACCACGTTCACGAAGTCGGCCTGCAGGATCTCCTTGGTGGCGGTGTTCTGCACGAAGGCGACCAGTGTCACACCGTCCAGGGTGCCCCACAGGTTGTAGTTGCCCTGCGCCGGACCACCCTCCGTGAAGGTGTAGCTCTGGGTGAAGTTCTGCGTGCCGCCGGCGGTGAGGGCCACCGTGCTACCCTGGGCGTTCGGCATCATCTTGCGCTGGGCGTAGTGGTACTCGTCCTGGCCGGTGGTGTTGCCGGAGAAGGTGTAGAAGTCCTCGGTGGCCGCGATGTGCAGCTTGTAGGTTCCGGCGAAGTCGGCATAGGAGTTCACCGTCACGTTGGCCGTGAGGGTGAAGCCGGAGAGGGCGTAGGTGAGGTCGATGTTGATGAAGGCGGGCTTCGCGGCCTCGGCGTTCAGGTTGGTGGCGCTGTTGATGTAGCCGTTGGCCTCAGCGCGGCCGTTCAGGAACACATCGGGGATGCCGGAGACGCCGTAGTAGGTCTTCCGCGCGTTGCCATCCGGGTTGTAGCTGGGGTCGTTGCCGGGGCTGGGCCAGTTCATCTGGTACTTGATGGCGGCGATGTTCGAGCCGCCGATGTTCGTATTGAGCGTGCTCAACAGGGGGTCGAAGGTGCTGTTGTAGCTCGCGCAGGGGGGGCAGGTGCTGGAGGTGAACTCCTCGACCAGCGCGACGCGCTGTACGCTCTGGGTGGCCACGCCGATCGTCTGCGTCAAGGTGTTGTTGCCGGCGAAGAGGTCGCCGTTCACGCCCGAGAGGGTCAGGTCGATGGTGTGGCTGCCCACCGTGGCGTTCCACGGCGTGGTGAAGGAGTAGGTATAGCTGGCTCCGGGTTGGACCGTGGCGCTGAAGTTCTGGCTCACCGGGGTGCCGCCGTCCACCGCATAGGCGAGGGTGAAGCCGGAGATCGCCGTGATGCCCGCGTTGGTCACCGTGCCGGTGACGGTGGTGTTGCCCTGCGCGATCACCACCGGAATGCCGAGGCTGGTGATGCCCAGGTCGGTGCCGATGACCACGTTGGCCGTCTGAGTGCTGGTGAAGCTGCCGCCCGTGGCCACGTCAGTACCGCCGACCGAAATGGTCCAAGCACCATCGCCATAGAGGCAGCACATCCCATCACCGTAGCTGTCGTTCACCGTCACGGTCAGCACCGTGCCATCGGGCACGCAGAAGCTCACCGGGGTCTGAGGGTGCTCGCCAGCGCCCTGGTCCGTGTATGGTCCACCGGAACCGTAGACCGGGCTTCCGCCGGGACCGGTAACCTCCCAGGTGGTCTCGGAGCCGTAGGCATCGGTGACGATGGTCATGGTGACCTGCGTCTCGCCCGGCGGGCATTGTGCGAAGCTCTGGAACGAAGCCAGGGCCGCGAAGGTGGAAAGGAGTACAGCCTTCTTCATGATGTTGGGTTGGGGTTCGGGACAACGAAGCGACCGATGCGGACATCGGACCGGCGTCACCGGATCGGGACGCCGATCAAATGTAGGCGGGTGTGTGCAATGACCAAGGGGGTTGTGGGGTGCACCTTGGGATCCTACCCGAACCTGTGGGGTCTGCGAAAGTCACGTCCAAGGGGGGCGTCCCGCGCTGTGGTCCATTTACCTTTGTCGTGGAGCGCACCAGTTCCTGCCAACAGCCGATCACCATGAAGCGAACCTTCCTCTCTCTCTCCCTGCTCACCCTTTGCGCTGCGGCCCAGGCCCAGCTCGCCGAGTTGCACGACCCCGTGACGGGGAACGTGGTGAACGGTCAGTTGATCGAACACTGGGGCGACAATGCGACACCGAACCAGGAGGTGGACGTGTATGTGATCCTCAATGGTTCGACCAACAAGACGCTGAACGTGCGGCGCTACGAGTTGTCCGTGGTGGCCAATACGGAGAACTACTTCTGCTGGGGGGTGTGCTACGCCCCGCAACTGGCCGGGGCCCTGCCGGTATGGAACGCCCAGCCTCAGCATGCCATCCAGTGCCAGCCCGGCGTGATGGTGACCAACTTCCATGCGTACCACACCCCGTATGGTGCGAACGGTGCGAGCACGTACCGCTATGTATGGTATGATGTCGCCAACCCGACGGACACGGTGTGGTGCGACATCCGTTTCCAGGTGACGTCCGTGGGCGTGCCGGAGCTGGAGGTGAAGGAGTTCGCGGCCTTCCCGAACCCGGCCATCGG
>JAEUSW010000174.1 GCA_016788285.1 Flavobacteriales bacterium
GTTCGGCACGGCCCACCGCGCCCACGCCAGCACCACCATCGTGGCGAAGTTCTTCCCCACCGCCAAGCTGTTCGGCTACCTTATGCAGGCCGAGAGCGACAGCGTGGGCAAGGTGCTCGGGGATCCACAGCGTCCCATGACCGCCATCGTGGGCGGCAGCAAGGTGAGCAGCAAGATCGAAGTGCTGCAGAACCTCATCGGCAAGTGCGATGAGCTGATCATCGGCGGCGGTATGGCCAACACCTTCGTGAAGGCCATGGGCGGCCAGACCGGTGCCAGCCTCGTGGAGGACGACCTGCTCGACACCGCGCGCGGCATCATCAAGGAAGCGGAGGCCAAGGGCGTGAAGCTGCACATCCCCACCGACGCCGTGGTGGCCGACGCCTTCGCCGACACCGCCAACACCGACCAGTGCGCGGCCAATGCCGTGCCCGATGGCTGGATGGCCCTGGACATCGGCCCCAAGAGCATCGAGGCCTGCCGTGCCGCGATCCTGCGCAGCAAAACGCTGCTGTGGAACGGCCCCATGGGCGTGTTCGAGATGAAGCCCTTCCAGCAGGGTACCATCGCCATTGCCAACGCCGTGGCCGAGGCCACCGGCAAGGGCGCTTTCAGCCTGGTGGGCGGCGGCGACAGCGTAGCCGCGGTGAACCAGTTCGGCCTGGCCGATAAGATCAGCTACGTGAGCACCGGCGGCGGCGCCATGCTCGAGTACCTCGAAGGCAAGGTGCTGCCGGGGATCGCGGCGGTGCAGGGTTGAACGGGCATCCCGCCTGTTCCTTGGACCCATGGTGACGCTCGCGGACATCACGCACATCCACCGCGGCCTGTCGCACCAGGAGGTGATGAGTCCGGCCTGAACGGTGTCCCGCGAAGCTGGTTTACCAGCTTCCCAGCTTGCTGGCCGTCCTTGCTGGCCTTACCTTCGGGTCATGAAAATGACCTTTGAGCTCCCGCCCGACCTGGTGACCCGGTTGAAGATGAAGGCCGCGCAGGACGGGGCCAAGCTGAAGGACCTGATCGCGGAGGCCTGTCGCCGCCTGCTGGCCGAGGAGGAGCGCCCCAGGAAGCGCAAGCCCCCGGGGAGCCCCTTTCCGGTGATCAAGGGCGGCAAGGCGAAGAATGCGGAGGATTTCTCTCCGGACCGGGTGGACGAACTGCTCTGGGGCGGCACGCGATGAGCAAGCCCACCCTTCCCGATGTCAACGTGTGGCTCGCATTGAGCCTGGAGGCCCATCCGCTGCATCCGCAGGCCATGCATTGGTTCGAAGGTGCGCGGACCGGCTCCGTTCACTTCTGCCGATACACCCAACAGAGCACCCTGCGCCTGCTGACCACGGCTGCCCTTACCCGCCCGCTCGGTCTGAGCCCGCTCACCAACAAGGCGGCCATCAAGGCCATGCAAGGGATGCTGGACGATCCGCGCATCGCGTTCGCAGATGAGCCCGTAGGTCTACATCCCGCCTGGATGGAGCTCGCTGCGACCAGCACCGCGGCGCCCAAGCTCTGGATGGATGCCTATCTGGCCGCCTTCGCTCGAACGGGTGGCTATGCGCTGGTGACCAACGACAAGGCGTTCAAGCAGTTCGGACATGTGTCCGTGCAGCTTCTTCGATGATCGGTGATGATCGCCCTCCACCCCATCACCCCTGCGGACATCACGCACATCCACCGCGGCCTGTCGCACCCGGAGGTGATCCGCTACTACGCCGTGCGCTTCATGACCCTGGAGGCGACGCAGGAGCAGATGGACTGGTACGCCACCATCGAGCGCGAAGGCACGGGCAAGTGGTGGGCGATCCGGTCGGAGAAGGACGGTGAGTTCCTCGGGGCCATCGGCATCAACTTCATCCACCCGGTGCACAAGCGCTGCGAGCTGGGTTATTGGCTGCTGCCGGAGCACTGGGGCAAGGGCATCATCAGCGAGGCCCTCGGCCGCGTGCTGGACCAGGCCTTCAACACCCTGGGCCTGCACCGGGTGGTGGCCGAAGTGGAGCCGGAGAACGCCGCAAGCGCCCGGGTGCTGCTGAAGCACGGGTTCCGGCACGAGGGCACCCTGCGGGAATGCGAGCGCAAGGACGACCGGTGGATCAGCCTGGACCTGTACGCGAAGCTCTCCCCCCATCAGCCCTGAGGCCGGAAGCGCTACCTTCGTCACACCCACGGACCCGGCCTCGCGCGATAGCGGTGTCGATCACCCCACGGGACCAACATCTCCGCATGGCCGATTCGTTCAACAAACGCGAGCAGGAAAAGCGCCGTCAACAGAAGCAGGAGGAAAAGGAGCGCCGCAAGGCCGAACGCAAGGCCAACAGTGCCGGCGGAGGCTTGGACAACATGATCGCGTACGTCGACGAGTTCGGCCGGATCACCGATACCCCGCCCGACCCCACCAAACGCCAGGAGATCAAGGCCGAGGACATCGAGCTGGGGGTTCCGCGGCGCGAGGACGTGCCGCCCGAGCCGCTCAAGGGCCGGTTGGACCGCTTCGATGAAGGCCGGGGCTTCGGATTCATCCAGGACAACGGCTCGCGCGAGCGCTATTTCGTGCACATCAGTGCGATGCTCGAGGAGGTGCGCGTGGGCGACACGGTCACCTTCGAACTGGAGCGTGGTCCTCGCGGCATGAACGCCGTGCGCGTGAAGAAGGCCTGAGCGGCCGTCCGCGCCTCGACGCTCAGAGGCGCTCCTCCAGCTCCTGTTCCACCTGCTCGAGCGTGCGCCCGACCCACTTGGCCTCGCCCAGCGCGGGCACGATGAGCGGTGCGAAGGCGCGGAGCGGGGGCGCGACCACCGACCCATCGAGCGCCTCGCGGACAGCGCTCCAGCGCGGACCCTGCCACGCGGCGAACAGGTTGATCAGCACGCTCAGCACGAAGGCCTTGCGGACCAGGGCGAAGGCCACCCCGGCCACCTGGTTGGGCAGACCGAGCTGCGCCGCGTCGATGGCCGTGGTGAGCGCACGCCCCAACAGGTGCACCGCCAGAAGCACCAGCAGGAAGGTGGCCAGGAAGCTCACCGCCTCCTGCGCGGGGTCCAGGCCGAGCCAGGCCGCCACCCGATCATTGAGGTGAAGGCCCGCCCAGATGCCCGCCACCCAGGCCAGCAGTCCGGCGAGCTCGCGCACGAACCCGTGCAGGAACCCCTGTACAGCGGCGATGCCCAGCAAGGCCACCAAGACCCAGTCCAGCCAGTTCATGGATGTGAAAGTGGTGAATGTGCGCAACGTGGCGATGCGATCGGTCCGATGGCATCTTTGCAGGCCCCGCCGGGGGCCGTTCGCCCCTTCGCCCCGACCCACACTCCTCCTGCTTTGGACCTCACCTTCGAAAAGCGCTGGCGCGACCTGCTCAAGCACATGGAGCAGCGGTTCGGCGCACCCGTCGATCTCAACGGGTTGATCTTCCTGGTGGGGGTACAGGAGCTCGGCCAGCACGCCCGCGAGTTCAAGAAGGACGAGAAGGTGAACCTCATGCACATCGGCATCTGCGTGCTGCTGCTGCCCTACGGCTACTACCGAGAACTGGGGCGCGATGCCGATGGCTGGCCTCACTTCGAACGCGCACGGGACCTGCCCCCGCTCACCGACAAGGAACAGGAGCGCCTGATGAAGGAGGCCCTGCTGGATTACTTCGACCGCTGATCACCGCTCACGCAGGATGCGCCCGTGGGCGGGTCCTGTGCACAAGGGCGCCAGGGACGGGCTGGAGGGGGGCGTTCCCTTACGGCGTCACCGGCACCAGGGTCACCTCCTCCTCGGCGGTCTCCTCCTCCACGATCTTGATGATGCCTTCGCCCACCGCACTGTCCTTGAAGCTCACGATGTCCAGCACGGCGAAACCGGCCTGGCCCTGCTCGTAGAACCCGGTGTAGTCGAACTCGACCCAGCCGTCGGCGCCGGTGAGCTTTTCCTGGGTGAGGCGCGTGGGGTCGCCGAGGGGATATACCGGATCGGCGTAGAGCTTCACATAGGCCTCGGGCACCGCGCTGCCGTTCTGGTCCTGGATCCGGATGCGGGCGATGGTGGGCTTCTCCTTGTTGCAGGAAGGCAGCAGCGGCCAGCACAACAGCACGGCCAGCGTCATCACCGGGGCACGAAAGGTCGATCGCCTCATCGCAGTACTTTTGGGCGCCTGGCCGGCAAAGGCTCGGCGAACCTCAAAAGTAGCGCCCAAAGCGATGTTCCTGCAAATCACCCCGACCAAGCTCACCGTCGCCCTCGCGATCCTGATGCTCCCCGCCACCCTGCCCGCGCAGAGCGCCAAAGCCGGCAAAGGCACCGCCAAGCGCCCCCGCGTGGAAGTGCGCACGAGTTTGGGAACGATGATCGTGGAGCTCTACAATGAGACCCCCCAGCACCGGGACAACTTCCTGAGGCTGGTGAAGGAGCACTACTACGACAGCTTGGTCTTCCACCGGGTGATCCCCGGCTTCATGGTGCAGGGCGGCGACCCGGACAGCAAGCGCGCCGCGGCCGGCATGCCGCTGGGCACGGGCGGGCCGGGATACACCGTGCCGGCGGAGATCGTCCCGGGCCTCTACCACACGAAGGGCACCCTGGCAGCGGCCCGGCAGGGCGACCAGGTGAACCCCACCAAGGCCAGCAGCGGCAGCCAGTTCTACATCGTGCAGGGCCGCACCTACCAGCCACAGGAGATGGACATGATCGCCAAGCGCAACGCCACGATGGGGACCCCGGTCACCTATGACGATGCGGCCAAGGCGCGGTATGCCAGTGTGGGCGGCGCCCCTCATCTGGACGGCGCGTACACCGTGTTCGGCGAGGTGGTCGAGGGGCTCGATGTGGTGGACAAGATCGCAGCCGTGCAGCGCGATGGCCGCGATCGTCCCGCCGAGGACATCCGCATGTGGATGAAGGTGCTGCCATGAGCCTGCAGGAGCGCATCCTCGCCCTGGAGACCGAGGTGAAGACCGCCGCCGCGGACACGGCCGAAGCGGTGGAACGCTTCCGCGTGGCCTATCTGGGCCGCAACGGAGCGGTGACCGCGCTGTTCGACGACTTCAAGCAACTGGCCGCCGAGGAGAAGAAGGCCCTCGGTCAGCGCCTCAACCAGCTCAAACAGGCCGCCCAGGCCCGGTTGGATGAGCTGAAACTGGCGGTGGACCAGCAGCGCGACGAACGCGCGGGCCTGGATGACCCCACGCGCCCGGCGGCGCTCGACGGGGCCGGCAGCCTGCACCCCATCACCCTGGTGCGCCGGCGCATCGTGGACATCTTCGCGCACATCGGCTTCACCGTGAGCGAAGGTCCCGAGGTGGAGGATGACCACCACAATTTCGGGGCGCTGAACTTCCCTCCCGAGCATCCGGCCCGCGACATGCAGGACACCTTCTTCGTGGCCCAGGGGAAGGGGGTCACGCCCGGTGCGGCTGACGCCCTGGCCCTGCGCACCCACACCAGCAGCGTGCAGGTGCGGGTGATGGAAGGTCAGCGGCCGCCCATCCGCACGGTGAGCCCCGGCCGCGTGTACCGCAACGAGGCCATCAGCGCGCGGGCCCACTGCATGTTCCACCAGGTGGAGGGGCTTTACGTGGACAAGGGCGTGAGCTTCGCCGAACTGAAGGGCACCCTGGACCATTTCGCCAAGGCCATGTTCGGGCCCGAGGTGGTCATCCGCATGCGGCCGAGCTATTTCCCCTTCACCGAGCCCAGCGCCGAGGTGGACATGAGCTGCACCATCTGCGCCGGCGCGGGCTGCACGGTGTGCAAGCACAGCGGATGGGTGGAGATCATGGGCTGCGGCATGGTGGACCCCGCCGTGCTGAGCAATTGCGGGATCGATCCGCTCGTGTACAGCGGCTTCGCCTTCGGCATGGGCGTGGAGCGCATCGCCCAGTTGCGCTACCGGGTGCCCGATCTGCGCCTCTACTGGGAGAACGACGTCCGCTTCCTGGAGCAGTTCAGCGCGGAGGCTTTCCGCGGCTAGCGCGTCCCGCATGCAGGCGTCCTCCGCATCCAACGCCGCTCCAACGCACGCCACGGATGTCCTGATCGTGGGCGGCGGCCCCGGCGGATGCACGGCGGCGCTGCAACTGGCCCGGCACGGCGTGCGCTCCATGTTGGTCGAGAAGGCCGTGTTCCCCCGGGACAAGGTGTGCGGCGACGCCCTCAGCGGCAAAGTGATGCGGGTGTTGGGACGCATCGACCCGAACCTGGTGGAACGGGTCAATGCCGATGCCCACCGCATGGCCAGCTGGGGGGTCACCTTCGTGGCCCCGGGCGGCCGATCGCTTCGCGTGCCCTTCTCCCGCCACACCGGCGTGGGCGAGGCGCCGGGGGCCATCCTGCCCCGCCGGGCCTTCGATGCCGTGCTCTTCGACGCGGTGAAGCGCCACAGTGCCGTGCAGATGCTGGAGGCGACCGCGGCGAAACAGTACACACGCACGGCCGACGGCTGGACGATCGCGCTTGAAGGTGGGCGTTCCGTGCGTTGCAGGCTCGTGCTGGCCGCCGATGGGGCCAACTCGCACTTCGCACGCCACGTGGCCGGGCTGCCCATGGAACCGCGCCACCACGCCGCCGGGGTGCGGGCCTACTACCGAGGCATCACCGGCCTCGACCCGGACGGCTTCATCGAGCTGCACTTCCTCAAGGAGCTGCTCCCGGGTTACCTCTGGATCTTCCCACTGCCCGGAGGCCGCGCCAACGTGGGCCTGGGCCTGCGCAGCGACCACGTGCGGACACGCCGGCTGGACCTGAAGGCCGAGCTGGAGCGCCTCGTCACCACCCACCCTACCCTGAGGCACCGGTTCGCGAACGCCGCGGCCGATGGACCCGTGCAGGGGATGGGGCTTCCCCTGGCCAGCAAGCGCCACCCCTTGAGCGGGGAGGGCTACCTTCTGATCGGCGATGCCGGGCACCTGATCGACCCCTTCACCGGCGAGGGCATCAGCCATGCGATGATCAGCGGCGCGCACGCCGCCGACGTGGCGCACGAGGCCCTCCGCGAGGGTCGCACGGACCCCGCCTTCCTCAGGACCTACGATGCGCGTGTGTGGAAGCGCCTGGGCCAGGAACTCTCCATCAGCACCCGGTTGCAGGACCTCGCCCACCAGGCCTGGCTGTTCGACTTCGTGGTGAAGCGCGCGAACCGCAACCCGGCGCTGGCGGACACCATCAGCAGCATGTTCACCGACCTCGACCTGCGCGCACGGCTCAGGAAGCCCGGCTTCTACATGGACCTGGTCCTCGGACGTCGGCTCAACGGCTGAGCGGGCTCTGTCCCACCGGATCCCCGGCCTTACCTTGGCTTCCAGCCACCTCCTGATGCGCTCGCTCCTGCTGTTCCTGTCGTCCGCGCTGTTCACCGGCCAGGCCTTCGGCCAGGGCACATGGACCACGCTGAACATCCCGCCTTCCGGGCGCCACGACGATGTCTTCTTCATCAACGACACGGTGGGCTGGGCGGCGGGCGGCCCGGCCGGCACGATCCGCCGCACGGAGGATGGCGGGGCCACCTGGACCCTTCAGTACACCGCCGGGCAATACCTGCGCAGCATCGAGTTCATCGATGCGCAGCACGGCTACTGCGGGTCGTTGAGCGGGTCGTTGCTCCGCACGGTGGACGGCGGGGCCACCTGGACCGATGTGGCCCCGTTGATCAACCCGCAGCCGCCCGGCATCTGCGGCCTCTCCGCACCCACCCCCACCACCATCTACGGCGTGGGGCTGTGGGCCTCTCCGGCATACGTGGTGAAGAGCACCGATGGCGGCCTCAGCTGGTCCTTCATCAACATGAGCGCGCAGGCCACGGCGTTGGTGGATGTGCACTTCATCAGCGCGGACACCGGCTTCGTCACCGGCACGGCCGCGCCGGCGGGCAACGGTGGCGTCATCCTGTACACCACGGACGGGGGGCTCAGCTGGCAGCCGAAGCACTTCACCGGGGTCATCTCCGACATCGTGTGGAAGATCCAGCGATTGGACGCGGACCACTGGTACGCCTCGGTGTACAGCGAACCGATGAACGACGACACGCGCCTGCTGCGCAGCATCGATGGCGGACAGACGTGGAGCACCCTCGTGGCGGCCAACAGCTATACCTACGTGGAGGTGGTGGGCTTCATGGACACCCTGCGGGGCTGGGTGGGCGGGGGCAACCTGCTGTACGGCACCACCGATGGCGGCCTCACGTGGGCGCTGGAGACCGTGGGCAACAACTACAACCGCTTCTTCCGCCTCAACGATTCGCTGGCCTACATGTCCGGCACCTACATCTACAAGTACTCCAGGGACCTGGCCACGGGCACGGGCACTGGACCGGCGGTCCCGGAGTACCACGCGCTCAACGCCACACCCACCGTCACCGACGGGCCCTTGATCGTCGACCTGCGGCTGGACCGCAGCACCATCGCGGACCTGAGCGTGCTGCGGGCGGACGGCGGTCTGGTGCGGCGCCTGTTGCACGCGCACAGCGCCCTTGGGGAGCACCGCTTCTCCCTGGACCTGGCCCGGGAGGCACCGGGCACCTACACCGTGGTGCTGAAGACCAACGAGGGACTGCGCTACGTGAAGGTGGTGCGGCGGTGAGCGCTAAGCCGGGCTCAGCTTGAGCATGTTCGCCATGCCCTTCTCGGCGATGGGCATGCTGGCGATGTTGATCACCAGGTCGCCCTTCTGCACCTGGTTGCGGCGGCGCAGCAGGTGCTTGATGTCGGCGATGGTGTGGTCGGTGCTGACCGTCTTGTCGTAGTAGTGCGCGCGCACGCCCCACACCAGGTTCAGCATGCACAGGATGGCCGGGTTGCTGGTGAAGGCGTAGATGTTGGCCTTGGGGCGCATGCTGCTGATCTTGAACGCCGTGTAGCCGCTGTGGGTCATGGTCACGATGGCCTTCACCGGCATGGCCTCGGTCATGCGCACGGCGGCGATGCTGATGGCGTCGCTCACCGTGCGTTCGTTGCTCTCCAGGGGCGGGTTGGGCACGTTGTACATGCCCTCGGCCGTCTCCATCTCCACCAGGATGCGGTTCATGGCCTTCACCACCTCCACGGGGTGTTTGCCCACGCTGGTCTCGGCGCTCAGCATCACGGCGTCGGCATGATCGAGCACGGCGTTGGCCACGTCGTTCACCTCGGCGCGGGTGGGCGTGATGTTGGTGATCATGCTCTCCATCATCTGCGTGGCCACGATCACCGGGCGGTGCATGGCCAGGCAGCGGCGGATGAGGTCCTTCTGCACCAGCGGCACCTTCTCCATGGGGATCTCCACGCCCAGGTCGCCGCGGGCCACCATCAGGGCGTCGGCCTCGCGGATGATGTCGTCGATCTCCAGCAGGGCCTCCGGCTTCTCGATCTTGGCGATCACGCGGGCGTGCTTGTCCTGGGCGCGGATGATGTGCTTGAGCTCGATGATGTCGCGCGCGCTGCGCACGAAGCTCAGGCCCACCCAGTCCACGTTCTGCTCCAGGGCGAAGTCCAGGTCCTTCAGGTCCTTGTCCGTGAGGCAGGGCAGGCTCACCTTGGTGTTGGGCAGGTTGAGGCCCTTGTTGGCGCTGAGCGGGCCGCCGTGCAGCACGCGGGTGGTGACGCGGCTGCGACCGTCGGTGGCCACCACTTCCAGGCGGATCTTGCCATCGTCCAGCAGGGCGATCTCCCCGGGCTTGACGTCCTGTGGGAACTGCGTGTAGGTGGTGCTCACCAGGCCGGGACGCCCCTTCACGGGCTCGGTGGTGATCACCAGCTCGCTGCCATCGGGCAGGTCGATGGCCCCGTTCTCCATCTCGCCCACGCGGAGCTTGGGGCCTTGCAGGTCCGCCAGGATGGCCGTGTTGAGGCCGAGTTCCTCGTTGAGCCCGCGGATGTTGGCGATGAGCTCGCGGTAGAAGTCGTAGGAACCGTGGCTGAAGTTCAGGCGCGCCACGTCCATGCCGGCGCGCATCAGTTCGCGCAACACCTCGGGCGGGGCGCTGGCCGGGCCGATGGTGGCCACGATCTTGGTCTTGGGGTCGTTGGGGGACATCGGGGTCACTGCAGGAGTTTGTGGCCGGCGCGAAGCTGGTCGAAGGGCACCGGGTAGGCGGCCAGCACGAATTCCGCGGCACGCACGCGGTCCAGCAGCTCCTCGGGCGCCTCGGGCGCCTGCTCGTCCACCACCAGGAAGTAATCGGCCGATCGCTGGTCCTTGATGAGAAGGCCCGCGCCTCCCCGGTTGTTCACCAGGGTGTAGCGCACCTGCGTCTCGGGGTCGTCGTGGTCGAAGGCCGCATGGCGCGAGGTGCCCTCCGCGGAACTGTCGAGGATGTCGCGGTCGCGGCGCGTCAGGGCGATCCCCAGGCTCAGGTTCAGGGACCAGCAGAGCCGGTAGTCGTTCACATGGCTGCTGATGCCGATCACGTGCACTTCGGGATCGGGCTCCACATCAAGGCGGATGCGCGTGGTCTTGGCCATGGACGGTCAAAGGTAGGCCCGGCGCATAGGGTGGCCGAGTGCCAGGGCCCGCACCTGTGCACCACGGGGTGTCATCCGCCCCGGTCGGGCCTGGTGTTCGGCGCCACCTGGTCGGCCCCTCCTTCGCGGGGCCGTCCGCCCCGGCCGCGGCCCCGACCCCGTCCGCTGCTGCGTCGTTTCTCCATGGTGCGGAACGCTGCGTCCGCGGCCTCCTGTTCGGCCTTCTTCTTGCTGGGGCCACGCCCGCTCCCGCGCACATCGCCGTCCACCTTCACCTCGCAGAGGTAGGTCTTGCCCCGGCCGCCGCGGCCGCCTTCCTCGGTGATGTGGAAATCCACCCGCTTGCGGTGCTTCTGGCCCCACTCCAGCAGGCGGCTCTTGTTGTCGCGGTCCTCCTTCTCCAGCTCGCGCAGATCGTACTGGCTGATGATCAGCTTGACGATGGCCTTGCGCGCCCGTTCGAAGCCCTGCTCGAGGTAGATGGCGCCGAAGATGGCCTCCAACGCGTTGCCGGGCACGCTGGTCTCGTGCCCCCGCGTGACGTTGCTTTCCATCACCTTGCCGATGTCCACCCGGCGGGCCAGCTCGCTGAGCTGCTGGCGGCTCACGAGCTTGCTGCGCATGCGGGTGAGGAAGCCCTCGCCCTCCTTGGGGTAACGCTCGAAGAGCAGGCTGCCCACCACCGCGTCCAGAATGGCATCGCCCAGGAACTCCAGGCGCTCATTGTCGGGCAGGTCGGGCCGGTCCTCGGGCACCGCGCTGCTGTGGCGCAGCGCCTGTTTGTAGAGGGCCAGGTCGGCGGGGCGCAGGCCGAAGGAGCGCTTCACCCAGGCCAGGATGCGCCGGTCCTCGGCCGAGGCGCGGGCGCGGAGCAGCAGCGAGCGGATCAAGCGGGCCTAGCGGTACTTGCGGAAGATCACCGCGGTGTTGTGGCCGCCGAAGCCGAACGTATTGCTCATGGCGGCGTTCACCGTGCGCCGTTGCGCGGTGTTGAACGTGAAGTTCAACCGGGGGTCGATCTCGGGATCGTCCGTGAAGTGGTTGATGGTGGGGGGCACCGTATCGGTGTGCACGGCCATGATGGCGGCCACGCCTTCCACCGCTCCGGCCCCGCCGAGCAGGTGCCCGGTCATGCTCTTGGTGGCGCTGATGTTCAGCGTGTAGGCGTGCTCTCCGAACAGACGCTGAATGGCCTTCACCTCCTGCGGGTCGCCGATGGGGGTGCTGGTGCCGTGGGTGTTGATGTAGTCGATGTCCGCAGGTGCGAGACCGGCATCCTTGAGGGCGAACTTCATGCACAGCTCCGCGCCCAGGCCTTCGGGGTGCGGGGCGGTGATGTGGTAGGCGTCGCTGCTCATTCCGCCGCCGATGACCTCGGCGTAGATCTTGGCGCCGCGGGCCAGGGCGTGGTCCAGGTCCTCCAGGATGATCGCCGCGCCGCCCTCGCCCAGCACGAACCCGTCGCGGTCCTTGTCGTACGGTCGGGAAGCGGTGGCCGGGTCGTCGTTGCGGGTGCTCATGGCGTGGAGCGCGTTGAAGCCGCCCACGCCCGCCTCGTAGATCGCCGCCTCGCTCCCACCGGTGACCACGGCCGGGCACAGGCCCAGGCGGATGGCGTTGAAGGCGTCGATCAGGGCGTTGTTGCTGCTCGCGCACGCGCTGGCGGTCACATAGCTGGGGCCGCGGAGCGTATGCTTCATGCTGATCAGCCCCGCCGCGCTGTCCGCGATCATCTTGGGGATGAAGAAGGGGTTGAAGCGTGGGGTGCCGTCACCCTTGCCGAAGCCGATGCACTCGTCCTGGAAGGTCTTCAGACCGCCAATGCCGCTGCCCCAGATCACCCCTACGCGGTCGCGGTCCAGCTTATCGGAAAGCAGGCCGCTGTCGGTGATCGCCTCATCGGCGCACACCAAGGCGAACTGGGCGTAGGGATCGGTCTTGCGGGCCTCCTTGCGGTCCATGAACGCCTCGGCGTCGAAGCCCTTCACCTCGCAGGCGAAGCGGGTCTTGAACTTCGAGGCATCGAAGCGCGTGATGGGCGCAGCGCCGCTCCGGCCGCTCACCAATCCCTCCCAGTAGGCGGCAAGCGTGTTGCCGATGGGGGTGAGCGCGCCCAGACCGGTCACAACAACGCGTCTGAGCTGCATGGGGAGAGCCCGATGGGCCCGGGCTTACTTCGCGTTCTTCTCCACGTAGTCCACGGCCTGACCCACGGTCTGGATCTTCTCGGCCTGGTCATCGGGGATGGCGATGTTGAACTCCTTCTCGAACTCCATGATGAGTTCGACGGTATCGAGGCTGTCAGCGCCAAGGTCGTTCGTGAAGCTCGCTTCCGTGGTGACTTCGCCCTGATCGACCCCGAGCTTATCCACGATGATCGCGATGACCCTTGACTTGATATCCGACATGTCCGTTCGTTTTAGTGAGGGTGCAAAGGAAGCAGAAAAACCAAAGATGCAAGCGCCGACCCGGGAACGAATATCCAAGGTCGGGATACCGGATACCGGATGAAGGGGGCAAGGGCTTTGGGCGCCACCCTCAACTCCTTGCTTATCAGGTAAGGACCGGCCTCTGGCGGACAACCAGAAGGGGTCGGGGTCAAGGATGGTGGCGATGTCCCTGTCGTCACGGAAGTGCTCGAACGGAGGTGTTCCGCCAACGAATCGTGACCTTCGCAGCGATGAACCGCCTCGCGATCCTGGCTTCCGGCTCGGGAACGAACGCACAGAAACTGGTGGAGCACTTTCGCCAGCATGCTTCTGCGGAAGTGGTACTCATCGCGTGCGACAACCCGCAAGCGGGAGTGCTTCAGCGGGCGTGGGACCTGAGCGTACCAACGTACCTGTTCACCCATGCCCGATTGAAGTCCGGGACGGTGCTGCACGAATTGCAGAGCCTGCACGTTGATCTCGTCATCCTTGCGGGCTTTCTACGCTTGGTGCCCTTGGAGATGGTGGCTGCCTACCGCGACCGGATCATCAACATCCACCCCTCGCTGCTACCGGACTTCGGTGGCAAAGGCATGTATGGCGACCGTGTACATCAGGCCGTATTGGCTGCGAAGAAGATGGAGTCCGGCATCACCATCCACTATGTGAACGAGCGGTTCGATGAGGGTGCCCACATCGCGCAATACCGCTGCCCGGTTCTACCCTCAGACACCGTAGAGACCCTGGCAGCACGGGTGCATGCGCTGGAACACGCGCATTTCGCCCGTACGATCGAGAGCATCCTGCCCGGTTGAGCCGGTGCGGTGCATATCCGTCACCATCTTCGCCCCCGGCATGGACTTCACCGAGATCAGCAAGGCGTTCCTCATCCTGTTCGCGGTGATCGACATCGTGGGCGGGATACCGCTGATCCTGCAGGTGCGGCAGAAAGCAGGGAAGATCTATCCGCTGCGGGCCATGCTCGTGAGCTTGGGGATCATGGTGGTGTTCCTCTTCGTGGGCGAGAAGATCCTGGGGTTCGTTGGCGTCGATGTGCGCTCGTTCGCAGTAGCCGGGGCCTTGGTGCTCTTCTTCATCGCGTTGGAGATGATCCTGGGGATCCGGTTGTTCAAGGAAGATACCTCCGCCCCCGGATTGCCCAGCGACGACCCGAAGGTGTACAGCGTGGTCCCCTTGGCCTTTCCGGTGATCGCGGGAGCGGGCACGATCACCACCGTCCTTTCGCTGCGCGCCGAATTCGAAACGGTGAACATCCTCGTGGCCATCGTGCTGAACATGATCCCCGTCCTCCTGGTCTTGA
>JAEUSW010000189.1 GCA_016788285.1 Flavobacteriales bacterium
ATCCGGGGCCTGAGCCTCAACGGCGCCTCGCTCTGGCCCGTGGTGGTGGCGCAGGCGCTGCTGTGCGCGATCGCCGTGTGGCGCATCGCCCGGGTGCTGCTGCCCGCGCGGACCGCGGCCATCGCCACGGTGACGACATGCCTGGTGCTCGGGCCCATCACAGGCCTGGGCTGGACCGCCGGGCAATTGATGCCGGACATCCTCACCGCGGTGGGGGCCGTGAGCATCGTCCTGCTCGTCCTGCAGCGTGAACGGTGGCCCCGGCGGGCCACCGACATCGCGCTCGTGATCCTGGCCTGCTGGTGCCACCTCAGCAACCTGGTCATCCTTCCCTTGGTGGCTTCGGTGGCCGTGCTGATCGGCCCGCGCCCGCGACGGCGGGCGTTCCTGCAGGCCGTGTCGGTGGCGGCGTGCGCGTGGTGCGGGCTGTTCGCGGCCAACGGCCTGCTCACCGGCACGCCGCATGTGAGCCGCGGCGGCCATGTGTTCCTCATGGGCCGCCTGGTGGACGCCGGTCTGCTGCGGCCGTGGCTGCAGGAGCACTGCCCCACCGAGCACTACGGCCTGTGCGCGTACCTGGACGGTCTGCCCACCACGAGCCGCGCCTTCCTCTGGTATCCGGAGAGCCCCCTGCAGCGCCAGGGCGGGTGGGAGGCCACGCGGGCGGAGTACGGGCGGATCGTGCGCGGCACGCTCACCGAACCCCGGTACCTGTGGGGCCATGTGCGGGCCAGCCTGGTCTCCACGGCCCGGCAGCTCCGCGCCACCGCGCTCGCCGACGGGGTGGTGAGCCCCTGGTTCGGCGATCCGGCCACCCCGCCGTACCAGCGGGTGGAGCAGCATGTGCCGCATGAGCTGCCCGCCTTCCGGAGCACCTGGCAGTCCACCGCGCGCGGGCGGGTCCCCACGGCCGTGTTCGACGTGGTGCATGCCCTGCTGCTGGCGCTGTCGGCCATCGGAGGGCTGGTGTTGCTGACGCGCCGGCGGACAGCGCCCGTGGTGCGCGCGGCGGTGCTGCTGGCCTTCGCGGTGGTGCTGATCGGGGCGTGGGCCTGTGCCAGCCTCAGCGTGGTGGATGCGCGTTACCTGGCGCGCGATGCGTGGTTGCTGCCGGTGGTGGTGGGGCTGGGGGTGTCGGCGCCTTGGGTCCGGGAGGTCCATGCGGCCGACCTGCTCGAAGCGGAGGCGAGCCGGAGCCAGGGCTGATCCGCGGCGTGCAGGTCCGCTCTCGCGCGGGATATCGCCCCACGCGACGGATGGGCCTCCACATCACACCAGCCCTTCCCGCAAGGCCAGGCTCACTGCAGCGGACACGCTCTTCACATGCAGCTTCTCGTAGATGCGGGTGACGTGCGAGTTGACCGTGGAATACGAGATGCTGAGCTTGGCGGCCACCATCTTGTAGGTGAGGCCATCGACCAGGGCGCGGAGCACGTCGAGCTCGCGCTCGCTGAGGTCGAACTCCCGGGCGGCGGGGATCTGCGCGCGTTTGTTGAAGAACGTCAACACCTTTCGGGCCACGGTGGGCGACATGGGCGAGCCGCCGGCGGCCACGTCCCTGAGCGCCTCCATGAAACGGTCCGGGGCGGTCTGTTTCAGCAGATAGCCATCGGCCCCGGCCAGCACGGCGGCAAAGACCTTGTCCTCGTCCTCGAACACGGTCTGCATCAGCACGCGCACCTTGGGGAACTGCTTCTTGATCAGCGCGACGCCTTCGATGCCGTTGACATGGGGCATGTCGATGTCCATGAGCACCACGTCGGGCATGGTCTCGGCCACATGCCGCACCACATCGCGGCAATCCGGGAAGAGGCCGACGCACTCCATGTCGGGCATGGTGTCCATCAGCACGCAAAGGCCTTCACGCCGGTCCCGGCTGTCATCGAACACGACCACGCGGAGCATGCGGACAAAAGTACCCGCGGCAACGAGCGACCGATCCGTTGGAACCAATGGATCGCTCAGAGCGGGAAGCGAAGGTCGATGCACGTGCCCTGGCCTGGTCCGCTCGTGACGTTCAGTGTGCCCTTGATCTCCTCGGCACGGGAACGCATGTTGCGCAGGCCGTTGCCCCCCCGGGCGGCCCCGTTCCCGCCCCCGTTCGCGGAGGGGTCCAGACCGATCCCGTCATCCTGCACCCGCATCACAAGCACGTTCCGCTCGATGGTGATGCGCACCGTGAGCGTACGGCACCGTGCGTACTTGGCGGCGTTGTTCACCGCCTCCTTGAAGATGAGGTAGAGGTTCTTGCGTTGGGTCATGCTCAGGACCTGATCGGGGTCGAACCCCTCCTGCAACAGGTCGAGGGTGAAGCCCCCGGCCTCCGCCATGCGCGCGGCGAACTCGTTCATGCGCTGCACCACGTGCAGGAGATCGTCGTTCCGGGAGTTCACCGCCCAAACGATATCGTTCATGCTCTCCACCATCTGGCTGGTGCTCTGGCTGATGCGTTCGAGCATCTCGCCCTTCACGCCACCCTCACCGGCGCCTTGTCGCCTGGCCGCCTCGCTGAAGAACGCGACGCTGCTGAGGGTGGATCCGATCTCGTCGTGCAGGTCGCGGGCGATGCGTTCGCGCACGAGGGCCAGCCGCAGTTGCTGGGCCAGCCGATACCGGTAGAGCCCATAGAGCAGCGCCAACACCACGAGCGCAGCCGATGCCCGGAACCACCAGGTGCCCCACCACGGAGGCGTGATGATCAGGGTGAGCGTGGCGCCGATCGGGTCCCAGATGCCGGCACTGTTGCGGCCCTGCACCTCGAAGCGGTAGCTGCCGGGATCCAGATTGGTGAAGGTGGCCTCCTGTGCATCGTGCGCGTGCAACCATTCGTCGATGAAGCCCTTCATGCGGTAGCGGTAGGCGTTCCTGGCCGGCGCGGTGGCATCCATGCACGCGAAGTCGAACGAGATCACAGGCTCATCATACGACAGCTCCACCACGCGCGAATGCGTGATCGAACTGTCCAAAGGCCCTCGTCCAGCATCGTCCTGCAGGTCCCCTACCGCGAACAGTTCCCGACCGGCAAGCCGCAGGCTTGTGATCCGGGTGGGTGAAGGCCGTTCAGCAGCGTAGAGCTCCTCCGGATCGAAGGCGGTGACACCATCCACACCGGCGAAGTAGAAGCGTCCATCGGCCCCGCGGTGCGCGCTGTAGCGGTTGAACTCGTTGCCGCACAGGCCGTGGTCCCGGGTGTAGTGCCGGGTGGCGCCGGACCGGGGATCGAAACGGCAAAGGCCGTTGTTGGTGCTGAGCCAGAGGTTGCCGCGGGCATCGGAGAGAATGCCGTAGACCACATCGTTCGGAAGCCCTTGAGCCGTGGTGTACCGTACACAGCGGCCCGTGTTGAGATCGAGCCGGGCCAGACCCGCTCCGGCGGTGCCCACCCACAGGAAGGCATCCGGCAGCGCCGGGTCCGGGCAGATCGAGAAGACGGTGGCATCCGGCAGCGATCGAGGCTCTTCGGGGCGATGGGTGAAGGTGCGCCACGACCCGTGCTCCGGATCGAGGATCATCACCCCTTCGAGCGTACCCAGGAGCAAGGTGCCATCCGGCCCGATACGCCAGTCGGAGATGGCGCGATACTCGGCGACCTGGATCGGCACCGGCATCGGGTAGCGGCGTAGCACCAGGCCGGTTCGGGTGTCCATCCGGATCAGGCGATCGATCCGGTCCACGTGCTCGCCGTACGCGGTCATCCATAGATCGTGGCCGAGGCCGGGCAGCACCTCGCACGGGTGTTCCCCTTCCGCCAGGGGCACGGGTTCCAGTCCACCATCGGTCAACGGATCGAAGCGGCAAAGCACGGGGTCAACACCGAGGGGTTTCTCCGTGCTGGTCCATTGCACGCCATCGGGAGCCACCACCACACTGCCCCAAATGGCCTGCCGACCGGCGGCCTCCATGGCCCGCCGTGCGGCGAGCACCTGTGGCCTTCCACCCGGTGCGTTCAGCCACTCATGCCCCTCGCCCACCACGATGTAGCGGCCCGCCAGGTCGGGTTGGATGAGCGTGGCATAGCGCCCCATGCGCAAACGCTGGAACCGCTCGGTGCACGCGGCGTACTTCACCGCGCCAAAGCCGCCCGTGCCGGCCCAGATGTTCCCTTCCCGATCCTCCAGCCAGCTCACCACGAGCGGTTGCGCCAGAACACCCGATCGGTTCTGCGCCACGAACAGGAACTCCTCCAGAACACCGGTGGTCAGGTCGAGGCGCGAGGCGCTCCCACCGTGGTTCGCACCCATCCACAGGCGGTTCCGGCCGTCCAGCAGAAAGTGCCCGTGCATCCTCAACGAGGTGGGCATGGGAAAGAGGGACCGATGCGCCCCGGTGCGTTCATCGTGGACCGAGATGCCTTCATCATGGATGAGCAGCACGCGCTGCCGGGCGGTATCGGGCAGCAACATGGTGCGCTCGCCCAGCTTGTAGGAACGCGCTCTGGAACCCGGTAAAGCATGCACCGCACGAACGAGCAACCTGTCCTGCTCGGTCCGGAGCACCCGCAGCGAATCGTAGTCCGTGATCCAGACATCGCCATTGCGCATGGTGAGGAGCCCCGTGGTGGTCCCTTTCGGCATGGCACCGCGATACACCGCTTCGATGGGAGACATCCGTGGCGCAACGGCAGCACCTGCGGCCCTCCCCGTGAAGCGCTGGATCACGTGGATGGAACCGTGGATGTGCACCACCCAGATGTTGCCGTCGGTGTGCTCGCGCAAGAGGCGGGGCGCGTCCGTGCGGGACCGGTCCACCCGCGCGTCCACCTCAACGCGCTCGAACCGCTCGGTGCGCGGATCGAACACGCAGATGCCATGCTCTTCCGTGGCCACCCACATCAGGCCATCGCGGCTCTCGAGCAGCGCGGTGATGTGGCTGCCGCACAAGCCGTGACCGGTCGTGTCCTGCCGGAACACCCGCATGCGGTGCCCATCGTAGCGCACCAGGCCATCCTTGGTACCGAACCAGATGAAGCCATGCCGGTCCTGCAGCATCGCACGCACCATGCCCTGGGGAAGGCCGTCGTCCACGGTGATCCACTCGACGGGGAGTTCGCGCTCCGGCTCAACGACCTGCTGCGCCGACACGCTGCCGGTCCAGCAGGCGGGGATCAGCAAGAGCCAGAGGCGCAGGGGCAAGGTTCTCATGGGCTCGAACACCCCCAAATAAGGCAATGGACGCGGACCCACATCCATCGTTGGAACCAAAGGAGCATGGGAGCCCGAACGCGGATCCATTGGAATCAACGAACCCATCCTTCGCCCGGGCGTGCAGGTTCGTCCCTACCGGACAGGGCAGTTCCATCTGGCGACCCCACAGGAAAGACCATGAACACCGTCTGTGCGCGGACGACACTTCTCGTAGCGACATGGATGACCTGTCCTGTGCGTGGGAAGGTCGCCCATGTGACCGACATACGGCCCTCGGCGTGCCGGTCCGATGAAGGGCTCAGTGCTGCACCACCAACCGGGCCGAGCGCCTGCCTTCAGCGCCGGCACCGACCAACAGATACAGCCCCGGGGAATCGCCGGTGACATCGAACCTGGCGGGCAACGGGACGGACCAACGCCGCAGTTCCCTCCCACGGGCGTCCAACAGCACCAGGGCGCTGAGCCCCTCCGTTCCAGTGACGTGCACGACGTCCGCGGCGGGGTCGGGGTACACGTGCAGTGCGGTGGCCGCGTTGGGCCGATCAACGACCCCGGTACCGATGGTGCACGGGTCCGTCACGGTCCAGCTCAGGGTGTCCGGCAGGATCATCGCGGTGATGTCCTCCGTGGTCGGGTTGATCGCGACCCGGATGAACGTGCTGTCCAGCCCGAGAGCGATGCTGTCCGCCACGACCTGTGCTTGCGCAGCACCGCATGGTGGCGGTTGGGCGGTATCCCAGCGGGCCACCAGGGGCGTGATGAAGAACGGGTCGGGCGCCAGCCCGGTCAGGAGCAGGTCACCATCGCTGAACGCCAGGGCCCTCAAGCCATACGCCAGGGTGCTCCCGGGAATGAACAGCGCAGTGGCCTCCGGGACCAAGGCATCATCCAGCCGGAACACCGCATTCGCCCCCGACCAGTCCACGGTGGTGCACACCACGAGGGAGCCGTCCGGCAGCTGCCCCATCGTGGACGCGTTGTAGGCTGCGCTGTCCGATGGCAGGGCCCACAGGCGCTTGTTCCGGTATACCTGACCCTGCGGCCCCAGGTCGACCAGGACGGGAGCGCCAGCTTGTGGCCCGAGCTGTATCTGCTGCTCCGCCAGTACGATCCACCCACCACCCGGTCGAGGGACCGCCTGCACAGCGCGGATCCGACCTGCGCTGATGGAGCGGCCCCAGTCCCATTCGTCCAGGGGACCGAGCTTCTGCACATGCATGTCCACGGTACCGAGCCCGTCCCAATCGAGGCCCAACACCAACACGCCCCCGTCATCGCACGGCAGGAGCGCGGTATTGATCCCCGCATGGCCGGGGATCCGATCGCTCCACGTCATGAGCTGGTTCCCGCCGCTGTCGGTATGCAGGAGCCACGGCACGGGTTCATTCGCGATCATGGCCTGGCCGGCCACGGTGAGCGAGCCGTCCGGCCGCTCCACCACATCCCGGAACTGAGCGCTCGCGCCGAACGAATACCGGACCGCCCCGAGCAGTTGCCCGGTCGGGTCCAGGCGCATGATCATCGGCAAGGAGGCGTTCTGCCCCACGAGCACCAAGCCGCCACCTGCGAGAGCGAACGCCCCGGTGAGCCCGCCGCCGCCGTATGCGGGAGGCAACATCAGATCGTTCTCCAGCAACAGCTGCCCGGCTGGCCCGAGCTTGCGCACATGAACACGACAGGTGTCCGGCGAGGTGGCCGTATTGCTGCTCCAGACCAGCCAGAGATCGCCGTTCGGAAGCGGCTCCACCAGGGGCGGCCGGGGATACACGGGACCGAGGTGATCATGGCGCTGGACGAAGTCCTGAGCGTTCATCGGGTGCGTGGCACACAGCACGAGCAGGAGTCGGATGAGAACGCGATCCATCGATGGGACAGGCACCACTGCGAAGACGAGCGGTCCCCGAAAGGTTGCGCCGCGCCGGCGCAGGCACCCACCGGCGTTCACCGTCATCCCTGCACGCCCTGCTCCCGACCGACGCGGAGCCTGTACGGCCAGCATGCCTGTTCGATCCTCAGCTCAACCCGCTGATCACCCCGTTGGCATCGATGTCCATGCCTTCAGCGGCGGGCACTTCGGGCAGACCCGGCATGCGCATGATCTCGCCGCAGATGGGCACCACGAAGCCGGCGCCGGCGCTGATCTCGATGTCGCGCACGGTGATGCGGAAGCCGGTGGGCGCGGCGCGCAGCTCCTTGTTGTCGCTGAAGCTGTACTGCGTCTTGGCCATGCAGATGGGCACGTTGTTGAGGCCCAGCTTGTCGATGCGTCGCAGCGCGGTCTCGGCATCGCCGCTGTAGTCCACGCCGTCGGCGCGGTAGATCTCGCGGGCGATGGTCTCGATCTTCTGCTTGATGGAGCCGTTGAGGTCGTAGAGCGGCTTGAACGCGCTCTTCCCCTCCTCGATCACGCGCAGCACGGCGCTGGCGAGGTCTGTCATGCCATCGCCGCCCTTCGCGAAGCCCTGCGCAAGCACTGCTTCGGCACCGCGCTCCTTGCAGTAGGCCTTGATCAGGTCGATCTCCTCGGGCGTATCCGTGGGGAAGTGGTTGATGGCCACCACGGCCTTCACGCCGAACTTGGCCACGTTCTCGATGTGGCGGCCCAGGTTGGCGAGGCCGGCCTTCAGCTTCTCGGGCGCGGCGGTGTTCACCTCCTTCACGTCCACCCCGCCGTGGTAGCGCAGCGCGCGCACCGTGGCCACGATCACCGCAGCACTGGGCTTCAGGCCCGCCGCGCGGCACTTGATGTCGAAGAACTTCTCCGCGCCGAGGTCCGCGCCGAAGCCGGCCTCCGTCACCACGTAGTCGCCGAGGCTCAGGCCCATCTTGGTGGCGAGCACGCTGTTCACGCCCTGCGCGATGTTGGCGAACGGGCCGCCGTGCAGGATCGCGGGATTGCCCTCCAGGGTCTGCACCAGGTTGGGCTTGATGGCGTCCTTCAGCAGGATGGCCATGGCGGCCTCGGCCTTCAGGTCGCGGGCGTAGACAGGCGTGCGGTCCCAGCGCTGGCCCACGTAGATGTCGCCGAGGCGCTTCTTGAGGTCCTCGAAGCTGGTGGCGAGGCAGAGGATGGCCATCACCTCGCTGGCGGGGGTGATGTTGAAGCCGTCCTGCCGGGGCACGCCGTTGCCGGTGCCGCCCAGGCCGATGGTGATGTCGCGCAGCGCGCGGTCGTTCATG
>JAEUSW010000248.1 GCA_016788285.1 Flavobacteriales bacterium
ACCAGCCTGGTCATCGCGCACCGCCTCAGCACCATCCGCGATGCCGACCGCATCCTGGTGCTCGACAAGGGCGTGATCGCCGAGAGCGGCACCCACGGCGAGCTGATCGCCGATGCCGACGGGCTCTACCACAGCCTGAGCAGGCTGCAGCTGGAAAGCTGAAGGGCAACGCTGAACGAGGAAGGAGGAAAGGGCCCCGCCTTCACGCGGGCCTGTTCCAGCTTCCAGCTTTCACATCTCGACCTCCACCACCTTCTTCGTGCCGAAGAACTCCTCCTCGAAGTGCTCGCTCAGCGCGTGCACGCGGTAGCGCTGCTTGATGGGCAGGAGCTCATCGGCCAGGTCCCCCCCCTTGAGGGAGTAGATCCGCCCCGCGCCCCGGGCGACCAGGTGCCTCGTGTCGCGGATGAACTCGGGCAGGGTGGTGACCGCGCGGCTGACGATGACGTCATAGCGCTGCCGGTGCTCGGTGCTGCGCACCTGTTCGGCCGTGCAGTTGGTGAGCCCCAGGCCCTCGATGACGCCCTTCACCGCGGCGATCTTCTTGCCGATGCCGTCGATGCCGTGGAAGACGCAGTCCGGGAAGAGGACCGCGAGCGGGATCAGGGGGAAGCCACCGCCCGTGCCCACGTCGACGATGCGCGTGCCCTTCCTGAAGGTCACGACCTTGGCGATGCCGAGCGAATGCAGGATGTGCCGTTCGACCAGGTGCTCGAAGTCCTTCCGGGAGATGAGGTTCACCCGCGCGTTCCACTCGGCGTAGAGCGGCCCCATGCGCTCGAACCGTTCGCGCTGCCGGGCGGTGAGCTCGGGGAAGTACGTCGTGAGCAGGTCGATCATGTGCGCATGTGCACATGAGCACATGTGCACATGCGCTCAGATGGCCTCCTTGCTGTTGTTCAGCATGTTCATGAGGAACTCGCGGGCGCGGAAGAGCTGGGCCTTGACGGTGCCGAGCGGCAGGTCGAGCTCCTCGGCGATCTCCTCGTAGCTGTACTCCTTGTAGTAGCGCAGTTCGATGAGGGTGCGGTAGCGCGGCTTGAGCTTGTCCACCACCTCGCGCATCACGGCGCTCTTCTGGTCGCGGATCACCACGTCGGCCGGATCGGGGCCGTGGCTGCGGATCTCGATCGTCATCTCATCCCCGTCGTCGGTGCCGATGGGGTTGTCGATGGAGAGGGTCTTCTTCTTCTGCTTGCGGATCCAGTCGATGCAGTTGTTTGACGCGATCTTGAACAGCCAGGTGCTGAAGGCGTAGTTGGGCGTGTACTGCTTGAGGCGGTTGAACGCCTTGCCGAACGCCTCGATCGTGAGGTCCTCCGCGTCGTCCTTGTTGTTGATCATCTTCAACAACATGAAGTAGATGGAGTCGCGGTAGCGGCTCATCAGTTCGGCGTAGGCCTTCTGGTCGCCCTTGTCCACGGCGCGGCGCACGAGCAGGTAGTCGTGGCGCGCCTTCTCGGAGAGGTTCTCGTTCACTTCCATCTGCGGGGCTTGATGACCAGGGTGCTGACGTAGATCAGCGGTTCCAAAACTAAGAACAGCCATTCCAGGGGGAGGGCGAGGGTGAGCAACAGGGGGCCCGCGCCGAGCCGGTGCATGGCCAGCAGGGTGACGGGCAGGAAGGCGCCGACCTTGACGGCCAGACCGAGGGCCGCCTGGGGCGCGGCGCCCAGGACGAAGAGGGCCGCGCAGGCCGCCCAGAACACGATGCGCGCCAGCGGCAGCAGGGTGAGCAGCACCTGGTGGCCGAAGCGGTAGTAGCGGGCCGTGGTGTAGTGGCGGCGCTTGCGGCGGATCCACGCGGTGAGGCCCTCGGTGGCGCGCGTCACCATGAAGGTGCGCGGGTCGGCCACGGCCGTGGTGTTGCGGGCCCGGGCCACCTCGTTGATGAACAGGTCGTCGTCGCCGCTCATCAGGTGGTGGTGGCGCCGCGGCCCCTTGGCGTTGAAGAAGACCTCGTGCGTATAGCCCAGGTTGCGGCCCACGCCCATGTAGGGCAGGCCCGCCTTCGCGAAGGCGATGAACTGCACGGCCTTGGTGATGCCGTCGTAGCGCTCCAGCACGTTGGTGAGGCCCGCCCGCACCTCGTACGGGCTGTGGCCGATGACGATGTGGCGGCGGTCGCTGAAGCCGCTGGCCATGCAGCTGATCCAGTCCGGGCTCACCGGACGGCAATCCGCGTCGGTGAGCAGGATGTGCGGGTGCTTGGCGGCACGCACCCCGACGCCGACGGCGATCTTCTTGCCGTAGCTGAACTTCTCATCGGCCTGGATGTTGACCACGCGCAGCCGGGGGAAACGCGGCTTCATCCACTCGAGCACCTCGCCGGTGAGGTCCTGGCTGCGGTCGTTCACCACCACCACCTCGAACTCGCGGTGGTCCTGCTCCATCAGTTCCGGAACGAGCTTCTCCAGGGCCGGCGCCTCGTTACGGGCGCAGATCACCACGCTCACCGGCAGGTCGCGGTCGGCCACCACCGCCTGGCGGCGGAAGGCGAGCCGGCTGAAGATGAACGCGTGGTAGCACAACAGCACGGCGAGCGCGCCGCCCATCGCGAACACGAGCGTCTGGACCATGGAGAGGATGGCAGCGAAACTACCGGGCCCCGCCGCACCCCTCCTCCCCCCCACGGCCCGGTTATGAACAGGCCATCGGGGGCAACCCCGGCCCGCCCCGACCGCCCCATCTTTGCGCCGTGCAGTTCGAGCTCCTCCGCACCGATCCGGCCGGCCACGCCCGCGCCGGGGTGCTCCACACCGACCACGGCGCCATCCCCACCCCCGTCTTCATGCCGGTGGGCACCCTGGGCGCCGTCAAGGCCGTCCACCCCCGCGAACTGCGCCAGGACCTGGACGCGCCGATCATGCTCAGCAACACCTACCACCTGTACCTGCGGCCAGGCACCGCGGTGCTGGAGCATGCCGGCGGCCTGCACCGGTTCAACGGGTGGGACCGCCCCATCCTCACCGACAGCGGCGGCTTCCAGGTGCACTCCCTGAGCGACATCCGCAAGATCACCGAGGAGGGGGTGCGGTTCCAGAGCCACATCGACGGCAGCCGCCACCTCTTCACCCCGGAGAGCGTGATGGACATCCAGCGCAGCATCGGCGCCGACATCTGCATGGCCTTCGATGAGTGCACCCCCTGGCCCTGCGACCTGAAGTACGCGGCCGACAGCATGCACCGCACGCACCGCTGGCTGGACCGCTGCATCGCCCGCTTCAACAGCACGGAGCCGAAGTACGGATACGAACAGGTCCTCTTCCCCATCGTGCAGGGCAGCACCTTCGCCGAACTGCGCAGGCAGAGCAGCGAGCACGTCGCGGGCAAGGGCGCCCCCGGCAACGCCATCGGCGGCCTCAGCGTGGGCGAGCCCGAGGAGGAGATGTACGCCATGGCCGAGCTGTGCTGCGGCATCCTGCCGGCCGACCGGCCGCGCTACCTGATGGGCGTGGGCACGCCGTGGAACCTGCTGGAGAACATGGCCCGCGGGGTGGACATGTTCGATTGCGTGATGCCCACCCGCAACGGCCGCAACGGCATGCTCTTCACCCGCCAGGGCGTGCTGCAGATCAAGAACCGGCAATGGGCCGACCACCATGACGCGCTGGACCCCGATGGGCACAGCTGGGTGGACACGGCCTACAGCCGCGCCTTCGTCCGGCACCTGTTCGCCAGCAACGAGATGCTGGGGCAGCAGATCGCCAGCCTGCACAACCTGGGCTTCTACATCGCGTTGATGCGCGAGGCGCGGCAGCGCATCCTGGACGGTAGCTTCACCCCCTGGAAGAACGCCCTGCTGCCCGCCCTCAAGCAGCGCCTGTGACGCCCCCACCCGGCCCCGGCCGACGCCCTGACCGACCGAAGGACCCCATGCTCCGCATCTTCGACCGCTACATCATCCGCCAGTTCCTGGGCACCTTCTTCTTCATCCTGGTGCTCATCATGGCCATCGCCGTGGTGTTCGACATCAGCGAGAAGACGGAGGACTTCGCCAAGATGAGCGCCGGGGTGGGCGAGATCGTGCGGGAGTACTACGTGAACTTCGTGATCTACTACGCGAACTTCTTCAGCGGCCTGCTCATCTTCCTGGCGGTGATCCTGTTCACCAGCCGGCTGGCCCACCGCAGCGAGGTGATCGCGGCCCTCAGCAGCGGCATCAGCTTTCCCCGCCTCATGTGGCCCTACTTCCTGTCGGCCACCTTCCTGATGCTGCTGGCCCTGGCCGCCAACCACCTGGTGCTGCCCGCCGCCAACAAGGAACGCCTGGCCTTCGAGGAGGAGCACATCCGCGTGGCCTTCCAGGTGAAGGGCAAGAACATCCACCGCGAGATCGCGCCCGGCACCATCGCGTATGTGGAGAGCTTCAACGCCCAGAAGCGCACCGGCTACCGCTTCAGCCTGGAGCAGTGGACGGACGGCCACCTCACCCGCAAGCTGATGAGCGAGCGCGCCACCTACGACAGCCTCACCGGCCGCTGGCGCGTGGAGGACTGGACCCTGCAGGACATCGACAGCACCGGCGGCACCCTCCGGCAGGGCAGCGTGCTGGACACCCTGATCCCCCTGGTGCCCAAGGACCTGGGCCAGCGCAACGAGAACGCCATGAGCATGACCACCGGCGAGCTGGACCGCTTCGTGGCCGAGGAGCGCATGCGGGGCAGCGACACCACCGCCTTCTACCTCATCGAGAAGCACCAGCGCACCTCCGCCCCCTTCGCCACCTACGTGTTCACCCTCATCGGCGTCAGCATCAGCAGCCGCAAGGTGCGCGGCGGCACCGGTGTCCACCTCGCCCTCGGGGTGCTGCTCGTGCTGCTCTACATCTTCAGCAGCAAGATCACCACCGTGGCCGCCACCAACGCCGGGCTCGACCCGCTGATCGCCGTGTGGCTGCCCAACCTCCTCTTCGGCGCGGTGGGCGTGTGGCTGTACCGCACGGCGCCGAAGTAGCCAACGTTCCGTCACGATCCCTTCATCGGCATATTGCGATGATGCTATTCCATCGTAATATTGCGATCTATTCACAGCACCGATGGGCGTCACCAAGGCCGACCTCTTCACCGCGCAGCAGAACCAGCTGGCCACCTGGGCCAAGGTGCTGGGCCACCCCGCCCGCATCGCCATCCTGCAGCACCTGCTGAAGCAGAACACCTGCATCTGCGGCAGTCTGGTGGAGGAGCTGGGCCTGGCGCAGGCCACCATCAGCCAGCACCTGCGCGAACTGAAGGATGCCGGCCTCATCACCGGCACCGTGGAGGGCACCAGCGTGTGCTACTGCATCGAACCCAAGGCCTGGGCCAGGGCGGAGGCCGCCTTCGCCAAGCTCTTCGCCGCCTACAGACCCATCGACACCTGCTGCTGATCGTACGGGCGCGTCATGACGCGCCCCAACCCCAACAAGAATGAACACCGCACAAGCCACCAAGGACATGGTCCGCGCCAAGTACGCGGAGATCGCCAACCAGGACAAAGCCACCAACGCCAGCAGCTGCTGCGGTGCGGGCGGCTGCAGCACGGAGGTGTACAACATCATGACCGATGACTACACCCAGGTGGAGGGCTACAACCCCGACGCCGACCTGGGCCTCGGCTGCGGGCTTCCCACGCAGTTCGCCGGGATCAAGAAAGGCGACACCGTGCTCGACCTGGGCAGCGGCGCCGGCAACGACTGCTTCGTGGCCCGGCACGAGACGGGCGAGGACGGCCGCGTGATCGGGGTGGACTTCACCCCCGAGATGATCACGAAGGCCCGGGCGAACGCGCAGAAGCTGGGCTATCAGAACGTGGAGTTCCGCCAGGGCGACATCGAGGCGCTGCCGCTCACGAGCGACATCGTGGACGTGGTGGTGAGCAATTGCGTGCTGAACCTCGTGCCCGACAAGCGCAAGGCCCTCAGCGAGGTGCTGCGCGTGCTGAAGCCCGGCGGCCACTTCTGCATCAGCGACGTGGTGCTGCGCGGTGGGATCCCGGCCGCCCTCCGCGCCAGCGCGGAGATGTATGCCGGCTGCGTGAGCGGCGCCCTGCAGGAGAGCGAATACCTCGGGATCATCCACGACCTGGGCTTCGAGCAGGTGAGCGTGCAGAAGCGCAAGCCGATCATCGTGCCGGACGACATCCTCGCCCGCCACCTGAGCGCGGAGGAGATCGCGGCCTACAAGGCCAGCGGCGTTGGCATCTTCAGCATCACCGTGTCGGCCACCAAGCCCGCCGCCCGGCCGGAGAAGGCGGACCTGAAGGCCGCCTGCTGCGGTCCGAACAGCGCCTGCTGCTGAGGCCCATCATCCCACCGTCATGCTTCTCCCCGCACTCCTCCTGTCGCTCCTCTCCCCTGCCACGCCCATGGACCGCACCCTGCATCCCGACCTGGACCGCTATGTGAATGACCGCGTGCTGCCCGCCATGGCCGCGATCCCCGCGGAGCGCAAGGAGAGCCTCGACCTCCTGGCCGACTTCGTGATGGAACGCAAGGCCGCCGGAGCCACCGCCGACCTCACCTTCATCTGCACCCACAACAGCCGGCGCAGCCACCTGAGCCAGCTCTGGGCGGCCACCGCGGCGTGGAGCTTCGGCCAGGACCATGTGCGCACCTACAGCGGCGGCACCGAGGCCACGGCCTTCAACCCACGCGCCGTGGCGGCCGTGGAGCGCGCCGGCTTCCAGGTGGTGAGGCCGGAAGGAAAGAACCCGGTGGTCGAAGTGTCCTTCACGAAGGACCATGCCGCCGAACGCTGCTGGAGCAAGAAGTACGACGATCCCGCGAACCCACAGAAGGACTTCTGCGCGGTGATGACCTGTTCGGAGGCCGACAAGAACTGCCCCATCGTGCTCGGTGCGCTGGACCGCATCTCCCTGCCCTACAACGACCCCAAGGAGGCGGACAACACGCCCGGAGAGGCCGCGCGCTATGACGAGCGCTGCCTGCAGATCGCGGCGGAACTGTGGTATGTGATGCAGCGTGCGGCGCGATGAAGCAGCGTCTCGCCTTCCTCGACCGCTACCTCACGCTCTGGATCGTCCTGGCCATGGCGCTGGGAGTGACCATCGGGTACGCCCTGCCCGGGGTGAGCGCCGCCATCGATTCCGCGTCCAGCGGCACCACCAACATCCCGCTCGCCATCGGCCTCATCCTGATGATGGTGCCACCGCTGGCGAAGGTGAACTACGCCAAGCTCCCCGCGGTGTTCAAGCATCCGCGCGTGCTGGGCATCGGCCTGTTCATGAGCTGGGTCGTGGGTCCCGCACTGATGTTCGTCCTCGCGCTGGTCTTCCTGCAGGGCAGCCCGGCCTACTTCAGCGGGCTCATGCTCATCGCGCTCGCCCCGTGCATCGCCATGGTGCTCGTGTGGAACGACCTGGCCCAGGGCGACCGCGAGCTCGCCGCCGGGCTCGTCGCGCTCAACAGCATCCTCCAGATCCTCTTCTACAGCAGCTATGCCTGGCTCTACGTCACCGTGCTTCCGCCGCTCTTCGGGGTGGAAGGGTATGCGGTGGACGTCACCATCGGCGAGATCACGCGCACGGTGCTCATCTATCTCGGCATCCCCTTCGCCGCCGGGTCCGTGCTGCGCACGACGCTGGTCCGTGCCAGGGGCGAGGACTGGTACATGAAGCGCTTCATCCCCGCCATCGCACCCATCACGCTCGTGGCCCTGTTGTTCACCATCGTGGTCATGTTCAGCCTGAAGGGCCGCATGATCGTGGACATCCCGCTGGACGTGCTGCGCGTGGCGCTGCCGCTCACCCTCTTCTTCCTGCTGATGTTCCTGGGCACCTTCCTCCTGGTGAAGCGCCTGGGCGGCACCTATCAGGAGACCACCACCCTGGCCTTCACCGCGGGCAGCAACAACTTCGAGCTCGGCATCGCGGTGGCCATAGCGGTCTTCGGCCTCGACAGCGGGCAGGCCTTCGCCGCCGTGGTGGGCCCCTTGATCGAGGTGCCCGTACTGATCGCCCTCGTGAACTATGCGTTGAAACGCATGGTGCACTTCAAGACCCAATGACCATGGAACCCCGCACCACCTCCCTCCTCACCCTATTCACCGAAGGCCGCACGCGCTTCACCAAGGTGCTGGACACCCTCACCACGGCCGACCTGACGAAGAAGCTCAGCCCCACCCCCAACAGCGCCGGTTTCCTCATCCGCCACATCGGGGATGTGGAACTGCTCTTCGCCAAGAACGTGTTCAAGCTGCCGGATGTGCAGGTGCATGCCAGCACGGTGGCCAAGGGACACGATACCGGTGAGTGGACCGACC
>JAEUSW010000245.1 GCA_016788285.1 Flavobacteriales bacterium
GATGGCCATGCGGTCCTTGATCGAGTTGCCGGGGTTGAAGGTCTCGACCTTGGCGAGCACGGTGGCGGCGACGTCCTTGGTGATGCGGTTCAGCTTCACCAGGGGCGTGTTGCCGATGGTGCTGAGGATGTTCTCGTGGATGTGCATGGCCCTGCGAAGGTAGACCGGCCCGTCGGCCCGCGAAGGCCCTAGTCGAAGCGGATGGCGCGGGCCGGGGCGATGCGGGTCACGAGCATGCTCGGCAGCACCAGCGCGGCCACGCACACCACCAGGGTGCCCGCGTTCAGCAGCAGGATGGGCCACAGCTCCAGGTCCACCGGCACCACGTCCACGTAGTAGCTCTCCACGGGCAGGCGCACCCAGCCGGTCCAGCGCTGCACCAGCGCCAGCACCACGCCCAGCAGGTCGCCCCCCAGGATGCCGAGGCCGAGGATGTAGGCGCCGTCGAGCAGGAAGATCCGGCGCACCTGACCATTGGTGGCCCCGAGCGCCTTCAGCACGCCGATCATGGTGGTGCGCTCCAGGATGATGAGGAGCAGGGCACTGGTCATGTTGATCACCGCCACCACCACCATCAGCACGATCACGACGGCCACGTTGGTGTCCAGCAGCTCGAGCCAGGCGAAGATCTCCGGGCTCCGTTCGCGCACGGTGGTGAGCCGTTGGTCGGGTTCCAGCACCTGCGCGTGCACCACTTCCTCCACGTCGTCCAGCCGGTCGAACGCGGTGAGGTCCACCTCGATGCCGCCCACATACTGGTCGTGGCTGCCGCCGCCGCCCCCGCGTTCCACGGTGTAGCCGTCGAACACCGGATAGTTGGTCCCCCATGAGTCCGTGATCCGCCGGAGATCGTTGGGCTTCAACCGGACCCAGGCGGTGTCCGGGATGGTCCCGCTGGCATCGTGCACCACGAGCGACAGCCGACCGTCCTGGTGCGCCAGCTCCGCCGGATCGATGAGGTGCGGTCCCTTGCCCTGCAGTATGGTGCCGGGCCACTCGTACATCAGGTCGCGGTCGCCGCCGAAGGCCAGGCCCTCGACGCGGAACAGGTCCGCACGGCCGATGGTGGTGTCGCTGACCAGGATCTCGGCGGTGAGGCCCCATTGGGCGAAGCGTTGGAGGTGGCCGATGTCCACCACCACCAGCTGGTGGTCCACCTGTTCGAGGCCGGTGCGGTAGGTGCCTGTGACGGTGAACTTGCGCGGCCGGATGTCGTCGCGGTCCTTCACCAGGTAGATGGTGATCGTGTCGCCGACAGCGATGCGCATCCGGTCGGCGAGGTAGGCGCTGATGAGCACCTCGTTCGGTCGTTCGGCGGCGCCGAGCACCGGCAGCCGGCCTTCCACCAGATGGCGCATGAGGTAGGTGGGGTCCAGGTCGCCGCCCAGACCGCGCACCACCACGCCTTCGATATCGCCGTCGGTCTCGACGATACCGGGTTTGGTGGCGTAGGTCTGCACATGGGCCACCCCGGGCAGGGCGCGCAAGGCCTTGGCCTGCGCGGGGTCGAACACCATGCGCGGGGTCTCCTTGGGGTCGTTCTGGGCGATGGTGGTGAGCTGCAGGTGTCCACCGACACCGACCACCTTGGCCCGGATCTCGCGTTGGAACCCCCTGGTGATGCCCACCGTGAGCACCATGACGGCCATGCCCAGGACGATCCCCACCATGGCGATGAGGACGATCGGTCTCGAGAGCCGGTCCTGCCGCTCGGGATCGGCCAGGATGCGGCGCGCGATGAAGCTGGCGAGGCCCATGACGGTGCAAGGTAGCGCGGGCGCCCCGGGGCTACTTTCGCGCCCGCGCGGACGTCATTCCATCGCTGCACCCGATCGTTCCGACATGCCTGCCCTGTTCCCCTTCTTGTTGGGCCTCGTGCTGCTCTCCGCCTGCTCGGCGAAGATGCCGGCCCAGGTGGATCCGTTGCCGCCTCCCCGGCCCGAGGCCCTTCGCGTGGGCGCCGAACGCACCGCGGAATACGTGCCGCTGCTGGAGGGCAAGCGGGTGGCCGTGGTCACCAACCAGACCGGACGGGTGGGTGCCGTGCACCTGGTGGACACCCTGGTGGGCCTGGGCGTGCGCGTCACGAAGGTGTTCGCGCCCGAGCACGGGTTCCGGGGCGACGCCGATGCTGGCGAGCAGGTGAAGGACGGCCGCGATGCGCGCACCGGGCTGCCACTGGTCTCGCTCTACGGCGACCACAAGAAGCCCCGCCCGGAGCAGCTGCAGGACGTGGATGTGCTGCTCTTCGACATCCAGGACGTGGGGGTGCGCTTCTATACGTACATCAGCACCCTGCACTACGTGATGGAGGCCGCGGCGGAGGCGACCTTGCCGGTGGTGGTGCTCGATCGGCCCAACCCCAACGGCTTCTATGTGGACGGCCCGGTGCTGGACCCCAAGCACCGCTCGTTCGTGGGCCTGCATCCGGTGCCGCTGGTGCACGGCATGACGGTGGGGGAGTTCGCGCGCATGATCGCCGGTGAAGGCTGGCTCGGTGAGGGACGACAAGTGGCGCTCACGGTGATCCCGTGCACCGGGTACGACCATCGCATGGCCTACGCGCCACCGGTGCGCCCGAGCCCCAACCTGCCCAACCTCTCCGCCGTGATGCTGTACCCGGCGTTGGGCCTCTTCGAGGGCACCGTCGTCAGCGTGGGCCGTGGCACGGAGGCGCCGTTCCAGTGCATCGGGTTCCCCGGCTGTACGCTGGGCGCGTACCACTTCACGCCGCGCTCGATGCCCGGTGCCAAGGATCCGCCCTACAACGGCCGCGAGTGCACCGGGCTCGATCTGGCGGAGTACGGAAGCTTCTACAGCCGGCTCGATCCGCGCTTGCATCTGGGCTGGCTCATCGGCATGTACCAGGCCGCAGCGGACAAGGACGGTTTCTTCAACCCGTTCTTCGACAAGCTGGCCGGTGGGCCCGAGCTGCGGGAGCGCATCCGGCGCGGCGAGACCGAGGAGGCCATCCGGGCTTCATGGAAGCCGGCCGTGGAGGCGTTCCGGACGGTGCGGGCGCAATACCTGCTGTATCCGGAAGCTCCTTGA
>JAEUSW010000250.1 GCA_016788285.1 Flavobacteriales bacterium
CCACCGCTCCAGGTCCCGCCTGTGGCCGTGCTGCCGAAGTAGCGCACCGCGTCCAGGTGGAAGCTGGTCCCCAGTGTCGCATGCCGTGCGACCTTGACGTAGCGCGCGGGAGCACCGAGCACATGGTTGGCGATGCCATAGCTGCTGCTCGTGGTGGTGTAGGTCGATGGTGTGGTCCAGTTCACCCCGTCCACCGATGTGGTTACGAGCATTTGCGCTTGGACCAGGTTGGTCTGGCTCCTCCACGTAAGGTTCAGGGGCTCCCCGATGGAAAGCGTATCCTGAAGGTCGAGGACCAGCCATCCACCCGCGGTGTTGAAAATGGCCCCGGCCGAGTTCGGCGCGCCCGTGGCCCCCTGGGGCGAGGCCACGTTCAGGAAGGCCACCGCCGTGTCGGCATAGGCGGACAGATAGGCGTTGAGGTCGATCGGCCCGGCCGTGGTGCAGAAAGGGCCGGGTTGTGCGAAGCGGGCGGGGTTGTTCGCGAAGCTCAGCCAGTCCGGGTCGGTGAAGGAGGCGGTGAACAGGTTGCTCCCGTTGACACCAGGGTGGCTGGCCGAGCCCAGCGCCAGGGCGTCCTCATACCAACCACCGATCGCGAAGTGGCCGCCACCGCTTGACGCGATGGCCAGGGCCCGTTCATCGCCCGCGCTCACCTCGCGCGTGGTCCACACGGCGGTCCCGTCCGTGTTGAAGCGGGCGAGCATGATGTCCTGATCGCTGCTCCCGGTGATCGTCGTGCCCATGTCGGTCGTCACCGTGCCTTCCAGCGCTCCGGACACGTACAACTGGCCGTTCCGGCCCACGGCCACATCGTAGCCGTCGGCCCCGTGGTCCACACCGCTCGACGCGGTCCGCACCCAGTTCGAGGTGCCGGTCGAGCGGTCCAGGGACGCCACGAACCAGTAGTCGTGCACGCCGCCCACCGTGCGGGTCAGGCCGCCGGGGAACACCGAGCCATCGTGCGTATGCCCGGTGATGTAAACGGCGTTGCAGCCCACGGCCACCCCGTTGCATTCGGCATCCGCATCCCCCGGGTTATTGATCATGCGGGTCCAGGTGGGCGTGCCGGCCAGGGTCACCGACGAGCAGAAGAGCGCGTCGTCGTCCGTCGTGTTCGCATTGGTGCTCGTAGCACCCAAGGCATTCCGCCAGGCCATGGTATTGCCCTCGGTGCTGCCGACCACATAGACGTTCGTGGCATCGGCGGTGATCCGTTCCGACAGGATGTTATCGTCCGAGACCCCGGTGAGCGACCATTGCAGCGCGCCGCTGAGGTCGTATGCGTTCAGGTAGGCATAGTACCGCCCGACGGAGAGGCCCACGGTGGAAAGCACGCCACCGATCAGGGTATGGTAGGAATAGGTGCCGTAGGCGACCACCTGGTTCCCTGTGCAGACCACCCCGGTGCCCTCGTCCCATTGCGGACCACCGATGATCTTCGCCCACTGGTACGCGCCTGCGGCATTGTAGGCCACAACGAACGCATCGCTCGACCCTGAACCGGCAAGGCCGATGGCCGGGATGGGGCCCTGCGCGTATCCGGTGATCACCACAAGTCCGGAGGTGGATACCCCGACACCCATGGCGGCGTCATATTGGGAGCTGCCGATCGTCCGGCTCCAGATCAGGTTACCGCTCGGGTCCAGCTTGGCGAGGAAGGCGTCCACCGAGCCCGTGTTCGAAGCCGGCAGGCCGTACGGGGCCACCAGTGCCGTGGTCGTTTGGTAGGCGCCCACCACGTAGATGTTGCCCGTACCGGGCTCCACGGCGATGTCGCGGACATATTCTTCGTTACCGGCGTCCATCGACCGGGCCCAGTTCCAGGTCGGGCCTTGAGCGGGCGAGAAGGCCGGCGCACCTGCGATCAGCAGGGTGGCCAGGCATGGCGCGAAGCGCGCCCTTCCTACATGCAGCCGGAGAGTGTCGGCCATGGGTGAGGCGTTTACACCATGCATGGGTTGTCCAGGCCCATGCAGGGTTGAGCGCTTCAACGGGGAAAAAGGGCGCGGGTTACCGCGAACGGTCCGACCCCGGGCCGTCAACGGTCGCGGAGAGGCTCAGGCCGTGGGCTTGAGGCTCATGGCAGTTGTGCGTTCCTGACCGCCGTAGGCACCGAGCCGCCCACGGTCTGGAGGATCCTGTCGCGGTCATTGTTCGGACCGGTGTACTTCACCACACCGTCCAAGGTGATGTCCGTGCGGAGGTAGCCGCTCGTGGTCGCGGTGGGCACGATGCCCCCGATGGCGACCAGCACCGGATCGCGGTCGTTGGCACCTCCGGCGTATTTCACCTGGCCATTGCCGCTGGAGTCACCGGCCCACAGGACCATCACACCGCTGATGTTGCGCTGGGCGTTCGTGCCGAAGGTGGCGGTGCCCGGCAGGTCGAACCGGACCTCGGCCGGGATCCCCGGCTGAAGGGTGCGTGTGAGGCCGGTCATCACCGGAAGGTGGTTCCGGTGCCGCAGCGCGATATGGTACTCACCCGTCGGCACGTACAGATGCACGAACGAAGTGCCATCCAGGTCCACCACGTCCCCGTCGCGCTGGAGGAGGCAGCTGCGGGTGGCCAGCACCGAAGAGGGGTTCGTGGATGACCGCACTTCCAGATAGACCCAGTCAACAACGGCGTTGTTGCCGGTGACGTTCAGCAGTGCGGGGGCGATCGATTCCCCGCCACCTTGCCCTTGATGGGCGAAGCCCAAGGCTGTATAGGGCTCAAGGGTCGGGACCAGACCTGCGGCGCGCATGCCGTCGGCCATGATGTTCGGCAAGGGGCCGTAGGGCCCGCCCAGGAAGGCCTTCACGGCAAGGCGTACCGTGCTGCCCGCGCATTGGCAGGCATTGTCCACCACGTCGTTCGCCGTGAACGGATCGCCGTCATCGCATGCGGCCCCGGGGTATTTCGTGGGATCGGCGTCGTCGCAGTCGGTGCCGTTGGCCACGGTCCCGGGCGGTGCATCACAGGCCAGGACCACGGTGCCCGCATCGCCACGGCCATCCCCATCAGCATCCGTGTACCAGGACGTGGTGGTGCAGGCCCGATGGACGTTCAACGAGCGGCCGGGTGCGCCTTGGGCCTGGGTGAAGCCCCCCGCGGTCAGGAGCAGGTCGTTCGCGGCGATCAGCTCGAGCACAGGGCCGGCGGTCAACGCGGGATCGAACGGCGCCAGGGCCCCGGTGGCGGGGTCCAGGGCCGCCACGCCGCTCCGACCCTGTCCGCCCACTTGGTTGAACGGCCCGGCGATGAAGACCTGGTTTCCCTGCTCCACGATCGCAGCGATCGTGCTGTCGGCCCCTGCGGCATCAAAGAGCGTGTCCACCGCTCCGGTCCCGGCGTGCGCGCGCACCAGGTGCGCAGCTACAGCACCGTTGAACGTGGAGAAGTGCCCACCGATGTAGATCATGCTGTCGACACGGTGCAAGGCCTGGCAGCTGCCCGTGGCATCGAGGTCGAACAGGCTGCCCAAGGCAGCGCCGGACGTGCGGTCCAACAGGGCGGCTCCCCGTCGGCTTCCTCCTCCGATCGTATTGAAGCCGCCGCCCACATGCACATCCTGGCCGCTCACGCTGATCGCGCGCACCGGACCATCGGGGGCGGGGTCCCAGGGCTGCGCCACGTCCGCAGTGGTGCTCAGGAGGGCCAGGCCGTTCCGGGGAGCGCCGCCGATCTGTGTGAACGCGCCGGCCGCGAAGAGATCACTGCCTTCGGCCACCAGCACGTTCACAGGACCATCGGCCTCGGGGTTCCAGGGATCCAGCGAAAGGGTGCTGGCGTCCAGGGAAAGCAGGCGCTGCCACGGGGCGGTGAACGAACCTCCCACGAACCACCGCCCGTTGGTGAAGGCCAGTGAACGGACCTCGCCGTTGAACGCAAGGGCGGGCTGCTGTGCGCTGGCGGAGCCCGTGCTGAGGTCGAGCAGGGCCAGGTTGTTCACCGCGCGACCGCCGCAGCTGGTGAAGGTGCCACCCACGAAGAGGCCGGCCGCCGTGGCCGTCAAGTGGGAGGGCGAGCCGCTGCACCGGATATCGAGGGGGGTCAACGCCCAGGTACCGGTGTGGTATGCGGCCAGGTTCCATCGGGGCTGGCCGGCAGCAGTGAGAAAGTTCCCGCAGGCGAACAGGTGCGAGCCATCGGTGGACAAGGCCAGGCCCAGCACGCCTCCGGAAGGGGGAGCAGGCTGTTGAACGAGCGGGGCACCGGTGATGCGGTCCACGGTGGCCAGGTTGGCCTGGGGCTGGCCTTGGACCGCGCTGAAGGCCCCGCCCAGGTAGATCCGGTCCGGGCCGATGGCCAGCGATGTTACGCTGACGGAGACGCCGGACACTTGAGGGTCCCAAGGCAGGAGGGCACCGGCGGTGGACACCGCAGCGCACCGGTTCCTTGGAGTCCCATCGATCGACGTGAAATTGCCGACCATGAACAGGGTGTCGTCGGCAGCCCAAAGGTCGGTGACCGCTGCCGAGGCCTGGGGAGCCCAAGGGAGCACGTTCCCCGAGGTGATCGAGCAGGCCAGCAGGTTGGACCGAACATAGGGGATGCCGTTCACCGTGAGCGCGCTGATGCTTCCGCCGATATACAAAGTGTCGCCGACAAGGTTCAAGCTGTTGTAAGTGGTACCGGGTGAATTGCTAGCGCCTTGCCAGAATGGATCGAGCGTCCCTGTGATCGCATCGACCACGGCCAGGCGTGAGCGGATCGAACCGTTCACCTGCCCGAATGAACCGGCGAGGTACACCTTTCCCATATGCATGAGCATATCCGCCACCGTGCTGTTGGTGCTCGGTGCCCAGCTTCCCACCGAGCCATCCGCCAGGATATGGGCCAGGTTCGACCGCGGTTGGCCGCCCACTTGGGAGAACAGGCCTCCGATGTACCAGCCGCCTGCCCCATCGCTCACGGCCGAGCGCACGACCCCATTGATCCGCGGCCGGTCCGCACGCACGGAACTCGTCGTCAGGTCGATCTCCGCACCGAACGGGTTGTTGGGCCCTGTGTACGAGAATGAGCCACCGAGCGCGACCGTGCCGGAGGCCGTGTCCACCGCGACCGCGCGCACGCTACCGTTCGTGATCCACCACTCGGGCCGGGGCTCCGTGAATTGAGCCAGCACGGCATTGCACAGCGCGAGACCAGCGAGGAAAGGAACGAAGTTTCTCATGGCCGTGACCGTTGGGATGGTCAAGGTAGGAGATCCTCTCCGGAACCAGCGTCCGCACATCCTACCTTGCCGGCCTCACCGTCGGATCATGTCACGTCACCAGAAGATCGCGCTCTTCCTCCTGTTCTCGCCGGTCCTGTCCTCGGCCCACGAGGGCATGTGGCTCCCCACCGTGCTGGGCAGCATCCAGGACCGCATGCAGGCGGAGGGGCTCCGACTGACCGCGGAGGACATATACAGTGTCAACAACGGTAGCCTGAAGGACGCCATCGTGCTCTTCGGCGGTGGATGCACGGCGGAAGTGATCTCCGCGGAAGGGTTGATCCTGACCAACCATCATTGCGGGTTCGGGGCCATCCAGGAGCACAGCACCGTGGAGCGCGACCTGCTGAAGGACGGTTTTTGGGCCATGGATAGGTCGCAGGAACTTCAGAACCCCGGTCTCTCGGCGACGTTCATCATCCGGATGGAGGATGTGACGGAGCGCATGCTGGGATCCGTGCCGGCCGGAGCGGATGAGGCCGCCCGGCAGAAGGCCCTGACCACGCGGGGCCAGGAACTGGCGCGCGAAGCCATGAGCGGCACCCATCACCAGGCGGTGGTGCGCGCCTTCAATTACGGACTTCAGTACATCCTCATCGTCAGCGAGGTCTTCCGCGATGTCCGGCTCGTCGGCGCTCCCCCGGGCGCCATCGGCAACTTCGGCGGCGACACGGACAACTGGATGTGGCCCCGGCACACGGGGGACTTCAGTGTGTTCCGGATCTACGCCGATGGTGAAGGACGTCCCGCCGAGCCATCGGCCTCGAACGTCCCGTTCCGGCCGCGGCATGTGCTGCCCATCAGCATGGACGGGGTCAGGGAGGGCGATTTCGCGATGATCTTCGGGTTCCCGGGCAACACCCAGCGCTACCTGCACAGCCGTGCCGTGGAGTACATCACAGGCACCGGCGATCCGCTCCGGATCCGCATGCGGCGTGCGAGCCTGGCGGTGATCGACGAGGCCATGCTCGCCAGCGACCGCACCCGGATCCAATACGCCGACAAGCAGAAGGGCATCAGCAACGCGTACAAGAAGTGGATCGGTGAACTGCGTGGCCTGAACGAGCTGCGCACGGTGGAGCGCAAGCGCGAGCTCGAGGCGGAGTACCGGGTCCGCGCCCGGGCCGCAGGCCGGAGCGATCTGCTGGCCGTGCTGGATTCCCTGGAGGCCACCTATGCCGGCTTTCCGGCCGTGGCCAAGGCGCGCGACCTGCACGTGGAATTCCATCTCGTCGGCGCCGAGCTGTTCCGCTTCGCGAGCGGATTCCAGCAGTTGGCCAGCCTTGAGGGCCGCGCCGCGTTGGAGAAGGAGGGCAAACTGCAACAGGAGGTCGACCGTCTGCGCGCCGCCGCGAAAGCCTTCCACAAGGACTTCGATGCGGCCGTCGACAAGCGGGTGCTCCTGGCGCAGTATCCCATCTACCGCGAGCACCTGGACCCCACGCTCGGCCCTGATCTGAGCGGGTTGGACAAGCAGTTCAAGGATGGCCGGGCCTGGGCCGATCAGGTGTATGCCACCTCGATCTTCGCGGATGCCGACGCGCTGGACGCCGCCCTCGCAGGCTACTCCACCAAGGTGATGCGCCGCCTCGCGAAGGACCCCGCTTTGGCGTTCGCCAGGACGCTCAACGAGGCCTACACGAACAAGGTGAAGCCGCGCTCCGACGCCTTGAACCAACGGGTGCTGGTGCACATGCGGACTTACGTGGCCGGGCTCATGGAGCTGTTCCCGGAGCGGGGTCACTGGCCGGATGCGAACAGCACCTTACGGCTGAGCTTCGGCAAGGTGGAGGGCAGCCGCCCGCGCGATGGCATGACCTACGAACCCTTCACCGACCTGGACGGCGTGATGGAGAAGTACCGCCCCGGCGATGCGGAGTTCGAGGTGCCGGGCCGCCTGCGCGAGCTCCATGCCACGCGTGATTTCGGACCGTATGCCAACGCGGACGGAACGATGCCCGTGTGCTTCACGTCCAGCCTTCACACCACGGGGGGCAACAGCGGCAGCCCGGTCCTGAACGGTCGCGGTGAGCTCATCGGCATCAACTTCGACCGCAGCTGGGAGAGCACCATGAGCGACATCCAGTTCGACCCCGCGAAGTGCCGCAACATCAGTGCGGATATCCGGTACGTCCTCTTCGTCATCGACAAGGTGTGCGGCGCGGGCCACCTGCTCCAGGAGATGAAGCTCGTACGCCAGCCGGCGGCTTCCGGGTTCCTGATCGACCTGCCCATCCACCGCTGAGCCATGGAAGCGCACTGGGTCGAGAAGGAGGGCGGGCTGGAGCGGAGCTTCCGGTTCCCCGACTTCAATGCCGCCTTCGGGTTCATGACCCGCGTGGCCATGGAGGCCGAGCGCATGCGGCACCACCCCACCTGGACGAACACCTGGGACCAGGTGTGGATCCGGCTGAGCACGCACGATGCCGGCCATGTGGTGACGGCGAAGGACCGGGACCTTGCCGCTGCGATCGATCGCATCGCCGGGGCCATGGGGGCCAGGTAACGCCTCCCCTCAATGAACAAGCCCGGCCTTGGGCCGGGCTTGTTCATTGAGCACGGGTGAGGTCAGCCGACTTTCTGCACGTTGGCGGAGATGCGCAGCGTGGTCTGCTTGGGCTCGGTGTTCGCCGTCACGGTGACGGTCTTGTTCTGCTGGTTCTCCTGCTTGCCGGGCTTGTACACCACCTCGATCTCACCCGTTCCGCCGGGAGCGATGGGTTCCTTGGGGTAGTTGGGCACGGTGCAGCCGCAGCTGCCCTGGGCGTTCTCGATCAACAGGGGTTCCTTGCCCGTATTGGTGAAGGTGAAGACGTACTTGTTCTCCGAGTCCTGCTTGATGGTGCCGAAGTCATGCTCCATGCTGGCGAAGCTGATCGTCGTCTTGGGCCGGTTGTCGATCGCCGCCTGGGCCTGTTGGGCCAAGGGGTCGAAGGTCTGGGGGTCGGTGATCGTGGTCGGAGGGGAGTTGGGCTTCACGGCCGCAACGGTGCTGGTGGTGCTGGCCTCGCTGCCGGCGACGCCGCTGGTGCCGGTGCCGCTTGCGGCCATGTAGATCAGCGTGCCGGCGATGAGGGCCAGCAGGGCGATCTTGACGGTCTCTTTCATCGCTCGATGTGTTTGGTTGGTCTTGGTCGGGGCGCGAAAATAGGGGGAGAGGGCGCCTCCCGGGCCCCCTTAACGATCCATTAACAGGCCGTCACTGCTGGCGCGCCATGCCCATCCGCTCGTACGTGTCGCCTTGAAGGGCCTCAAGCGCCTTCCGGAAACTACTGTCGACCGGGTTGTCTGCATTGATGACCTGCCAGTAGGCCGAGGTGTCCCACAGGTCGCGGGCCAGGAGGGCCTTCAACCGCAGGGCGATGAGGGGGCGTGACCGCGCAAGACCACCCGGGTCGGGTTCCACACCGTCGGCTTTGGCGGCGGCCTCCAGGTCCCGGAGCACCGCATCGTCGACGCGATACTGGTCGATGAACGCCCCCACATGGGAGTGGGCCCGCAACAACCGGTCGCGCTCCCGGTCCACCAGCCCCAGGGCAAAGGTGTTCAGGGTGCCCTTCCTCACCAGCTGTCCGAAGTAGTCCGAGCTCAGGCTCGTGTCGATGGCCACGAAGATGTCCGGCATGATGCCCCCACCGCCGAACACGACCCGCTTGTTCATGGTGAAATAGCGTGCGGTGTCGGCCAGGGCGATGCTGTCGGCATGCATCAGCTCGCCTTTCGCGAGCCGCTCGGCGCGTTCCTTCCGGTAGGCCTCCACGCCCTCTTCGTAGGGCTTCTGGATGCATCGGCCGCTGGGGGTATGATAGCGGCTCACGGTAAGGCGCACGGCCGAACCATCGGGCAGCATCACCGGGCGCTGCACCAGCCCCTTGCCGAAGCTGCGACGGCCGACGACCAGGCCGCGGTCCCAATCCTGGACGGCACCGCTCACGATCTCGCTCGCACTGGCGCTGCCCTCGTCCACCAGGACCACCAGCCGCCCCTTTTCGAAGCGGCCCTCCGCCGTGGCGAACGTGTTCTCGCGTGGGGTGTTCCGCCCTTCGGTGTACACGATCAGCTTGCGGTCCGCGAGGAACTCATCGGCCATCTCGATCGCCGATCGCAGATACCCGCCTCCGTTGCCCTGCAGGTCGAGCACCAGGTCCTGCATGCCCTTGCCTCGTAGGTCGTCCAGCTTGTCCCGCAACTCCTTGGTGGTGGTGGCGCTGAAGCGGCTCACCTTGATGTAGCCGATGGTGGGTGTGGCCATGTAGGAGGCCTCCACACTGTAGATGGGGATCTTGTCCCGGGTGATCGCGAACTCCAGGGGCTCCGCCTCTCCACGGCGGGCGATGGAGACGTTCACCTTCGTGCCTTTGCGCCCGCGGAGCCGCTTCATCACATCCGGGTTCTTGATGCCGATGCCGGCCACCACCTCGCCATCGATGCGCACGATGCGGTCGCCTGCCCGGATGCCCAGCCGTTCGCTGGGTCCGCCGGCGATCGCGTCCACCACATAGATGGTGTCACGGACGATGTTGAACTGGATGCCCACCCCTTCGAAGTTGCCCTTGAGCGGCTCGTTGACCTCCTCCAGTTCCTCCTTCGGGATGTAGATCGAGTGCGGGTCCAGCTCCTCGAGCATGCTCACGATGGCCTCCTCCACGAGCTTCTCCTGGTCCACACTGTCCACGTACATCCGGTCGATGTGGTAGAGCAGCGCCTCCAGCTTGCTGGCCGGGGAAGGCTTCACGGTCTGGGCCCAGGTCAACTGGCCCGTCAACGGAACGAGGGCCAGGAACACGGCCAGGGAGCGGAGCGGGTGGGAAGGGTGCATTGACGATGGAACGCGGTTGGCGTGCTGGAGGTTGCCTGGGCGGGTCAGCGGATCGGTGTCTTGATGCCGAGAAAGCGATAGGTGCTGCCCTGAAGGAGCTTGCCTTTGTGCCATTTCTCCACGCGCGCCAGGCGGCCGTCCTCGTAGTAGCGCCATTTGCCATGTGGCACGCCACCCTTGTACTCGCCCACGATGCCCTGGGAGCGGAAGGCCCAGGTGCCTTCCCTGACCCCCATGCGGTACTGGCCTTTGAGCGCCACGCGCCCCTGCTCGTCGTACTCGGTCCAATCGCCGTGGAGCGAGCCCCAGCCGTACACGGCGAAGATGAGCGGACGTCCATCGGGGTAGTAGGCGCGGTACACGCCACTGGGTTTGCCGCGTCGATAGCTCAGCGTGGCGGCCACCCGCGTCGTATCGAAGGCGAAATGGCTCGTGCGCACGAAGGCCTCCGCATCCAGCAGCGGGCCGTGCACGAGGGGGAACGCATAGGTGGTGTCACCGCTGGGCACATAAAGCGTGTCGGGCTGTGCGCGCAGGCCCATGGCGGTGACCAGGAAGATCAGGAGCGGGATCAGGCGGCTCATCGGTCGGGCCCCGGAAAGGCCACCCGGAATCGGACCGTGGTGGACCGGCCCTCCGTGTCGGACAAAGTTAGTCGATGCGGACCCGGTCCCAGGTCCAGTGCGGTCCGATGGCCGTTCCGGGTGCTGGTGAGGTAGTTCCCGTCCACGTGCCAGTGGATCACGGCGTCCGCTTCGCGATGGGCCGCTTCAGCGATGACCCTGCCGCGCCTGCCGTCCAGCTCCCGGGCGAGCAGCACCACCGTGCCCGGTTCGGGGTAGATCAGCTGCATCAGGTCATCCACGTCATCGAGCAGTGCCCCCGGCAGGGCGGGAGGCAGTTTGTGGTAGAGCGGGTCCGTTGGGGCGTAATAGGCTTCCATGGCCGGTGGAAGGACGAACCAGCGGACGGGCGCCCCCCCTTCCTGGGCCGATGCGCGATGCGAACCATCGGCCGTGCACCAGACGACCCGGTGGTACGGACAGGGCGGTGTGGCCGACCCGGTGCGGGGGATCGCGAGGGTGTCCACCTCAGGACACGCTACCTGGGCGCGATGGCCGCTGCGACGACAGACGGGTGCCCGCACCAGCTGGTCATGCGGAGGCGCGGGTGGGGGAGCTGGGGCCAGGAGCCCGAAGAGCTCGAAGAGAACGGGCGCGGCCGCGCGGCCGCCGGTCAGCCCGGGCCGGCCCTCGCCGTCGGCATTGCCGCACCACACGCCGATGGCATGGTGCTCGGTGACGCCCACGGCCCAGGCATCGCGATGACCGTAACTGGTGCCGGTCTTCCAAGCGATGCGACGCGCCCCGGCGAGCCGCTGCCAGCCGGCCTCCTCGGCCGGGCGTGCCACGCGGGTCAGCGCCTCCAGTGCGAAGTGGGCTCCCGAGGCCTTGAGCGACGACGGTCCCGTCAGGGACGGTCCATCGCGCAGCACGATCGGGTCGCGAACCGTCCGCGCAGGGTCGGCGGCCGAGCGACCGTGCTCCGCGCGCACGCGGGCCAGGCTGGCGTAGGCGCCGGTGACCTCCAGCAGGGTGGTCTCACCCCCTCCCAGGATCAGGCTCAGGCCGTAGTCCTCCGCCGACCGGTCCAGGCTCCTGATCCCCATGGCACGGAAGAGCTTCAACGCCCGATCGATGCCATGCTGGCGAAGGGCACGGACCGCTGGGACGTTGAGGGACCGGGCCAGGGCAGTGGAGGCGGGTACGGCGCCCTGATAGCGACCGTCGTAGTTGCCCGGGGCGAAGCCGTCGTAATGGACCGGAAGGTCGGCCACGAGCATGTCGGGGAGGAGTTCACCGGCATCGAGCTGTGCGGCGAAGAGGAACGGTTTCAACAGGCTCCCGGTGCTTCGCCGGGCGACCACCAGGTCCACCTGTCCGTTATGCTGGCCACCGGCCAGCCTCAGATTGCCCACGTAGGCCAGGACCTCACCGGAGGCGATGTCCATGATCACCGCGGCGGCGTTCATCACCCGGTCCGCCTGCAGTCGTTGGGTGTGGCGGTCCAGCACGGCCGTGGCGCGGTCCTGGAGCCCTCCGTCCAACGTGCTGTGCAGCGTCCCTTGCTGAGCGGATCCGAGGGAGGAGAGCAGATGGGGGGCGCGATCGGGAAGGGGCATCGGGCTGGATGGAAGCGGCTCCTCGCGTGCCAGTGACCATTCCAAGGCGGTGAGCCGGCCATCGGCCTTGAGCTTGTCCAGGAGCCGGTCGCGCTTGGCCCGAAGGGCGTTCCGCTGGCGCCCGGGGTGCATCAGGGAGGGGGCGTTGGGCAGCACGGCGAGGGTGGCGGCCTCGGCCCAGCTCAATGCCTCCGGACCATGGCCGAAGAAGCGCCAACAGGCGGCCTCGATCCCCACGACGTTGCCACCGAAGGGGGCGTTGGACGAGTGCATGCGGAGGATCTCGGCTTTGGTGAAGCGGAGCTCTAGTCCCACGGCCAGGGCCATGTCGAGCACCTTGTTCAGCACGGTCCGTTCCCCGCCCCGGGCAAGCCGGGCCACCTGCATCGTCAGGGTGCTTCCCCCGCTCACCACACGCCAGGCCCTCACGTTCTGCCACACCGCCCGCCACAGGGCCACGGGGTTGATGCCGGGATGATGGTGGAAGTGCCTGTCCTCGAACCGCAGGAGGCAGGTCTCGAAGCGCGGATCGAGCGCGGCGCTGCCCGCCGTGAGCCGCCATTGTCCGTCCGCCGCCACCCGGGCGCTGAGCAGGTGGCCATCGCGGTCCAGCAACGCCACGGAACGGGGTTCATCGAACAGGGGCCGGCCGGCCCAGGACCAACAGGCCATCAGCACGACGAAAAAGGCCAGGAAGGCCCGGCCCACAAGGGTTCGAACGCGCCTGGACAACCTGGGGCGGGCGGGCGTCGTCATGCTGGTTGGAACACGTCGGGCCCGAAGATCCGTCGGAGTTCCGAGGGAACCTTATCTTCGACCGCCTTAACGAACCACGATGCACCGTAAACTGCTGGCTCTGGCCGCCTTGGCCACACTCTCCTGGCATGAAGC
>JAEUSW010000262.1 GCA_016788285.1 Flavobacteriales bacterium
GACTACCTCGACTACCGCATCACCAGCACGCGCTACCTGGGCGAGCACCTCATGGCGCTGGGCGTGCCCATCATGCGGCCGGTGGGCGGCCATGCGGTGTACGTGGACGCGCGCGGGCTGTACCCGCACATCGCGGTGGACAAGTACCCGGGCCAGGCGCTGGTGTGCGAACTGTACCGCATCGGCGGCATCCGGTGCGTGGAGGTGGGCTCGGTGATGTTCGGCAAGTACGACCCCGAGGGGCGCCTGATCCCCGCCGCCATGGACCTGGTGCGCCTGGCGATCCCGCGGCGCGTGTACACGCAGAGCCACATCGACCATGTGGTGCAGAGCTTCGAACGGGTGGTGGCCGAGCGCGCCCGAGCCACCGGTCTCCGCATCACGAAGGAGCCGCGCTTCCTGCGGCACTTCACCGCGCACTTCGAGCCGGTGTAGCAAGACACACGCTCCAAGGCTCAAGGCTCAAGGTTCAAGTGGTCAAGTTCGTACGCATGATGCACCTTGATGGCTTGTGCCTTGACACTTGTGACTTGAGACTTGCCTACGTCCGCCGGTTCGCCAACAACACCGGCGCCTGCCCGTCGAAGGGGTTGTCCATGCGGCCGATGCTGCGCGCGTCCATGCCGCTGGCGCGCATCACCGTGCGGTCGCCGAAGCGCTTGCGGATCCTGTCCATGGCCTGGTAGAGGCTCATGGCCTCCTCGGTGTCGGTGAAGGCGTTCATCTGGTGCCCGCCGCCCACCAGGTGGCTGAAGCGCACACCGATCAGGCGGATGCGCTGGCGGCGGTCGTACAGCGCGCGGAACAGCTCGTGCACCACGGGCAGGATCAGGTGGTCGCAGGCGGTGTAGGGGATGCGCTGCTGCTTCAGGTGGGTGTTGAAGTCGGCGTAGCGGATCTTCACGGCCACGCAGCTGGTGAGCTTCGCGCCCTTGCGCAGCTGGAAGGCGAGGCTCTCGGCCATGGCGGTGAGCATGCCCTTGAGCTTCGCCACATCGATGGTGTCGCGCTCGAAGGTGCGTTCGGTGCTGATGCTCTTGCGCTCGTGCCAGGCCACCACCGGGCTGTCGTCGATGCCGTTGGCCTTGCGCCACAGCATCGGGCCATGCTCGCCCAGCAGCCGCTGCATGAGGTCCACCCGCAGCTCTTGCAGGGTGTGGATCCGCGCCACGCCCATGCTGCGCAGCAGGTGCGCCGTCCGCTCGCCCACGCCGGGGATGCGTTCGATCGGCATCGGCGCCAGGAAGGGTTTCTCCGTGCCGCGCTCCACGTACCATTCGCCCGGGCCCGTCTTGGCCTCACCCGTGGCCACCTTGCTCACCGTCTTGTTGACGGAGAGGCCGAAGCTGTTGGGCAGCCCGCTCTCCCTGATGATGCGCTGCCGCAGCTCGCGCGCCAGCTTGCGGCTGCCGTGGAAGCGGTCGGTGCCGCTCAGGTCCACATAGAACTCGTCCACGCTGCTCTTCTCGAACAGCGGCACATGGGCGCGGATGATCTCGGTCACCTCGTCGCTCTTCTTCAGGTACAGGCCGCTGTCGCCGCGCAGGATGATGGCCTCCGGGCACAGCTGCTTGGCCATCTTCATGGGCATGGCGCTGCGCACCCCGAAGGCGCGGGCCTCGTAGCTGCAGCTGGCCACCACGCCGCGGTCGCTGTCGCTGCCGATCAGCACGGGCCTGCCGTTCAGCTTCGGCTCGCGCAGGCGCTCCACGCTCACGAAGAAGGTGTTGAGGTCCAGGTGGAGGATGGTGCG
>JAEUSW010000288.1 GCA_016788285.1 Flavobacteriales bacterium
GCCCTGCCACCAGCTCTGCCGCAGGGCCACGCTCAGGTTGTACTCCTCGCTCTGGTGGTGCACGATGTGCGCGGCCCACAGGAAGTTCACCTCGTGGCTCAGCCGGTGGAACCAGTAGTAGAGCAGGTCCACCAGCAGGAACGCGACGATCCAGGTGAGCGCGGTGGCGGGCAACGTGAACACACGCAGGTGGTCATAGGTCCACAGGTACGCCGCGAAGATGACCGCCTTGGTGAAGGCGCCCACCACCTGCGATCCGATGCCGCAGCCCAGGTTGGCGATGAAGTCGTTCAGCCGGTACACGTGCCGTCCGCTCCACGCGCTCCAGGCCAGTTCGATGCCCATGAGCAGGAAGAAGAGGGGGATGGACAGGATGATGTACTCCATGACCGACGCCCAAAGCTAGGCCTGGGCGGGGCGGACCGGGTCGTTCGCGGTCCGGCATGCATGGCATCGGCGCTTCCGGGTCCGGGCCGCGCCCGGCGTGGAAAAGCGGCTTGGTATCTTCGCCGCCCTTCATCCGCACGCCATGCGCATCTCCTGGGACTGGCTCCGTGACCTGATCGACACCGGTCTGGACGTGAACGCTGCCGCCGACCTGCTCACCAGCACCGGTCTGGAGGTGGAGCGTGTGGACCAGGTGGAGGCGGTCCCGGGCATGCTCGCGGGGGTGGTGGTCGGCCACGTGCTCGAACGCGCCAAGCATCCCGATGCCGACCGCCTCAGCGTCACCCGCGTCGACGTGGGCCAGGGGGAGGCCCTGCAGATCGTCTGTGGGGCACCGAACGTGGCCGCCGGGCAGAAGGTGCTGGTGGCCCTGGTGGGCAGCACGCTCCACATGCGCGACGGCAGCAGCATCGTGATCAAGAAGAGCAAGATCCGCGGGGTGGAGAGCCACGGCATGATCTGCGCGGAGGATGAGCTCGGGCTGGGCGAGGGCCACGACGGCATCCTGGTGCTGGCGGCGGACGCGGTGCCCGGAACCCCGGCCGCGCAGCAGCTGGGCCTTCGCCGTGACTCCGTACTCGAGATCGGCCTCACGCCCAACCGCGCGGACGCGATGAGCCACCTGGGCGTGGCGCGTGACCTGGCCGCCGCCGTGGTGCACCGCACCGGCGCACGCGCCGTGCTGCGCATGCCCGACACCTCCGCGTTCACGGCGGACGGTGGTGGGGAAGGGGCCGTCACCGTGGAGGTGCGCGATCCGCACGCCTGCCCGCGCTATGCCGGCATTACGCTCACGGGCGTCCGCGTGGGTCCTTCGCCGGAATGGTTGGCGGAGCGGCTCAAGGCCATCGGCCTGCGGCCGATCAACAACGTGGTGGACATCACCAACTACGTGCAGCACGAGCTGGGCCAGCCGCTGCATGCGTTCGATGCCGATCGCATCCGCGACCGGCACGTGGTCGTGGGCCCGCTGGCCGCCGGCACGCGGTTCACCACGCTGGACGGGGTGGAGCGCACGCTGGACGCCGAGGACCTCATGATCGCCGACCGGGATGGCGGCCTGTGCATCGCCGGGGTGTTCGGCGGGCTGCAGAGCGGGGTCACGGAGGCCACCACCACCGTTTTCCTGGAGAGCGCCTGCTTCGATGCGGTGAGCGTGCGGCGCACGGCGCGACGCCACGGCCTGCGCACGGATGCGTCGTTCCGCTTCGAACGCGGTGTGGACCCTGAGATGACGGTGCCGGCCCTGCAGCGCGCGGCCTTGTTGCTGGTGGAGCACTGCGGCGCTCGCGTGACGGGCCCGCTCGTCGACCTGTACCCGCACCCGAGGACCTGGCGGCAGGTGCGGTTGCACACGGCCGCGGTGCGTGGCCTGGCCGGGATCGGCATGAGCGCGGAGGAGATCGAAAGCGTGCTCGGCCTGCTCGATTGCCGCGTCCTCGAGCGGTCGGAGCGGAGCCTGCTCGTGGAAGTGCCGCCCTACCGCGTCGACGTGCACCGCGAAGCGGACCTGGTGGAGGAGGTGCTGCGCATCCACGGCTTCGACCGCGTGCCGATCCCCGAGCGATTGGCCGTACCACCCGCCGCGCTGCACGGCCATCGCGCCGACGAACCCGCGCAGGCCGCGGTCGATCACCTGGCCGCCCGCGGTTTCCGCGAGGTGATGACCCCGTCCCTGGTCAATGGCGCGATGCTGGAGCGCCTCGGCGCGGTCGGGCCCGATGCGCTCATCCGCCTCCTCAACCCGCTGAGCGCCGAGCTCGACGTGATGCGTCCTTCGCTGCTGTTCGGACTGCTCGGCGCCGCCGCGCACAACCTGGCCCGCCAGCAGCGCGACCTGCGGCTCTTCGAACAGGGGCGCATCTACCTGCGCTCGGGTGAGCGCCGATCGGAGCACGCCCGCATCGGCATGCTGATCACCGGAAGGAACGTGCGCGAACGCTGGCGGCAGCGTCCACGGCCTGTCGAGCTGGCGGACCTGCAGGCCGAGCTGGAACTGCTGGTGGAGCGGGCCCATGGCGGCGATCGCCTGCAGGTGAGGCCCATCGAGCATCCGTTGTTGCACGACGCCTTCGCCTTGGTGGGCCCTGCGGGACAACTGGCGTTCGGCGGAGCGGTGCGCCCTGCGGTGGCCAAGGCCCATGACGTGGACCAGCCGGTGTTCCATGCCGAACTGAGCGATGCCCTGTGGACCCTGCCCGGCTCTCCCGTCCAGTTCGCCGAGGTGCCGCGCTTCCCCGCGGTGCGCCGCGACCTGAGCCTGGTGCTCGACCGGAAGACCACGTTCGAGGACCTGCGCCGCACGGCCCATCAGGCCGAACGCAAGCTGCTGCG
>JAEUSW010000313.1 GCA_016788285.1 Flavobacteriales bacterium
TGCGACGAGATCCTCACCGGCGCGCTGGACGACCAGTTCCCCCTGGTGATCTGGCAGACCGGCAGCGGCACGCAGAGCAACATGAACGTGAACGAGGTGGTGGCCTACCGCGCGCACGTGCTCAATGGCGGCAAGCTCACCGACGAGCAGAAGGTGCTCAACCCGAACGACGACGTCAACAAGAGCCAGAGCAGCAACGACACCTATCCCACGGCCATGCACATCGCGGCCTACAAGCTCACGGTGGAGGTGACCATCCCGGGGGTGAGGAAGCTGCGCGACACGCTGGCGAAGAAGGCCGAGGCCTTCCAGGACGTGGTGAAGACCGGCCGCACGCACTTTATGGACGCCACCCCGCTCACGCTGGGCCAGGAGTTCAGCGGCTATGTGCAGCAACTGGACAACGGCCTTCGCGCGGTGAACAACGCCCTGGAGATGGTGCGTGAACTGGCGCTCGGCGGCACGGCCGTGGGCACGGGGCTCAATGCCCCCAAGGGCTACAGCGTGCTCGTGGCGAAGAAGATCGCCGAGCTCACCGGCATGCCCTTCGTCACCGCCCCCAACAAGTTCGAGGCGCTGGCCGCCCACGATGCCATGGTGGAGCTGAGCGGCGCGCTGAAGCGCCTGGCGGTCTCCCTCATGAAGATCGGCAACGACATCCGCATGCTCAGCAGCGGTCCCCGCAGCGGCATCGGCGAGATCGTGATCCCTGACAACGAGCCCGGCTCCAGCATCATGCCCGGCAAGGTGAACCCCACGCAGCCCGAGGCGCTCACCATGGTGGCCGCCCAGGTGATGGGCAACGACGTGGCCGTGGGCATCGGCGCGAGCAACGGTCACTTCGAGCTCAACGTGTTCAAGCCGCTCATCGCCGCGAACGTGCTGCAGAGCGCCCGCCTCATCGGCGATGCCTGCGTGAGCTTCAACGACAAGTGCGCCGAGGGCATTGAGCCGAACCGCCCGGTGATCAAGCGCCACCTGGAGAACTCGCTCATGCTCGTCACCAGCCTCAACCCGCACATCGGCTACTACAAGGCGGCCGAGATCGCGAAGAAGGCGCACAAGGAGGGCACCACCCTGAAGGAGGCCGCGATCGCGCTGGGCCACGTGAGCGCAACGGACTTCGACGCATGGGTGGATCCCGCCAAGATGTGCAGCGAGGGATGAGGCCGCTCGCCCTGTTCGTTCTGTTGGCCGCAGCGGACCTGCCCGCGCAGGTCATCGCCACCGGCGCCATGCGGGATGTGATCCTCAACGCCCAGGGGACCGGTGTGATCGCGATGGACAGCCTCACCGGGCCCGGGCTGTACGGTGTGGGTCCGCTGGAGCACCTCCGCGGGGAGATCACCGTGGTGGACGGGGTGTGCCACGTGGCCCGGGTGGTGAACCACAGCGTGCGGGTGTCGGCGAACCGGGATGTGCGCGCCCCGTTCTTCGTGCACGCCCGGGTGGAGCGATGGGAGCCGGTGGCGCTGCCGGACGATGTGGTGGACCTGGCCGGACTGGATGCCTTCCTGACGGCCCGTTCCGGCACGGACCCCGGCCCGTTCGCGTTCCGTCTGCTCGGTGAGGTGGACAGCGCTTCGGCACATGTGCTGGCCGTGCCCGAGAACATGCAGGTGCGTTCCAGGGAGGAGGCTCACGCGTTCGACGTGCACCTGGGCTTCGTCCATGAGCCCGTGGAACTGATCGGCTTCTTCTCCACGGCGCATCGCACCGTGTTCGCCCATCACGACAGCAACATCCACACGCACATGATATCGCCCGACCGCAAGCGGATGGGCCATGCGGACGTGGCCAGGTGGCGTCCTGGTGGGATGCGCCTGCTGGTGGGACGCTAACGGTCGATCACCGGGAGCCCGGACGCCTGCCAGGCACCGATGCCGCCCGCCAGATCGGAGACGTGGAGGAACCCGCCCTCCCGGAGCGCTTGAGCGGCGGCGGCGCTGCGCCGGCCTGATGCGCAGTAGACCAGAACAGGCGCTTCCTTGTCCAGTTCCTCCATGCGTTGTGCGAGCACACTCCCGGTCCAGTCCAGGTTGCGTGCGCCCTCGAGGTGGCCGGAGGCGAACTCCGCCGCCGTGCGCACGTCGACCACTTGGGCGCCGGGAGCGCGCATCGCCTCCTGGAACGCGGAGGGGGAGAGCGGGGCACCCGGTCCGCCCGCGGTGCAGGCCAGGAACAAGGGCATCGCGCCAACAAAGGCTCCGATGCGTCGGACCAAAAGGGATACAGGGAGCATGGTCAATTGAGGTGCGGGGTGATGGCGTTCATCAGGTGCGCGGCGCTCATCACGCCCGAAGCGCGCCAGACGATGCGGCCTTGCTTGAAGATCGCCAGCGTGGGCACGCCCTGGACGCGATAGGCCTGTGCGGCGGCCGGGTTCCGGTCCACGTCCACCTTCACCACCACCGCCCGGTCCCCCAGCTGCCGCTTCAGGTCCTCGAGGATCGGCGCCATCGCCTTGCAGGGTCCGCACCATTCGGCGAAGAAGTCGACCAGCACCGGCGTGTCGCCGGCGATGAGCTCTTGGAAGGTGCGCGGTCGTGTGTTCATGGTCGGTGTGTCAGGATGCCCACGGCGTCGCTCATCGAGCGACGGCCGGTCGTGCGGTCCGGGATGGTGCACGGACCGGTGGCGCAGCAGCCCAGCTTGAGGAGGGCCTTCGAGCCGAAGAGGATCGCCAGCCCGAGCGCGATCCCATCGCCGCCATGAACGGCCTGGATCAGGAACGCCGCAGCGAGAGCGCCGTTCATCCAGCGGAGGAGCGGTACGGAGAACAGGTTCATCGGGCCTTGAGCGCGCGTACGCTGGTCCACGGTCCTCCGTTGTGGGCATTGAACCCCTGACGGCGCAACAGGTCCGCCGCCGCGCGGCTGCGCATGCCACTGCGGCAGCAGGTGATGATGGGCGTTGATCGGTCCAGCTTCGTCAGGTGGGCCCCCAACCGGTCCAGCGGGATGTGTTCCGCTCCCTTCACATGCCCGGTGGCGAACTCCTCCTTGCTGCGGACGTCCAGCACCACTGCTCCGGAGCGCAATAACCCTTCCAGGTCGACCTTCGGTCCACCGCCCAAGGCGTTCCTGATCATGTCCACGATACCCATGATGTTCCGTTGTGCCGCAAAGTTCCGCGCGCCATTGCCCCTTCAACGGTGACCACCGTCACCGATGGCCGGTCAGAACACATAGTTGATGATGAGGTCCAGGTGGTGCATGTCCACCTTGTTGAAGGCCTGTTGCCCGGTGACCTTCTGGTCGGCCAGGGGCATCTTGTAGAGGTAGAGCAGTTGCACGGCCAGGCCTTTCCAGCCGCCCGGGAACTGGTACTGGATGTTCAGCACGTACTGGGCGTAGGAGGGGAAGGCGTATTTGTTCAGGCGCGCATCGCCGATCGCGGGCAACCAGTAGGTTCCACCGTCCACCTCGATGCGAAGCCCCTTCACCGCGTCGCGCAGGATGAGGTTCAGCGTGGCGGCGTGCACATCGCCGAGCCCCTCGTTGCGTTCGCGTGGCAGGAAGGTGAAGAAGGGATCGCGGCCCCACTCGCGCGGCATCAGGTAGCGGCCGTGGGCGGTGATGCGGGTGTAGTTCAGCTGCCAGCGGAACCGGCCGTGCACGCGGCGCAGCCTGGCGCTCATGGCCGCGCTCTCCTCACCGGCCGGCAGGTAGGCCATGTCGCTGGCGGCATGGGCGCCCTGTCCGACGGCCGCCTGGTACAGCCCCATCGCCGAAAGGCTCCAGCGGTCCTCGCGCGCCCCCATGTCCAGCTGGGCCATGGCGGTGTTGAACACGTTCTCCACGAAGAGGTCCCACACGGTGATCGCGACGCGTTGCCGCAGCGGCTGCCGCACCGATCCCGCGAAGATGCCCGCGCTCCGCAGGTGCTCCCCGAAACCGGAGGGCTTGCCGGTGACATCGCGCCCCACCGGATACACGGACATGCTCTCCGCGACCGGAACCCAGGAACTGGTCCCCCGCGGCGCCACCCGGTAGAGCCAGCCGCCCATGAAGCGGGTCCCCGACCCGGTGGTGTGATCGGCCCACAGGCCCTCGAAGAGGGTGGGATGCATCCGGCCGTCCTGAGGGTTCAGGAACGGCGTGGTCACCTCCTGCTTGCCGAACACCACCGCCGTGCGGCCCGAGCGGGAGGCGTAGTTGAGCTGGAACTCATGGAGGTACGACAGGTCGTTCGTATGCCGCGGGTCCGTGACGTCGAAGAGGCCGATCTCGTAGCGGTTGGGCAGGCCGGTGACGGGGTCGGGCACCGTGAGGTCGCTGCTGCCCAGATCGAACGTGTATCCGCCGGTGAGCTTGAACTGCACGCCGTGCCATCGCCGTGAGGCGAAGCCCAGGGTGCCTCCGAAGGCGATCGCATGGTAGTCGGACGGTGCGCCGTCGTTCACGGTCAACATGCTGTACTGGCGGAAGCGTCCCTCCAGTTCACCAAGCTTCATCACCTCGTAGAGCTTGCTCTTCTCGCGCAGGCTGTCCGCGGCCGGAAGATCCTGGTCGCTGTGCTGGGCCGCGAGCCGCAGCGCGGCGATGAGGGGCAGCAGGGCCGTGGCCCGGGCCCATTGGGCACGAACGTGCGGTGCATGGAGCATGCGTCAGAAGCCCGCCTTGATGTAGCTCCAGCCGTCCTCCTGCCGCTCCACGATGTGGATGATACCGGCCTTCACATGCCCGGCCTCGGGCATCACCCGGTCGGGGTCCAGCTGGCGCTCTCGAATGGTGTTGTCGCAGGCCGTGAAGGCCACGCCCCGGGCCACGAACTCCTTCACCTTCGCCTGTACCGTGCTGCGGTCGGTCATCAGCATGTCCATGCCCGGGCCATGGCACACCACATCGATCCGCGCCGTGGGCGAAGCCTCCAGCATGTTCTTGACCTGTTTCATCAGGTTCTTGTGCACCAAGGTGTCGCCGCTGGTGAGCTGCATCACGATGCGGTGCTGGCGTGGACCATCCTGGGCCGGTAGCGCCATGCCGCAGACCAAGGTCAGCAGAAGGAGGATCGTTCTCATGGCGCAAAGGTCCGGCCGCTGCCCTGCTTGAAGCGGTGATGGACGTCACAGGTCCGTTCCTTGGCCAACCGGAGGCGGTTCGCAACACGGCTCCAGGTGCCGGGGCATCGCCTTGTCGACCCGGTATTTTAGCGGATGTGAGCCGCGAAGAGGACCGGTCCGAGTTCGTGCCCAAGTCCTTCACCGTGCTGGGCCGAGGGTACACCCTGCTTCAGTTCCGACGCGATGCATTGGCCGGCATGATCGTCGGGGTCGTGGCCCTGCCGCTCTCCATCGCCTTCGCCATCGCTTCGGGGGTGGCCCCGGAAAAGGGGCTCATCACCGCGATCATCGCGGGCTTCTTCGTCAGCGCGTTCGGTGGCAGTCGCGTGCAGATCGGCGGACCCACCGGAGCGTTCATCGTCATCGTGTACGGTATCGTTCAGGAACATGGTGTGAGCGGTCTCACGGTGGCCACCCTGATGGCCGGGGTGTTGCTCGTGCTGCTCGGCTTTCTGCGCGCCGGCGCCTTGCTGCGCTATTTCCCGCACACCCTCATCGTGGGCTTCACCACGGGCATCGCGGTGATCATCTTCTCCACCCAGATGAACGACCTGTTCGGATTGGGCATCGCGCAGGTGCCCGCCGACCTGGTGGCCAAGTGGAGCAGCTATGCGGCCCATGCGCAGGGCTTCGACCCGCTCGCCTTGGCCGTGGGCGGCGGCACCATCCTGGTGACGGTGTTGATGCCACGCCTGCTGCCCGCGGTCCCCGGTCCGTTGGTGGCCATCGTGCTCGCCACCACAGTGGTCGCAGGGTTCGACCTGCCGGTGGAGACGATCGGTTCCCGGTACGGGCATATCCCCACTGCGCTGCCGTCACCGCATTTCTCGGGGGTGGACATGGCCACGTTCAAGGCGTTGCTGCGGCCGGCGCTGGCCATCGCCCTGTTGGGCGGCATCGAATCGCTCCTGAGCGCGGTGGTGGCCGATGGTTCCATCGGGGGGCGGCACCGGAGCAACATGGAGCTGGTGGCCCAGGGTGGCGCGAACGTGCTGTCCGCCGTCTTCGGTGGCATCCCCGCCACCGGCGCCATCGCGCGCACGGCCACGAACATCAAGAACGGTGGACGCACACCGGTGGCGGGCATGGTGCACGCCGTGGTGCTGCTCCTGATCCTGCTCGTGGCCGGCCAATGGGCCGCGCTCATCCCCATGGCCTGCCTGGCCGGCATCCTGGTGGTGGTGGCCTGGAACATGGCCGAGGTCCACAGTTTCGTCGCGGTGTTCCGGACGAGCCGGTACGACATGGCCGTCCTGCTGGTCACGTTCGTTCTCACCGTGCTGGTGGACCTGGTGGTGGCCATCGAGATCGGGCTCGTGCTGGCCGCCTTTCTGTTCATGAAGCGCATGAGCGACAGCACGCGGTTCAGCGAGCTCGGTGTGCAGGACGGCACCGGGGAGAAGCTCTTCGAGGCCGAGTTCAGCAAGGTGCCGGACCATGTCGTCATCTACGAGATCAATGGTCCGCTCTTCTTCGGCGCGGCGCAGACCTTCACGGAGACCATCCGCAAGGTGGGCGACCAGCACCGCGTGCTCATTCTGCGCATGCGCCATGTGCCGTTCATCGATGCCACCGGTCTGCACCGGCTCGGCGACATCATTCGCACCATGGAGCGACGGAATGTGCGCGTGTTGTTGACGGATGTGGCGCCGGAGGTGGAGGCGAGCCTGCGCGAAGCGGGCACCCTGAAGGCGGGCGTGCTGTTCGAGGGGATCCGGGATGCGCTGGTCGCGGCTCAGCGGAACTCATAGTCGTACCCCTCCAACTGGCTCAGCAGGGTGGGGGGCGCGTCCGTCGCCGTGATGCGCCCCTCCACTTGCGGGGCCACGGGCGAGTGCTGCGCGAAGTACTCCCGCAGGATGGTGTGCATGGTGACGTTCGCGCGGCGCGGGTTCTTCACCTTCTCCAGCCGGCACAGCGTGTCGTCCGGGTCGCCTTCCCGCTCGCATGCGGCGATCAGGTAGGTCTTCTGCAGGTCGATGGGCTTCCTGCCCACCTTGATCCAGTTCACACGCTTGCCCTTCTCGTTGTGCATGGTGAAGTTGGCTGTCATGCCCTTGAAGCGGACCACCCACCCACCGAAGCGCTTGGCCGGGTCGTTGGCGAACACGTTGTGCAGCTCCTGCTCCAGCCAGTCCCACAGCTGCTGACCGGTCGCTTCGCCGTACTTGGCGTCGCTGTCCACCGGGATCATGCTCCACAGGTGGTCGTTGGTGATGGGGGTGGGCGTCTTGCCGTCGGCCACGATCGGCGGGCAGAAGCGGAAGCCGTTGCTGATCGCGATATCGGGCTTCAGCTTCCACATCAGCGCATCCGTGATCAGGTTGTCCATCGGGTTCTCGATCACGTAGTAGCGCACCAGGGTGTGCTTCGTGCTGCCCACCACCTTGCTCAGCTGCTCGGTGTACGGTGCGCTCACCTCGTCCACCAACGCCTGCATGCCCTTGTCCGCCGGGTATTTCTCCGGGTCCACGTCGAGCAGCTCGTAGTGGCTGTCCTTCACCACGCCATCCTCCACCACCACGTCCAGGCGCGCCACGAACGAACCGAAGGCACCGGGCTCCACCACCTTGCTGTACTTCGCCTGGATCGGGGTGCGCACGCGCTCGTGCGTGTCAGCACCCAGTATCAGGTCCACGCCCTCCACTTCGGGCTTGTTGGCCAGGTCCACCTGCTGGGCCAGGCCCATGTGGGTGACCAGGAAGACCATGGCACACTGCTCGTAGTCGCGCAGGATGCGCACGTACTTGGCCACGTTGAGCTCCGGCTTGGTGAACTTGATGCCGCAGCTGTAGGCGGGCGACTGGCGCTTGGGCGTGAGCGGGTCGTTGTAACCGATGAAGCCGATCTTGATGCCGCCGATGATGCGCGTCCAATAGGGCTGGAAGATCATCTCACCGGCCAGGTCGGCGTTGGGGTCCGTCATGTCGCCGCAGTAGTCGGCGAGCTTCTCGTGCCACATGTTCGCGCAGATCTTCGTCGCGCGGTAGCCGCCGAGGTCCTTCAGCATGTTCTCCTTGCCGTACACCACCTCCCAGTTGCCGGGCAGGATGAGGTCGTAGCCGATGCGGTTCATGAGCGGCACGATGGCCCGGCCCTCGCTCAAGGCAGCCACGCCGCCACCTTGGAAGCAGTCGCCACCGTCGATCACCAACGTGTTCGACGGATCCTCCGCGCGCAGCGTGTCGATCATGGTCTTCAGCACGCCATACCCGCCGCGCTTGCGGTACACGGGCTTCCCGTTCTCCAGGAAGAACTCATCGTGCGTATGCAGCTGCGCGTGGATGTCGCTGGTGAAGAGGAGCGTGAACTTCTCGGCCTTGCCCGCAGCGACGGCACGTGCGCCAAGGAGCTCCTTGCGGTCAGCGGGATCGCGCAACGCGCCCATGGCCAGTGTTGGGCCCAGCGTGAGGCCGGCGCCCAGGGCACCGAGCGAGCGAAGCATGCGGCGGCGGCCCTCGTCGAGCGGTGCGTCATCATGGGCGCCGCAGCTGCAGCCGGGAGGGTGGAGGAGGTCGCTCATGGTCACTTCTTCTTGCGGGCCTCCGCGATGGGAGCGAACGGCCCGTACTTGTGCTGGTGTTCCGGGAAGCTGTCCGCGTAAGGACCGAACGGGTGGTCCACGGGCTTGCCGGCGATGCGCGGCCAATCACTGGACAGGTCGCGTGTGGGCCGCTGGCGCGAGTTGATGTAGGCGGCCACGTCCCAGGCCTCGGCATCGGTGAGCTGGGCAGCCTCCCAGGTCGCGCCGAGCGGCATGTTGTTCCGCACATAGCCGGCGAAACGGCTCAACCGGTACAGTCCCGCCCCGATGTTGTAGCTGTTCGGCCCCCAGAGCGGTGGATACTGGTAGCTGCGCCCGTCGGCCGCGAGGATGCCCTGCCCGTCCTGCAGATGGCAGCTTGCGCACTTCGCCGTATAGACCGCGGCCCCCTTGGTGGTGTCCGCGGCGCGGTCGAGGAAGGCGAGGTCGGCGATCCCGCTGCCTTTGGGCCTCGTGCCGCGCTCGAGCCCGGAGCCGAGCCATTCGAGGTAGGCCAGGATCGCCTGCATCTCGTGGGCGGTGCTGTCGGGCGCGGTGCCGTTCAGGCTGCGCTCGAAGCAGTCGGTCACGCGCTTCACCACGGTCTCGTTCGAACCGCTGCGCTCGCGGAACTTGGGATAGGTGCTCCACACCGCGCCGTAGTTGTTGCCCCATGGCCGCGTGCCCGCATCGAGGTGGCAGTTCTCGCAGTCCATGCCGTTCGTGAGCTGTGCCACGGTGCCCTTGGGGCCGAGGTAGTACGCGGTGTTCCGGATGAGCTCCCGTCCATACCGCACGAGCGCCTCCTGTTCATCGTCGAGGCGGTCGAGCTGCATGGTGTCCGGCCCGAGCCACAGGCTGTCCGCGGTCCAGCTCGCCACAACGGGCGGAGATGCCTCGAACTGGTCCTTGGGCGTGATCATCAGTGCCAAGGTCCCTGCCATCACCGCCAGGACGAGCGCGCGTGCCCTGCGTGATCGCTTCGGGTCGAAGGGGAGACCGGCACGCCGGCTCAGCACCTCGGCGGCCTCGTCGACCACGGCGAGGTATACCCACACGACCAGTGCGGCGAACAGGATGATCAACGGCGCCGTCATCGCCCAGGGTCAGTGGGGGAGCTTGTCGCGGACCACCCCGTACGCATAGGTGCCGGCCACGGCGCTCAGGAAGGTGATGATCACCACGCCGAAGCCTGCGCCGACCTGGGCGAAGAGCGGACCCGGACAGGCGCCCGTGATCGCCCAGCCCAGCCCGAACATCAGGCCGCCGTAGATCTGCCCCTTGTTGAACTCCTTGTTCGGGATGTGGATGGCCTCGCCATAGATGGTGCGGGCCTTCGTACGCTTGATGACCAGCACACTGATCAGGCCCACCATCACCGCGGTGCCGATCACCCCGTACATGTGAAAGCTCTCGAAGCGGAACATCTCCTGGATGCGGAACCAGCTGATGATCTCCGCCTTCACGAAGACGATGCCGAAGAGGATGCCCCAGGCGCTGTACTTCAGGTTGTACCACCACGGGTGCTTCAGTGTGCTCTCGTTCACGCAGATCGCATCGAGCTCGCGGGCCTGAAGGTCCTTCAGGTCCGACGGGGAGGGATGGGCGTTCTGTGCCATGGGATCAGAGGGTGAGCAGGTAGGGAAGGATGAACCAGGTCATGGCGATGCCGCCGACCATGAACATGACGGTGGCCACCAGGCTGGGCCATTGCAAGCTGCTCAATCCCATGATGGCATGGCCGCTGGTGCATCCGCCCGCGTATCGCGTGCCGAAGCCCACCATGAAGCCGCCGATCACGAAGAAGACCAGGCCGCGCAGGCTGAAGAGGTTGGACCAGGAGAAGATCTCCGGAGGCATCAGGCGCGAGGTGTCCGTGATGCCCTTCGAAGCCAGGTATTCCGCGGTGGGCGCGGCCAGCTGAACCGGCTCCGGATCGGCGAGCAGCGTGGCGCCGATGAACGCGCCCAAGGCGATGCCGCCCACGAAGAACAGGTTCCAGGCCTCCTTCTTCCAGTCGTACTTGAAGAACTTCACATCACCGGGAATGCAGGCGGCGCACAGGTGCCGCAGCGAACTGCTGATGCCGAAGGTCTTGTTGCCCACCAGGAGCAGGTAGGGCACCGTGAGGCCGATGAGGGTGCCTGCGACGTACCAGGGCCAGGGGTGTTTGAGGGTATCGAGCATGTCGGGTCGTGTTCAGGTTGACTTTCGTCAGGTGGTCCAGGCAGGGCCGGAAAAAGCCCGGACCCTGCGTCCCGGGCCTTTCCTGTGCTTCCTTACTTGATGATCGTGCTCGGGCACACGTAGTCGGTGACCTTCACGTCCGTCCTCTTGATCGCGTTGAAGCCGCCACGCACCTCCACCAGGTTGTGGTAGCCGCGGGATTTCAGGAGGCTGGCCGCGATCATGCTGCGGTAGCCGCCGGCGCAGTGCACGTAGTTCGTCTCGTCCTTGCTGAAGGCGGCCAGGTTCTGGTTGATGAACTGCAGCGAGGCGTGCCAGGCACCGTCCACGTGCTCGGCCGCGTACTCGCCGTCCTTGCGCACGTCGATCACACGGATCTTGCCTGCCTTGAAGCGCTTGGCGAACTCCTCCGGATCGATGCGTTCGATGGTGTCCACCTCCCTGCCGTCCGCCTTCCACGCGGCGATGCCGCCCTTCAGGTAGCCCATCACGTTGTCGTAACCCACACGGGCCAGGCGCGTCACCACTTCATCCTCCATGCCGGCATCGGTCACCAGCAACAGCGGGTGCTTCACATCGGGGATCATGCTGCCCACCCAGGGTGCGAAGTCGCCCTTGATGCCGATGTTGATGCTGCGCGGGATGAAGCCGTCCTTGAAGTCCTCGGCGTTGCGGGTGTCGAGCACCAGCGCACCTTCCGTTTCCGCCACCAGCTCGAACTGGTCGGGGCTGAGGGCGCGCAGGCCCTTCTCCTTCACGGTGTCCACGCTGGGGATCACACCCTTGTTCATGGCCACGTTCTGCGGGAAGTAGGCGGGGGGCGGCAGCAGGCCGTCCGTCACCTCCTTGATGAACTGCTCCTTGCTGGCGGCCTTCAGCGCGTAGTTGTTCGCCTTCTGGTTGCCGAGCGTATCGAAGGTCTCCTTGCTCATGTTCTTGCCGCAGGCGCTGCCGGCCCCGTGCGCGGGGTACACGATCACGTCGTCGGGCAGGGGCATGATCTTGTTGTGCAGGCTGTCATACAGGAAGCCGGCCAGGTCCTCCTGGGTGAGGGTGCCGGCCTTCTGCGCCAGGTCCGGGCGGCCCACATCGCCGATGAAGAGGGTGTCGCCGGTGTAAATGCTGTGCGGCTTGCCGTTCTCATCGATGAGCAGGTAGCACGTGCTTTCCATCGTGTGGCCGGGCGTGTGCAGCACCTTGATGGTGACCTTGCCGAGCTTCAGTTCCTCACCGTCCGTGGCGATGTGCGCGTCGAACGCGGGTCTGGCGTTCGGGCCGTACACGATGGGTGCGCCCGTCCGCTTCGACAGGTCGAGGTGACCGCTCACGAAATCCGCGTGGAAATGGGTCTCCAGCACGTACTTGATCCTGGCGTTGCGTGCCGCGGCCCGCTCGATGTAGGGGCTCGTCTCGCGCAGCGGGTCGATGATCGCCGCTTCGCCATCGCTCTCGATGTAGTAGGCGCCCTGCGCCAGGCATCCGGTATAGATCTGTTCGATCTTCATGGTGTTGGGGAGTTGGGGGGCGTCAGGATGCGCCCGTACGGGTTAGCTGAGGTTGGAAAGTTCCCTTCCGATGATGTAGATGCCCATGACGAGCACGAACCATCCGAAGGCGGGTTTGAGCTTCTCGTTCGGGATGCGTTCGCTGAGGATGCTGCCGGCGATGATGCCGCCGATGGCGATGGCCGAGAAGAGGAGCAGGAAGTTCCAGTCGATCACCTCGTCGCCCTTCAGGTCGCCGGTGAAGCCGATAAGGCTCTTGGCGGCGATGATGATCAACGAGGTGCCCACGGCCTGTTTCATCGGCAGGCGCGCCAGCAGCACCAGCGCGGGGATGATGAGGAAGCCGCCACCCGCGCCCACCAGACCGGTGATGGTGCCCACCACCAGGCCCTCGCCCAGGATCAACGGGTAGTTGAAGGCCATGGCGCCGTCGCTGCCGGAAGCCGCGGCCTTCGGTTCGCGGATCATGCTGTAGGCGGCGGCCACCATCAGCGAGGCGAAGAGGATGAGCATGCCCAGCGCCTTGCTCACCGCCGTGCCGCCGAGGCTGAACAGGGGATCGGGAAGGGCCGGTACCAGCCAGGCGCGCGTGGCGAACACGGCCACGATGCTGGGGATGCCGAACACCAGCGCGGTGCGCCAGTGGATGTTGCCCATCCGCATGTGGCTGAAGGAACCGATCAGGCTGGTGAGGCCCACGATGAAGAGCGAGTAGGCCGTGGCCAGCACCGCGTCCACCCCGAAGAGGTACACCAGGATGGGCACCGTGAGGATGGAGCCCCCCCCGCCGATGAGCCCCAGGGACAGGCCCATGAGCACCGCGCCGATGTATCCGATGATCTCCATGCCCTAGAGCTTGTCGCAGCAGGTCTCGATGTCGCGGATGATCTTCATGAACTCCGGTCGTGCCAGGAAGTAGAAGCTGTAGCGGCCCTCCTTCTCGAAGTCGACCAGCCCTTTGTCGCGCATCAGGGTGAGGTGCTGGCTCAGGATGGCCTGTTCGATGCCCAGCCGCTCGCGGAGATCCAGCACGCATAACCGCTTCTCCCGGCCGAGCAGGTCCAGGATGGCCAGCCGCTGCGGGTGCGCCGCCATGCGCAACAGTTCGCTCGCACGCACCAGCTTGTCGGTGCCCACACGTTCCTCCAGGGTCAGGGTCGCCATGGTCCTCGGGTTCCGGGGACAAAAATATAGTAAGATATCTATGTTACAATGTGACCGGGGTCACATCGTCACACGGCGGCGAGCAGGTCGGCACCGAAGAGCTCCGCCTGGTACCTGCGGATGCCCGGAAGGGCGGCCAGGGCCTGCAGGTCGCCGGGGCGCGTGCGCGCGATTTCCTGGAGCAGCTGATTGCTGGCCACGATGCCCATGCGCAGGTCATGCTGCGTGGTGAGGCGGTCGCGCACGAGCTTCAACCGCTTCAGTCGCTCATCATGGTCGGGGTCGCGGTCCCAGCGCTTGGGGCGTTCCAGGCGCGGCCACTGGTCCTTGGGCAGGAGGGTGCCGCGGCGGACGGCCTCGAGGAGCGCCCGTCCATGGCGTCCGATCACCTTTTCGCCGATGCCTTTGCGCGCCGATAGGTCGCGTTCATCGGTCGGCGGCGCCTTGGCCAGGTCGAGCAGCACCTCGTTGCCGATGATCATGAACGGTGCCCGGTCCATGCGTTCGGCGACGCCCTCCCGCCAGCCGTGCACCTCCCGCAGCACCGCGAGCTGATGGGGCTTCAGGAGCTTCGCGCCCTTCATGCGGAGGTAGCCCGGCTCGAGGTTGTCCTGCAGGTTGAACGGGGCGTCCGTGAGGAGCGCGAACTCCTCCTGCGCCCAGCCCCAGCGTCCCTTTTCCTTCAGCCGGGCTTCCAGGATATCGCGCAGAGCGATGAGGTGGGCGGTATCGCCGGCCGCATAGTCCAGCATGGCCGAGGGCAGTGGACGTTTGCTCCAATCCGCTTTCTGGAACTTCTTGTCCACATGGACCCCCATGTACTTCTGCAGCAGCGAGGCCAGGCCGATCTCGGGCTCGTTCAGGAGCTCCGCGGCCACCAGCGTGTCGAACACGTTCTCCACGCGGATGCCCTGCTCCTGGGCGAGCATGCGCAGGTCGTAGTCGGCATCGTGGATCACCACTTCCATCTCGGGGCGGCCGAGCAGGGTGCCCAAGGGGGCCAGATCGCCGGCGGTGAAGGGGTCCACCAGCCAGGTGCGGTCCCGATCGCTCACCTGGACGAGGCATACCCGGACCCGATAGCGGTGGAAACTGCTCGCCTCGGTGTCCAGCGCGATCACAGGTGCGGTGTACAGCGCCTCGGTCATCCGGGCCAGGTCCTCGGGCGTGTGGATGGTGCTGTAGGAGAGGGGTCTCATGGGCACAAGGCGCGCGAAGGTAGCCGCCGGCGTTCAGCCCGGTCCGAGCATGAAGCTGCGCATGCTGATGCTGCCCATCTCCAGCCCGCTGTGCAGTTCCGTGAGCGGCTCGTCGAAGCCGGCCGTGCCCAGGGTGTACAACAGCGGTAGATAGTGGTCGTTCGTGGGATGGGCCAGTCGGGCCACCGCGCCCAGCGAGGTATAGTCCACCAGGGCCTGGTGATCGCCGGCGGCCAGCCGCTCCCCCACGAAGGCGTCGAACTCCTGCGCCCAATCGAAGGGAGGAGCGGAGGGGTCGCTCCAGTTCAGACGACCCAGGTTGTGCACCACATTGCCACTCCCGAGCACCAGGATGCCATCGTTGCGCAGGGCCTTCAGCTGATGGGACAAGGCATGGTGCTCGGCAGGGGTCATGCCCCAGTTGAGGCTCATCTGGAACACCGGGACATCGGCCGCTGGCCAGATGTGCTTCAGGACGGACCAGGCGCCGTGATCCAGCCCCATCTCGTGGTCCTCGTGCACCTGCACGCTGGTGACCGCGGCAGCGGCCTTTCGCGCGGCCTCCGGTGCACCAGGGGCCGGATAGCGGACCTGGAACAGTTCATCGGGGAAACCGCCGAAGTCGTGGATGGTCTCCGGCGCCGGCGACAGGGCCACCATGGTCCGCCCCGGGGTCAGCCAATGTGCGCTCACCACCAGCACCGCTTTCGGCCGGTCCAGGCGCCTCCCCAACCGGGCGAGCGACCGTGTGAACGCGTTGTCCTGGATGGCGTTCATCGGGCTTCCATGCCCGATGAAGACGGATGGCATCACCGGACCCCTGCCAAGGTCACGGCTCACCTGGTCGAGGTCGGTCAAGCGCATGGCACCTGCACCGCCGGCCGCCAGGGCGGCGAGCCCAAGGAACTGCCGCCTGTGCATGCCGCGAAGATAGTTTACATGGAAAGAAAGTTCGTCGCGTCCATCCGGTGCAGATCACCCACCGGTCCCGGTTCAGACGTATTTGTCGCCCCACTCGGCCGTGGCGTCGTTCACGAACTGCTTGATCTTCTGTTCGTCATGTTTGCGCACCACCAGCAGTGCATCCTTGGTGCTCACCACGATGTGGTCCTCAAGGCCTTGCAGCACCACCAGCCGGTCATCGTGCACGTGCACCACGTTGCGCGCGCAGTCGTAGAGCTTCACCTGGTCGCCAACGACGGCGTTGCCGGCCTGGTCATGCGGCAGGTGGGTGTAGAGGCTCCCCCAGGTGCCCAGGTCGCTCCATCCGAAATCACTGGTGACCACGAACACGTTGTCGGCCTTTTCCATCACGCCGTAGTCGATGCTGATGTTGGCGCAATCGCCGTACACCCGTGCGATGAAGTCGCGTTCGGCCGGGGTGCCGTAGGCCTCGCGGCCGGCCTCGAAGGCCTGCTCCATGTCGGGCAGGTGCCGCTGGAACGCGTGGCGGATGCTGCGCGCCGTCCAGATGAAGATGCCGCTGTTCCACAGGAAGTCGCCGCTCTCGATGAACCGCAGGGCCGTGTCGTGGTCCGGTTTCTCGGTGAAGGTGCGCACCCGTTTCACGCGGGGATGGGCCGTGCCCGCCTGTTCCGCGAACTGGATGTAGCCGTAGCCGGTATCGGGCCGGCTGGGCATGATGCCCAGGGTGACCAGGCAATCGTGCGTGGTGGCCTGCTGGAGCGCGAGGCGGACGGTCTCGTGGAATTCGGCCTCCTTCATCACCAGGTGGTCGCTCGGGGCCACGATGATCCGGGCCTCGGGGTCGCGCTTGGCGATCACGTGGTTGGCGTAGGCGATGCAGGGGGCGGTGTTGCGGCGGCCCGGCTCGAGCAGGATCTGTGCGTCCTTCATGCCGGGCAGCTGCTGCTTCACGATGGGCGCGTACTGGGCATTGGTCACCACCAGGATGTTCTCCGGGGGGCAGAGGGCGAGGAAGCGGTCATAGGTCTGCTGGATCAGCGTTCGTCCAAGGCCCAGGAAGTCCAGGAACTGCTTGGGATAGGCGGTGCGGCTCATGGGCCAGAAGCGGCTTCCGATGCCGCCGGCCATGATCACACAGTAGGTTCGAGGGTCGCTCATCGTGTCTTGTCGTTCACTGATCTTGGATGACGATCGGCACCGGGGAGCCGACCTCGACCCCGGCCAGGCGGTCGATGGTGTAGGTGCGGCGGTCGTTGAGGCAGCGGCAGGCCACTCGCGTGCGGCGCAGCGCGCCCTTCACGAACAGGCGCTCATTGAAGCGGAAGATGGTGTGTTCCGGAAGCTCTTCGAGCAGCGGCATCGTTCGGTCATCATACCGCCGCAGCACGCGCACCAGCGCCGGGTCGGAACAGCTGCTCGCCGTCGCGTCGGTCAGGTGTCCCGCCAGGATCCCGCGCACATCCTCGGGAAGCACCGCCGGTGCCAGGTACGGACGCATCAGTTCGGCGTAGGTCCGCTTCCACTCGGTGCCATGGGGGCGCACCCGGGGGCCGCAGCGTTCGAAGGTGGCGTGATGGGCGAATTCGTGCACGAGCGTCACCAGGAAGGCGTACGGGTTGAGGTCCCGGTTCACCGAGATGCGCGCGGGTCGGCCGGCCACGGGCGTCCGGTAGTCGCCCAGTTTCGTGGCCCGACGGGGTGCGATGCGCACTTGCACCCGGTTGCGCTGGAGCCAGTCCAGCACCACCGGCACGGCCCCGACAGGCAGCCGTTCGCGCAACGCATCCGGTCCGCTCGTGGGTCTCATGCCTGGGGACGTGCGCCGGGGGAGGTGTTCCAGGCGTGATGCCGCCAGTCCCGGGCGCCTTGGGGTGGCCGATGGTCCCATTTGGGGCAATCGCATTTCCGGCCGCGTTTGTGCTTCGTGACGTGCGGCGGGCGCGTTGCGCACCCCCCGATCAGCGGTGCCACGAGCATGAACACGCCCAACAAGGCCGGGAACGAACGCAAGGACCGGGTGCGCCACATGGCCGGCAAAGGTAGGGGAACACCCCTTCGGGCACCGGAAGCCGGGGGGCTGGGGTCGGGGGACCTATTTTCGCCCCGGGCGCATGAACATCCTCTACCACGTCGGACGCTATTTCGAGTTCCTGGGCCAGGTGTTCGGCCGGCCGGAGCGGATGAGCCTGTACGGTCGCCGCGTCGCCGAGGAGATCGATCAGCTCGGTGTCAAGAGCCTGGGCATCGTCGCGCTGCTCTCGGTGTTCATGGGCGCGGTGATCACCATCCAGACCGCCAGCAACATCGATGCGGCCTGGATCCCGGACTACGTGGTGGGCTTCACCGCGCGCCAGAGCGTGATCCTGGAGTTCAGTCCCACCATCATCTCGCTCATCCTCGCCGGCAAGGTGGGCAGCAACATCGCCGCGGAGGTCGGCACCATGCGGGTGAAGGAACAGATCGACGCGCTCGATATCATGGGGGTCAATAGCGCCAGCTACCTGATCCTTCCCAAGATCGTGGCGGCCATGCTGATCAATCCCTTCCTCATCGTCATCAGCATGTTCCTCAGCATCTTCGGCGGTTGGGTCGTGAGCGGCCTCACCGGCGTGGTGGCGCCCAACGCGTACATCGAGGGGCTTCAGTGGGACTTCGATCCCTTCACGGTCACCTATGCCCTCATCAAGACGGTGGTGTTCGCCTTCATCATCACCAGCGTGGCGGCCTATCACGGGTATCACACCCAGGGAGGGGCCTTGGAGGTGGGCCGCAGCAGCACCACCGCGGTGGTGTTCAGCAGCGTGGTGATCCTGATCGCCAACTACATGCTCACCCAGCTGCTGCTCATATGATCGAGGTCCTGGGCCTGAGCAAGCGCTTCGGCGACGCACGTGTGCTCACGGACATCACGGCCACGTTCTCCAAGGGCGTGGTGAACCAGGTGATCGGGAAGAGCGGCAGCGGCAAGAGCGTGCTGGCCAAGTGCATCGTGGGCCTGCACCGGCCCGACGAGGGCCGTGTGCTCTATGATGGCCGCCCGTTCCACGAGCTCGACCTGGCCGAGAAACGGACCATCCGCCAGGAGATCGGCATGCTGTTCCAGAGCGCGGCCCTGTTCGACTCGATGACCGTGCTCGACAATGTGATGTTCCCCTTGCGCATGTTCGCCAGCATGACCGCGGCCGAGATGGAGAAGCGCGCGCGCTTCTGCCTCGAACGCGTCAACATCGTGGGCAAGGACGCCCTGTTCCCCGCCGAGCTCAGCGGTGGCATGCAGAAACGCGTGGGTATCGCGCGTGCCATCGCCATGAACCCCAAGTACCTGTTCTGCGATGAGCCCAACAGCGGGCTCGATCCCCAGACCTCCATCCTCATCGACGAGCTGATCAAGGAGATCACCGAGGAGTACGGGACCACCACCATCGTGATCACCCACGACATGAACTCGGTGATCGAGACCGGCCAGAACATCCTCTTCCTGCACACGGGCCGGTGCTGGTGGACCGGGGACCGCGACGCGTTGCTCGCCTCGGACAACGAGGAACTGAAGGCCTTCGTGTTCGCCAGCGAACTGATGCGGCAGGCGCGCAAAGGCCTGCTCGGACCGGCCTGAACGCACGAAGGCCCCGCCGGAGCAGGGCCTTCGCATCGGTCGTTCGGCGCTCAACGCTGCACGGCCATCCGGCCGTTGAACCGGCGTCCATCGATCAGCAGGGTCCACGTGTACAGGCCCTGCGACAGGTCGCTCACGTCGATGGCATGCTGTTGTTCACCCGCGCTCATCCGGCCGAGATCGGCGCTTTGGACGAGCTCGCCGGTCGCCGCGTGCAGCTCGAAGCGGACGGGCGCGGCCTCCCGCAGCTCGAAGCCGAGGCGGGTCTGTTCGGTGGCGGGGTTCGGCCAGGCCAGCGGGGCACGGGCCAAGGGCCCGCCCTCCTCATCGATGCCGATGGGGCCGGACAGGATCGCGCGCACCATCGGCGTCCGCGTGACGTAGTAGAAGAAGTTGCCCTGCGGATCGTCCGGGTAGTGCACGATGCTCACCTGCGCGGCGCTGGCCCCGCTGCTGGCGAAGCCCACGACCTCGGGGCCTCCGAAGTAATGCGCCATCACCAGGTAGGCATTGCCGGCGAAGAGGTCGATCGGTGCATCGAACGTCAGGGTGATGAAGGTGCTGCCGCCGACCGTGTTCAGCTCGGAGGCCACGATCTCGTGGTCGGTGGTCTGGTCAAGGAGGTTGTCGTCCGCATCATAGATCTCCCCTGCGATGAGGGTGCCCGCTTCCGTGGTGTCGTGGATCGCCACCTGCACGGCCACCAACTGGGCGTCCGCCACGAGGTCGAAGCGGTTCCCCACCCCGAACTGCTCTCCGGCGAAGTCCGGACCCTGCAGGATGAAGGACTCGACGGCCCCATCATCATGCGCCCAGGTCGTGGTGCTGACGGCGAACTGGTCCGAACCGGTGTTGTTCGCGGGCACTTCGTCCGTTTCGTTCTGGCTCACGGCATGGTCCAGGGTGTAGACCCCCACCGTGCTCGGCGGCGTGTAGCCCGTGACCGGCACGGCCACGGTCTCTCCGGGGGCGAAGGTCAGACCACCTCCCGTGAGCACTTCGTTCGCTCCGCCCGGCTCGGTCACCGTGGAGGTGATCGACACACCGGTCTGTGCCAGATACCCCTTGTTCTTCAGCAGGCCCGACATCTGCATGGGCCTGAGCTGGGACAGCGGATAGATGCTGTAGTCCATGTTCGCCACGCCCGTGAGGTCGAAGTCGAAATCCGTCTTGGCGAAGGAGACCAGCGCCATGTCGTTGTTCGGCAGCTCGCGGATGGCGATGTTGTCCAACTGCCAGCCGTAGTCCCACGTGGCCAGGTACCGGAACCGAAGCTGCACATTGGACGGGTCGGCCGCCACCCAGGCACTGATGTCCACGTCCATCACTTCCGGGTTCGGGCGCCCGTCGCGGCCCACGCCTTCGTTGATGAGGATCTCATCCCAGGTGGTGCCTCCGTCGGTGCTCACCCCGACCCACGTTTCCACGTCGGGGTCCGAGAACTCCTGGAAGTACTGGTCGAACTCCACCTTCAGGTTGGTCGGTGCCGCGCTGAGGTCGATCACCGGGCTCACCAGGCTGCTCTCGGCCTGTTGCCCCGGTGTGCCCAGGTAGTCATCGTCGATGATCACCCATCCGCTCGGCGTGCTGGTGTTCAACGCGGGAACGGGATAGGTGCTCGAGGTGGGGCCGGGCCCGCTGTTGGTCCAGGCCCAATCCAGGTTGCCGATGCCGCTCACCACGGTCCATCCGTTGAGGTCGTTGTCGAACGGTTCACTGTAGAACGCGGAGCCTTTGGGATTGACCGCCGGGCCGGTGGCCGGGGCGATCGAAGGACCGTGGTGCTTGTGCTCCGGGTGCGCCGGCACACTGCGCAGCTGCTGCGCGGTCAGTGGGCCATGGGCGGCCGCCATGGCGATCAGCGCGAGTAGGGTTCGGTTCATGGTCGGGGTAGGTTCGTTGTTGAGCCAAGGTACTTGGGCGCTCCCCTCCATGGGCCGGGATCGTTGTCGAACGTTCCGTCCAGAAAAGCGGAAGCCCGACCATCCGGTCGGGCTTCCACGCGTTCCGTCCTCGATCAGTGCACCACCACCATCCGCTTGCTCAGGCGCTGCCCGGCGGCGGTGAGGGTGTAGAAGTACACGCCTTCGGTGAGGTCGGCGGTGTTGATCGTCACCCGGTGCGATCCGGCACCGCGGTTGCCGAGGTTGTCCAAGCGGACCACCTTGCCGCTGAGGTCGCGCACCTCGAGGGTGGTGGCGCTGGCCTCCTTCAGCTCGAAGGTCACCGACGTGCGCTCATCGGCCGGGTTCGGCAGGTTCTGGCCCAGGCCCACACCGCCCACGCGGTCAGCTTCGGTGATGCTTACGGAGGGGTCGAAGTTCATCCGGACCATGGGCGTTTCTTCTTGCCAGAACCACGTGCCATTGTCGAAGATGAAGGATACCTGTGGTACGCTCCAGCCGCTCGTGGCGGTGGTCACTTCAGGGCCACCGAAATGCTCCAGAGCAGCCACATACGAGCTGCCACCGATCAACTGAACAGGATTCTGGAACACGAGACTAATCCAACGTGCTTGACCGAGCCCCGTGATCTGGTTGCTGGCCGTGATCTCGATCGGTTCGGCCAACTCCACCAGATCTAGGTTCGTGTCCAACAGCTGACCACCCACCGTCGCACCGAGCGCGGTGCCAGGAACGCTGGTCGAGCCGTTCGCGACACACACGTCGATCGCATAGAGCATCGCATCGTTCTCGATCCAGAAAGCATTGCCCATGAGGTAAGGATCGCCGCCATTCCGTTGGCGGCCGTCCATGGAACCATCATCAAGGGCGTACCAGTGAGGGTGAACCGAGAACTCCTTCGAATTCGTATTGTCTGAATCCAAACTATCCGTTCCATCCGTGCTCAGCGTGAAGTTCACCATAAGGTCGTCCGGAGCGGCGGCAGGTGTGTATCCATTAACGGTGATGCTGTCGAGCGTGTTCGCCGGAAGCAGCGCGATCGTGCCGTCCTGACTGAACACCTGGCCGCCGCCTCCGCTGACCTGAACGTTCAGCGTTACGTTAGTCGCGTCCACGTAAGCGCCATTGCGAATGTGTGCGCGCATGTTGAGTTCGCGGAGCTGGCTGAAGGGGTAGACCGAATACTCGAGGTCAGCATCTCCATCATCGGGGTATTTGTCATATAGCGTCTTGACCAGCGCGACATCGGTCTGGTAGCTCTCCAGGATGCTGAGGTCATCGATCTGCCAATGGTAATGGCTCACAAACGCCCCGGTAGGGCAGTCGTAGCATTCGTGGTTGAACCTTATCCTCACAGTGGCCGGATCGGCAGCGATGGCGTTGCTCAGGTTGATCCGGTGCCTGTGGGTTCCAATATCCTCGTTCACATGAATGTCCTCATTAATGCGGGCATTCGAGGAGAGATTGAATCGGGTCGGCCAGGTCGAACCACCATCGGTGCTCACTTCGAGCCAGTGCGTCGGCGTCGCCGTGCAACACCACCTGAGTTTTGATTCGAACTCAATATGCACGTTCGGGGTGGCGCTGAGGTCCAACACGGGGCTTTCTACGGCCCCGATGCGATTCGTGGTGCTGCCGCCTGGATTGCTCAAGTTGCTGTCAAAAATCAAGAAACCATTCGCAGCCGTAGGGCTCGTGATCACTTCAGATGGATCGCTGAAGTCGCCGTTGGGTCCATCCGTGTCAGCTTGCCACAACGCGCCATCGGCGCCGCTAACGGTCCAAGCGCCCACGCCGTTGTTCCCGGCCAGGCCGTTGGCGAAATCCTCGTTGAAGACCGCATCGCCGCCAGCCTTCGCCTGGCCTTGATCAATGGGCTGGGCGCGAAGTGGAGTAGCTTTAGTAGGAACAAAGTTGCTGCGGGCCGGCGTGTTGCGGACCCACTGGGCGCTTGCCAGTGTGGCAAGGCCCATGAGCGAAAGGGCTGTCGTGTATCGAGTGACCATCGGTTGAAGGGTTGTTCCTTGGATTAAGGACGCCCAAGGTAGCCATCCCGCTGTTTCCACGAGCGCCCCGTTCCTCAGATCGGTCCAACCGCTGGGCCCACGTTCCGCACCACGGTCAACGGGTGCTCACGAACCGTCCCATGGCCCGGGCCTGCGCTCCTTCCACCACGAGCAGGTAGGCGCCCGTGGCCAGGTTCCCCACATGCAGCGAGGACGTCGTTCCGGAGGGGCCCTCCGCCAGCACGGTCCGGCCCGCCGCATCAAGCATCCGAACCCCTCGGATGGGCCACGGGGCCCCGACGAGGAGCTGCGTGCCTTCCTGCCGGAGGATCAGTTCGGGACGCACCGAGGGCTCGGCCACCGCCACCGCCACCGGGCCGAGGTGCAGGCGCACCAACGGCGCACGCAGGGGGTAGCTCCAGTCCAGGGCGTTCAGCTCGTGCACCACGGCCGTTCCAGGGCGCACCTCACCACCCAAGGCGATCCGCATCAGGCCACTGTCCGGGACCTGTTCCACCACCGCCAGCAGATCCGTACCTCCATCCACCGGCACCGGCGCATCGAACGGCACGTAGGTCCAGGCCCAGGACAGGCCCGCCTGAACGTCCGCATCGGTGATGTGGAACGTGTCGGTGCTCGCCACCGGTTGCAGATCGGTGTTCAGCAAGCGACCGATCACCTGGGCGCCCACTTCGGTGCCGGCATCCAGCC
>JAEUSW010000321.1 GCA_016788285.1 Flavobacteriales bacterium
GACCAATGGACCTTCCAGTTCGACCTGGTGGATCCGCTGAGCGAACGCAGCAAGCTGGAGTACGGGGTGAAGAGCAACCTGAAGTGGGACCGCACCTGGCTGGACGTGCTGTTGACGACGCCACAGGCGCCCGCGGGCGAGCTCGACAGTGCGCTCACGAACGACTACCGCATCACCGACCTGATCAACGCGGCCTACGTGAACTGGACGCGCACGCTCACCGAGCGCTGGAGCCTGCAGGCCGGGCTGCGGTTCGAGCAGACCTGGTTCGAGACGGAGCTGATCGGCAAGGACCAGGTGTTCAGCTACAAGTACCCCGATGGCGGGCAGGACCTGTTGAAGGCGTTGTTCCCCGCGGTGTACCTGGTGCACCGCTGGCCCGGCTCCCTGCGCGAACTGCAGGTGAACTTCTCGCGCAAGATCGACCGGCCGCGTTTCTGGCAGATCATGCCCTTCATCATGTTCAGCGACGCCCGCAACGTCCGCATCGGCAACCCGGGGCTTGCCCCTGAGATGAACAACCTGGCCGAGGTGAACCACCTGCTGCCCTTCTGGAAGGGCAAGGCCAGCTGGCTCACCAGCGCCTTCGGCCGCTACACCGAGGACGTGATCACCGGCTACAGCACACCGCTGGCCACGGACAGCACGGTGCTGCTCAACACCTTCGTGAACGGCAGCCACAGCGTCACGGCCGGTTGGGAGAACGTGCTGAAGATGGAACCGGTGCAGGGTCTGCAGCTCACGCTCAGCGGTACGGCGCAATACCTGGATGTGGCGCTGTCCGACGCGGATGGCGGCGAACGGAACCAGGGCTTCCTGTGGAACGCCAAGCTGCTGGTGAACTACCGCTTGCCCAAGGACTGGTCCGTGCAGGTGAACGGCGAATACGAGGGACCGCGCGTGCAGCCGCAGGGCCGCACGCTGGAGCAATACGGGGTGGACCTGTCCGTGGGCAAGGACATCACCCGGCGGTGGAACGCGGTGGTGTCGGTGAACGACGTGTTCTTCACCCGGCGCTGGGGCAACACGGTGGAGACGGCCTTCTTCGAACAGGAGAGCTACCGCCGGCGCGAGATGCGCTTCGTGCGTTTCACCCTCACCTGGAAGTTCGGCGAGCAGAACAGTTCGCTCTTCCGACGCCGGCCGCAGCGGGACAATCCCGATGGTGGCGGCATGGAGATGTAGACGCGCTAGAGCTCCTGCACCTCCCAGGTGGGGCAGCCCACGGTGCCCAGGTCGTCGTAGAAGTCCAGGAAGTGAAGCTTGTGGAACAGGCCCTGCGCGTCGTGGATGATGTACACGATGGTGGGGTCCACGGTGTAGGCGCCCTCGTCGAACGAATAGGTCTTCCAATCGAACCCGATGGCATCCCGCGCGGTGCTGAACGGATGCTGCATCGTATCGGCCAGGGTCACCGCGGCCATGTCGGCGGCGGTGATGCGCGCCACACGGACCCCGGGCGGTGTGAGCACACCCGTGACGATGTAGGGGATGAACGGCTCGTGGAACTGGTGCGTGTACTGCGTGAAGACCATGTCCCAGCTCCCGGTGGACGGCTCCACGTCCACGGGCCCCGAGGCGAAGCTGAACATGGTGCAGGCGGAGGCGCCGGATTTGGCCAGCGTGTGCTCCTGGACCGCGGAACCATCCAGCGCGGCCGTGCGGAACACGTAGGCCGTGGCGGTGACCTCCACGAGCTGCAGCTTGCGCACGCCCAGGTGGGCGCCGAAGGCATTGTAGCCGAGATCGATGAGGTGGATGTCCTGGGCCCCTCGCCAATCACCGATCGCCGTGCTGTCCGGATGCCCGCTCGGGGCATCGATGCGGCGGCCGTGCGCCATGCCGGCGGTATCGACCGAGGTGGTGATGTCGCCCGCACCGATCGACCAGGCGGTCATCAACCGGCTTCCGTTGAGCCACACCCGCCATGCGTCCGGGCCGCTCTCGAAGGCCAGGTCCCAGGCGGTCTTCGGATTGCTCCGCACCACGCTGCGCGAGGACACGTCCACCCAGAGCTGGTCCTGGTAACCGCTGCCCATGCACAGCTGCACTTGGGCGGCCTCCCCGCGCGGGCGGGCGGGCACGGGCAGTTCCTCCTTGAGGCAGCCGCTGAGGAGCAGGATGGAGAGCGGGAACAGAGCGGTGGCACGCATGATCAGGATCGCTTGCGCAGTTCTACATCAAGGCGCAGGAACCAGGTGCGCCCCGTGGTCATCGGCACGGCGCTGGCCCCTGCGGAATGCGCGCCCTCCGCCATGGTGGCCGCGAGGTCGCGCACATCGAACAGGTCCTTGCAGCCCACCGTGAGGCCCAGGCGCCGGTCGAGAAAGGTCTTGGTGAGGGTGGCGTCCGCCAGGTGATAGGCGCTGATGGTGCCGCGGCTCACGCCCCCTTCGGCATCGGTGATGTAGTTGGCCAGCTCGCCCTGGTACTTGTAGAAGAGCGAGGCGGTGAGGCCCAGGCGGCGTTGGGTCCAGGTGGCCGAGGCACGGGCCTCCGGGCTCCACAGGGCGGAAGGGGAAACGGCGTCCTCGCGCCCGGTGATGGAGGCCCCGGCGGAGAGGGCCCAGCGACCGTCGTCCCGACCGATGCCCAGCGTGCCGCCATAGGTGCGCATCTGACCGATGTTGACATAGGTGTACCGCGTCCCGCTCACCTGGGCGAGGCTGATGAGGTCGGCCACGTCGTTGTAGAAACCCGTCAGCTCGGCGGTCCACGTGCCCTGCTCCCGCTGTGCCCGGTAGGTGAGGCCGGCGCTGCCGTGGTGCGCGCGCTCGGGTCGCAGGTCCGGGTTGCCCACGATGTCGTGGTTGACGTCCACGAAGAAGAGGTGGAGCTCCTTCAGGGAGGGCGCGCGGAAACCACGGGCATAGGCGGCACGCACGATGAGCGAGGGCACCGGTGCCCAGCGCAGGTTCAACGACGGGATCAGCGGGGCCTCATAGCGCGTGTTGTAGGCATAGCGCAACCCCGGGCGCAGCGTCAGCCGGCTCCAGGGACGCAGCTCCATGCTGGCGAAGGCGGCCAGGTCGCTAATGGTCTCGCCATCACCGGCCATGCGGTCACCGATGCCGGTCTCGTGGTTGAGGTCGGTGCCCACCTCCCAGGTGAGCCACGCGCTGTCCGGCGCCGAGGCCCAGGTGGCGCGCAGGTTGGTGAGGGTGAAGCGTGAGGTGTCCTGTGTCCCGGGTGTGGTCACCAGCTGCTCGCTGAGGTCGGTGAGGTCGCGGAACCACGTGTTGCGGATGCGGCGGTAGCGCTGGTGTGCCAGCAGGGCGCTGAGCCGGCGGCCGCGTTCGAGGCGCCCCTCGGCAAAGACCGCGTTGTCCAGCCGGTGCGTGAGGTACTGCTCATCGAAGGCGGTCTCGTGGTACGGCGCCCGGGGCCTGCCCCGGTTGGTGATGCGGTCCTGGAACACCTCGCCCTTGTAGCCCAGGTCCCAGCGGTCGCCACGCCAGCGGTGGTTGAGGCGCGCGAAGAGCTGCTCACGCGGTTTCCACTGCTGGTGGCGCGTGCTGTCGGCCAGGGTCGGGGTGGGATCGTACCAGCCGCCGGTGGCCGGGTCCCAGCCGGCGAAGGCATTGCGGCCGCCGGTGAGCACCAGGTCGTGGCGACCAAGGCGTGCGGTGGCCGTGCCCGTGAGGTTGAGGCGGCCGATGTGCTCGGCGTAGGCGGAGGCCCTGGCCGAGGCGGGGTCGTTGGAGCGCTTGCGGGTGATGAGGTTGATGGTGCCGGCCAGGGCATTGGTGCCATAGTTCACGCTCAAGGGCCCTTCCACCACTTCCACCCGCTCGATGCCCGTGAGGTCGAGCTGCGCGAGGTCGAGGTTCCCGTCCTGTCGCCCGATCACGGGCACCCCGTCCACCAGCACCTTCACGTTCTCGCCCCCCAGGCCCTGCATGCTCACGGCGGTGCCGAGGATGTTGTCCTGACCCAATCGAACGGTGAGCTCATTGCGCAGGGCGTCACCAAGGCTGTTGGCGGCCATGCGGTCCAGCCGGCCGCGATCGATCACACGCACACGATGCACGGCGTTCTCCGCGATGCTGGCCCCGTACTGTCCGGTGACCACCAGCTCGGGCATGTTGATCGAGGACGGGCTGAGGCGCAGCGTATGGGGACCTGCACCGAGCAGCGTGTCCTCGAGGAGGTCGAAGCCCATCATCCGCACGCTCAGGACCAGGGGCCGGGCGGGATCCGCCGGCACGGTCAGCGCGCCCGTGTCATCGGTCTGCCCCGTGATGGCCTCGCCCTGCTGCCGCCACGTCACGCTCGCGAAGGGCACCGGCGCACCGTTCTCCGCGCTGCACTGCAGGCGCACCTGGGCGGAGAGCACGGACGGCACGACGGCGACCGCGAGGAGGAAGGGACTGACGGCACGCATCGGGAAAAGCTCCGCAAAGGACCGCACGCGCGCGCGGGCGCACGGTCACGGGCGCGTCAGGAGTGGATCAGCGCAGCAGCACCCGGGCCACGGCCGTGCCGCGGTCCGTGGCCAGGCGAAGGGAGTACATCCCCGCTCCAAGGCCCTGGAGGTCGAGGGTGAAGGGCGACAGGTTCACGGCATCACCGGAACGCACGACCCGCCCGGCAGCGTCCAACACGTCCAGACCGAGCACCCGCACGTCACCCGCGTCGATGGTCACACGGCCATCGAGCGAGGGGTTGGGCCAGGTGCGCAGCTCCGGGGTACGATCGTTCTCCGCCAGGCCGGTGGCGCTCACGAGCCCCTGGGTGAAGTCCACCGTGCCGGAGGTGCTTCCACCGAAACCGGTGAAGACCAGATGCCACACCCCGCCCACCTGGTCCTTGACGAAATAGCTGAGCGAATCCTCGATCACCCACTGGAAGGTCTGCATGTCGAAGCGCTTCCAGTCGAAGCCGATGGTGTTGATGTGCGGGTTGTACGCGGCGGTGGTCCAGTCGGCGTCGGACGGAGGCACGCCCGACACACGGGCGGCCTCGATGCCCTTGTTCTGCAGCACGCCGGTGACCCCGTAGGGCTGGGGGATGAAGGACACGTACTTCACGAAGGTGAGGTCCCACGAATCGTTGGCGGGCTCACGATCCACCGCCGCATGGGTCTCCAGGTCCCAGTAAGCGAAGTTCTTCGTGCTGTAGGCGGCCTTGTTGATCTGGCCGGTGAGCTCATCGCTGCCGTCGATGTTGGCGTGGGTGAAGGTGTAGGTGCCCGTGGCGAGCCCGTCGATGCGCAGCTTGCGCCAGGTGCCCGAGCCGAGCCGGACCAGGAAGATGGTGTCGCCGGCCACCACGTGGGTGATCATGTTGTAGTTACCCCAGCCCAGGTCGAACTCATCGGCGAAAGGGCCCTGGTTGAGCGCACCGAAGCTCCAGCTGGTGTCGGCATTGTGGGCACGCGGCCAGGTGGAGAGCCCGGTGGTGTCCACACTGCTCCATTGAGCGATGCTGAAGGGGCTCTTCACCACCTCCACACCGGCCTTCTGGGTGTTCACCAGCACGCTCGCCGTGAACCCTTGGATCTCGAAGGCCAGGTCCCAGTTGTTCACCGGGGCGGTGCCCACCACGCCGTTCTGCAGGCTGTACCACACCTGGTCGGCATAGCCCGGTGCGATGCTGACGGTGACGGGGGTCTGGGCGCGCAGGCCGGTGAGCAGGACGACGAAGGCAAGGAGGAGTGAGGAACGCATGGCTGGGGTTCGGGGGTGCAAAGCAACTGCTGCCGCACAGGGAGGAACAAGGGGAATGCGGGGTGCCGGGTCATGGAACTGCAACATCGGAAAATCAGCGAGGCCCGGGTTTCACCGACTTTCGTCGGATCCACCCGGGCCCCGCCTTCACCGGACCTCGTGATCAGTCCACTTTCGTGAACCGCTGCGTGATGACCCCATCGCCGATCGTCAGGCGCAGGATGTATTGGCCGGGCACGAGACCGGCCACATCGACCGTGGTCCGGGTCTCACCCTTGCCGGCGTTCACCGCCAGCGCAGGGATGGCCTCCTGGCCCAGGATGTTGATCACGCTCATCTCGATGCGGGCCTCCGCGTAGGCGGTCAGCTCGATGTTGAGCACATCGCGGGCCGGGTTCGGCCACAGGTTCAATTCGGCCAGCGGCATGTCCTGCTCGATGGCCTTCACCAATTCCTCATCCAGCACACGGCCGTCGCTCAGCACCAGCGACTGGGTGCCGTCCTGGTCCACGCCGAACACGCCGTTCAGGATGGCGCAGAGGAAGGGACCCACCACCAGGTGCGGGGCACCCGTGACATCCAGGCTGGCGCAGATGCTACCGCCGCCCTGGATCAGCAGGCCGTTCACATCAAAGCCGGTGGTGACGCCGAACTGCACGATGGAGAGGTCCAGCGTGGCCGGGTCGTACACCAGCGTGTGGATGCGGTAGAGGCCCAGCTGCTGCACGGTGAACACCGGCGTGGCGCTCACCTGCTGGATCGTGAGGCCGAAGCCGCGCGTCAGCACGTACAGCGTCTGGTATCCGGTCGGCACCACCGCGTTGCCACCGGGCAGGCCCACGAGCGTGGCGTTGCCACCCGTGCGGCACACGATGAAGTCCTGCGGAGCGATGGTGCCGGCGTTCGCCAGGCACTCGTCCGTGCAGGTGGTGACGTTGAACTGCGCGCCCGGCACGTCCAGGCTGGCGCAGATGCTGCCACCGCCCTGCACCAGCAGGCCGTTCACATCAAAGCCGGTGGTCACGCCCAGTTGCACGATGCTCAGGTCGAGCGTCGCGGGGTCGTACACCAGCGTGTGGATCGTGTACTGGCCGTCAGCGGTGACATCGAAGCTCGGGTTCGGACCCGCGTTCACGATGGTCAGACCGGCACCTTGCGTCAGCACGTACACCGTCTGGTAACCGGCCGGGACGTTGGCATCCCCGTTGGCCGAGGCGGTCACCGTGGCCACACCGTTCTCCAGGCACACTTCCGTGGACGTGGCGGTCAAGGT
>JAEUSW010000048.1 GCA_016788285.1 Flavobacteriales bacterium
GGAAGCAGGATGCGCTCGAAGCGGAACGTGGCCACCTGCTGGGCGTCCACCTGGATCAGCGTGAGGTCGTGCGAGGCGGCCAGCACCTCCATGCTCGCAGGATCGAGGTCGGCGTCCAGCGTGTCCAGCAGCTGCACCGTGAAGGCGGTATCGGTGCCGGTGTTCTGGAAGCGGACGGTGTACTCCAGCCATTCCTGGTCGATGGCCACCGCGCCGGCCGGGCCGAAGCCCTGCGGGGTCACCAGCTTGTCGTTGGGGTCGTAGGCGCAGGAGACCGTGGTCTGGAACGGCGGCTGCTGGAAGATGATGGGCTGGTTCGCGGCGGTGATGGTGTAGCCGTATCCGGCCGTGGAGCCCACGGGTCCCACCGTGAGCAGGATGGTGGCCTGGAACTCCTGGAACCAGCCGAGGCTGTCGATGTGCCAGTGGATGTGGTGGCCCACGATGGAGTCCGGTGTGGGGTAGGCGCCGTCGATGGTCATGTCCGGATGCACCACGACATCCACCTGGATGCCCTCGGGAATGAAGGTGCCGTTGTTGCGCAGGGTGAGCCACAACACCACCTGATCGTCGCAGCGCAGCACACCGCTTTGCGTCAGCGTGATGAAGGAAAGCGTGTCCTGGATGGCAGGTGCCAGGCCGATGTCGAGCCCCGTGGCGATGGGTTGTTGCACCGTGAGGGAGGCCTGCAGGGTGTCGGGATCGTTGGTCACCGTGTACAGGGCCGGCGGCGTATGCCACACGTTCCAGGTGCCGGTATCGGCGGGCAGGTCGTAGTCGCCTGCGCTGTTGGTCCACACCAGCACTGGGTTGGCGTCGGTGCGCACCAGGCGGAAGGGGATCTTCTGGTCGGTGCTGTCCAGCTGGGCATCCACGTCGTAGTCCATGAACACGGAGCCGCGCAGGCGGAAGGCGTTGAAGAAGAGGTTCTCCTGCCAGCTGATCGTACGGAAGCGCGCCGTGATCAGGTCGGGCACCACATCGTTGTTGATGTCCTCGTACACCATCGCTGCAGCGCTCTCGGCCGTGGGGTCGATCAAGCTGGCCCCGCCGATGGTGCCATCGCCGACACCCAGGTTGTAATAGGTCTGATGGGTGTAGCCATTGCTCATGGCCCACAGCACATCGGCGATGGCATCGCCGTTCACGTCGCGCATCAGGATGGCGCGTGGCTGCGGGGCGGTCACTCCGTTGAACAGGAGCGTTCCGTTGACCAGGGCCCCGGTGCCGTCATTATAGAACCCGTGTATCTGGATGCCGGCGATGATGACCGCCGCATCGGGATCGCCGTCACTGTCCAGGTCGCCCAAGGCGAACTTCGCATAGGCGAGCGCAGGGGTGCTGATGGCGGAGAAGCCGCCGGCCCCATCGCTGATCAAGGTGGAGAAGCCCGAGGCGGTGAGGATCACCAGGTCCATGACCCCATCGCCGTTCATGTCCGCTGTACGCACCTCCCCGCCCACCAGCAAGGGTTCGGTGTGCGGAGAGAACGATCCGGAGCCGTCGTTCTCGAACCATTGGTCCGTGCCGATGAGATCGAGGTCGCCGTCTCCATCGAGGTCCACCTCGGCGCGGCTCACCCCCAGGCCCGGCAGGGTGTCCGGCGTCCAGGAGCTTCCGCCCGCGACGTTCCACAGGATGGCGCGGTCGGCCTTGTTGGTGATGATGTCCAGGAGGCCGTCGGCGTCCAGGTCGGCGAGGCGGCTCACGGACACGGCGTTGGCGTGTTGGGTCACCACGCGTTGCCCGGCGAAGGTGCCATCGCCGTTGTTGGGGTACCAGCAGATCCAGTCCCCGTGGTAGCTGGCGGTCACCAGGTCCTTGTCGCCGTCCAGGTCGATGTCGCCGGCGCTCAGGTCGTAGGCCCCGCCCATGGTCTGGCAGAAGCGCTGTCGTGGGACAAAGGTGCCGGTGCCCGTGTTGGGGTACCAACCGGCGAGGTCCATGCCGCTGCATTGCATCAGGTCCGCCAAGCCGTCGCCGTTCAGGTCGGCA
>JAEUSW010000279.1 GCA_016788285.1 Flavobacteriales bacterium
GGGTGCCCGCGCACACACAGTTCGCACCCCAGGTGTCGTTGATCGTGTTCGCGTTGTTGTCGTTGCAAGCCGTGCCCGGAAGCGCCGTACCGTTCGGCACGCCCAGGCAGTCCAGCGTCACCAGGGTGCCCGCGCACACGCAGTTCGCACCCCAGGTGTCGTTGATCGTATTCGCGTTGTTGTCGTTGCAGGCCGTGCCCGGAAGCGCTGTGCCGTTCGGCACACCCAGGCAGTCGATCAGCTGACCCACGCAGGTGCAGTTGGCGCTCCAGGTGTCGTTGCCCGTGTTGGCATTGCCGTCGTTGCAGGCCGTGCCCGCCAGCGCGCTGCCGCCCGGCACACCCAGGCAGTCGATCAGTTGACCGACGCAGTTACAGTTGGCATCGTAGGTGTCGTTGCCCGTATTGGCGTTGCCATCATCGCAGGCTGTGCCCGGAAGCGCTGTGCCATTGGGCACGCCCATGCAGTCCAGCGTCACCGGGGTGCCCGCGCATACGCAGTTCGCGGTCACCACGTCGTTGATCGTGTTCGGATCGTTGTCGTTGCACGCGCTGCCCACCTGACCCGGTGTGTTCGGGCAGTTGTCCGTCGCGTTGCAGATCCCATCCCCGTCGCTGTCCGGGCTCGCCGTGCCCACGCACTGGCAGCTCGCGTTCAGCACATCGTTCGTCGTGCACGCATTATTGTCGTTGCACGCGCTGCCCACCTGACCCGGTGTGTTCGGGCAGTTGTCCGTCGCGTTGCAGATCCCGTCCCCATCGCTGTCCGGACTCGCCGTGCCCGCGCACTGGCAGCTCGCGTTCAGCACATCGTTCGTCGTGCAGGGGTTGTTGTCGTTGCACGCGCTGCCCACCTGACCCGGTGTGTTCGGGCAGTTGTCCGTCGCGTTGCAGATCCCGTCCCCGTCGCTGTCCGGGCTCGCCGTGCCCACGCACTGGCAGCTTGCATTCCACGAATCGTTCGTCGTGCACGGGTTGTTGTCATTGCAGGTCGACCCCGGAACGGAAGCACCGCCTGGAACGCCCAGGCAATCGGGCTGCGGTGTTCCGGCGGCGGTGGCGATGGAACCAAGGCTCAGGTTGAAATAGCTCCCGCTGGCCGAGGTCTGCAGCTTCACCGCGCGCACCATGTACTGGCGGCCGGCAATGAAAGGCACCGTCGGGCTGGTGTACGAGGTGCCCGTCACCAACCCGGGGACCACGCGCGACACGGCCCCGGTGCCGGGGTCGAAGGCGTAGATGTAGTAGCCGAGGACGGTTTCCGATGAGGCCGTCCATGAGAAGTTGGCGTTGCCTCCCGCATTGCTCACCTGTAGGTTGGTCGGTGGCGCCACCATCGTCATGCGGAGCGAGGGATCGCCCATGAGCGCGAGATGTGACTTGCCGATGCTCCCCTGCCAGCCTCCGTGCATCGGCGCGTACAAACTGGTGGTGTTGTTCATGGTGGCCAGGCCGCTGTACCCGATGTTGTCGCCCAGACCCATGTGGTGGAAGGCGAAGTGCGGGATGGCCGACCAGCAGTTGCTGAGGGCCTTGCCACTGGCCAGGAAGGCGCGGAGGAAGTTGTTCTTGTTGTCCCAATCACCGAAGTAGCTGCCGAACGAGAGGTTGAAGACCCCGTCGAACTGACTGGCGGCCAGGTTCTGGGTGGTGGCGACATTGTTCGCCCCGTTGTAGGTGAGCACGCCGTTCACCGTTTGCTGCAGACCACCGCCACAGCTGTAGGTCCACAGGTAGCTCTGGTTGTTGACCAGCGTGTAGAAGGGGGACCCGTTCTGGTTCGGGAAGGTCACGTTGGCCGTGCCCACCAGCGGCGCGATGGAGCGGATGCCCCCGGCGGCAAAGGGGTAACCGGTGTACTGGAAGTTGTCGAACACGATGCCCCGCACCTGCGGGGTGAAGCCCTTCACCTTGAAGTCATGCGCCTTGTTGAGATAGGCGCGCAACAGATCGGTCTCCGTCTGGCTGAAGGCGGGCAGGTCGTACAGGTCGACCCGGCCGACCTGCAGTTCCGCGGCATTGGGAAGGTCGCTCTGGTCGAACTTCCCGTCCCCCGGGATATTGCGGTTCTCCACCCGCTGGCTCGTGACGATGTTGACCGAGTTGTCGGTCCAGCTGCCGTTGACATCCGCGTAATAGGTGTCGGAGGGCCAGGCGCCCTGGTGCTCGTTGTGCCCATCCGGCGCGATGTTGCCGCTGTACGGCACCGGCACATGGCCGAACAGGTACACGGCCTTCACGTTGGCGGGGTCGGCGTTGTAGGCGTTCTGGATGATGCCGCGGATGCTCGCCGGGGTCGCGGTGCGGCTGACGTCCGTGCGAAGCACCGTCCATCCATCGGCCTTCAGGTCCTGTTCGAGGATGGCGAGCTCGGCACTGAGGCTTGTGCTGAACGTATTGTCCACCAACAGCACCAGCTTGCCCATGTACTCGGTGGCCGGAACCTCGATGCCCGCAGCGATGTACCCCTGCCCGGTGCCGGCGTTGGCGGTGCGCACCACGCGGTACTCGTAGTAGGTGCCGACGGTGACCGCGTTGTCCTGATAACTGGTGGACGATGCGGCCGGTGTGGCGATCGCACTTCCCCAGGAGGTGGCGCTCTTCGCCTTCCGGTAGATGGTGATGCCCGTGGTGTTGGTGAAGGCCGGCCAACTGAGGGTGATCCTCGGCGGGCTGCTCTGCACGACGGCCTGCAGCTGAACGGCGCTCGTCTGGGAGGCCGTTTGGGCGTGACCGCTAACGGCGATCGACACGGCCGCCACGGCGGCAACGATGGTTCGGAACATGAGCGGGGAGCAGGGTTGGAAGGATGCCCTGTATCCGGACCGCTCCGGTCGGCAAACCGGAACCCTCGTGGGTCGAAGCGTGGTCGTGAGCCTGGTGGTCCATCTACAGGTGGCCCTTGTATCGGTTCCTGCCTGCCCCGGGTTACGTTGATGGCCCTCCCGGCGGTCATCGCATATCGACGAGCGTCAGACCACCAGCGATGAGCCGGGCGGCCTCCATGACCGCCGTCGGACCCACGCAGCACCCGCCACGGCGCCCGATCGCATCCTCGCGGAGGCCGCGCAGCGCTCAGCCCAGCCGGACGCGACCGGCCAACGTCTATCACAACCCACTGACCTTCAAAAGAATAGAATCATCGAACGGCGGCATGGCCGATCGGCCGGGTCCGCAGCAGGTCGATCAATTGCGGACCACGCGAGCGCGGGCCATGGAGCGGCCCAGCCCATCCTGCAGCTCCACCACGTAGGTCCCCATGGCCAATGCGGAGAGGTCCGCCACAGGCGTATACGGGAGCGCCATCACCCGGGCACCGAGGACGTCGTACACCACCACGCGGTCGGGGCGCGCACCCTCCCAGTCGAACCGGACCTGTCCGCTCGTGGGGTTGGGATGCACCAGGATGCCAATGACCCCATCGGGGTGCTCGGGAACGGAGATCACCTCGCAGGGATCCCCGACGCCGTCGCCATCGCTGTCCTCCTGTCCGGGGTTGAACACCCATGGGCAGTTGTCGCAGGCATCCCCCAGGCCATCATTGTCCAGGTCGAACTGAGCGGTGTTCTGCAGGCCCGGGCAGTTATCGTCACAATCGAGCACGCCGTCGAGATCGTCGTCCGGATCGGGCGATACGCCCGTGGTCCCCCCGGCGCAGACCCCACAGGCGTCGATGAAGGCCACCCCACCTGGAACGCCGGCGCAGTCCACGGCGATGCCGATGCACTCGCAGGCCGAGGTCCAGGTGTCGCCGATCGTGCCTTCATCACCATCGTCACAGCCCACCCCGGGCAAGGCGGTCCCTCCGGGGACCCCGGTACAGTCGTAGGCCTCGCCCACGCAGATGCAGGCGCTGGTCCATTGGTCGTTGCCCGTGTTGGCATCACCATCGTCACAGGGCACACCAGGCCAGGCCGTACCGCCCGGCAACCCCGCACAATCGATCGGAAGCCCTGCGCAGGCGCACCCTGCCCCCCATTGATCGTCCCCGGTGTCCGGATCGCCATCATCACACGGGGAACCGGGAAGGGCGGAGCCTCCCGGAACGCCTTGGCAATCGATGAGCGCACCGGCACAGGTGCAGTCCGTCCCCCACGTATCGTTCCCCGTACCTGCATCGCCATCGTCGCATGGCGTGCCCGGCAAGGCCACGCCGCCGGGCACCTGAGCGCAATCGAGCAGCTGCCCCAGGCAGGTGCAGTCGGTCGTCCATCGGTCATCGCCGGTCGCAGCGTCGTTGTCGTCGCAGGCCGTGCCGGGCAATGCACCACCACCAGGCGTACCTTGACAATCGTAGGGAAGTCCTGCACAAATGCAGTTCGGTCCGTACTGGTCGTCGCCGGTGGTCGCGTCGCCATCATCGCACGGAGCGCCCGCCACGGCACCTCCTCCGGGCACACCGGCGCAGTCCAGCGGAAGGCCGGCGCAGATGCAGTCCACGTTCCACACATCAGCCCCCGTGGTGGCATCGCCGTCGTCGCAGCCAACGCCCGGGACCGCATTCCCGCCGGGCTGCCCGGTGCAATCGAAGGGAAGTCCGGCGCAGGTGCAGTTCGCGTCGTACACGTCATCCCCCGTGCCGGGATCACCGTCATCGCAGGGTGAGCCCGGGAGCACCGGGCCGCCCACCTGGCCCAGGCAGTCGATCACCTGGCCCACACAGTCACAACCCGCGGTCCATGTGTCGTCCCCGGTACCCGGGTCGCCATCGTCGCACGGACTCCCGATGATCGCCGCACCGCCCGGCACACCAAGGCAATCCAAGGGGACCCCGACGCACTGGCACGAACCGTCGTACACGTCGTTCCCGGTGTCCGGGTCCCCGTCATCACACGGCGTGCCCTGCTGAGCGCTGCCTCCGGGTTGACCGAGGCAATCCAATGCAAGGCCGGCGCAGATGCAGTCCACCCCCCAGGTATCCGCACCGGTGAGCGGATCGCCATCATCGCACGAGGTCCCAGGCAGTGCAGGGCCTCCGGCCACACCCAGGCAATCGATGAGCACACCCGAGCACTGACAGCCGGCCGACCAGGAATCGTTCACGGTCAGCGGATCCCCATCGTCGCACGGGGTGCCAGGCAGGGCGGGGCCTCCGGGGGTGTTCATGCAGTCAAGACCGGTGGGGAGCCCAGCGCAGGTGCAGTCCGCACCCCACACATCGCCCGAGGTCAGGACCGCTCCATCATCACAGGGCGTTCCCGGGAGTGCGGGACCGCCGGGGACACCTGTACAATCGATGACCTCGCCCGTGCAGGCGCAGATCGCGTCCCACACGTCGTTCACCGTGCCCGCCTCTCCATCATCGCAGGGCGTTCCGGGCAGTGCACCACCACCGGGCACACCAAGGCAGTCGATCACTTGGCCCGCACAGATGCAGTTCGCATCCCAGCTGTCGTCTCCGGTGCCTGGATCACCATCGTCGCAAGGCGTGCCCGGCAGGTCAGGCCCGTTCAGGACCCCCTGGCAATCGGGCACGGGCGGGGGCGCTTCCACGTACGCAATGCAGAGGCGAGGTGCCTTGGTCGGGTCCTGGTTCCAGCTGTATGCCGAGCGTCCCCCGGTGCCCTCGATCATGATCAGCATCGCGTTGTTGCTCTGCCATCCCGGTCGGGTGATCACCTCCTGGACCACGGCGGTGAGGTCCGGGCTGCGCTGCGCAAGGCCGTCCTCATCGGCCAGCGACCAGGCCTGCGGTGTCCAGGCCACGGACGCTGCCGTCGGGGTGCGGGAGGTCAGTTCGAACGGGGTCCACCCGATGGAGGCCGCATTGGCCACCGCCTCGGCCCGGATCGTCAGCTGACACGGATCGACGTTCTCCGTGGTGCGCGCGGTGAACTGCAGGCTCGCGGCCACCACGGTGGCGCCCACCGGCACCTCGACCCCTTCGAACCGGATACCGGTCAGCTGGTCGCCCCGCCAATGCGTGGGCTCGCTGTCGTACACCAGGTCCAGTGGGCCGACATCGTGGTACATGTTCCCGTTCACGGCCTGCTCCGCATCAGGGTCGCTCGTGCCGCCGGCGGTGTAGCAGACCAGCACATCGAAGCAATCGTTCGTTCCGCCGCAGACACCACAGAGGTCCACCACGGCACCGCCGCCTGGGACGCCATTGCAGTCGATCGGAAGACCCGCACAGGCGCAATCGGCCGTGATCGCATCCTCCCCGGTCGTCGGATCCCCGTCATCGCACGGCGTTCCCGGCACCCCGGGCAGCGCCGGGCAGGGATCGATCGCGTTGCAGAGCCCGTCACCGTCACTGTCCGGGATGGGGATGTAGATGCAGTTGCCGCCGAGGCATTGTTGGTTCGTGCAGGGGTTCCCGTCGTCGCAGACCACCGGAACGCCCACGCACTGACAGCTGCTGTTCCATGTATCGCCGGTCGTGCAGGCATTGCCATCACTGCACGGCGTGCCTGGCACGGCACCGCCATTGGGCACGCCCAGGCAGTCCAGGTTGAGCGGCAGGCCCACGCACTGGCAGGCCGCGTTCAGCACGTCGTTCACGGTCTGGGGGTTCCCGTCGTTGCACGCACCGCCCACCTGACCCGGCGTGTTCGGGCAGTTGTCCTGCGCGTTGCAGATGCCGTCCCCATCACTGTCCGGAAGCGGCGTGCCGGCGCACTGGCAGTTCGCGTTCAGCACATCGTTGGTGGTGCACGGGTTGTTGTCGTTGCATGCGCTGCCCACCTGACCCGGGGTGCTCGGGCAGTTGTCCTGGGCGTTGCACACGCCATCGCCATCGCTATCGGGGCTGGGCGTGCCCACGCACTGGCAGTTCGCGTTCAGCGCATCGTTGGTGGTGCAGGGGTTGTTGTCGTTGCATGCGCTGCCCACTTGACCCGGCGTGTTCGGGCAGTTGTCCGTCGCGTTGCAGATCCCGTCCCCGTCACTGTCGGGCACCGCGCTGAACACGCAGACGCCATTGCTGCACTGGTCGTTGGTGCAGGGGTTGTTGTCGTTGCAGACGATGGGGGTGCCGACGCACTGGCAGTTGCTGGTCCATACATCCCCGGTGGTGCAGGCATTGCCGTCGTTGCATGCGGTGCCCGGCAAGGCGTTCCCGCCAGGCACCCCGAGGCAATCCGCGGGCAGCTGGCCCACGCACTGGCAGCCGCTGGTCCACGTGTCGTTGATGGTGTTCGCGTTGTTGTCATTGCAGGCCGTGCCGGGCAGCGCGCTCCCGCCCACCACGCCGAGGCAATCCGCCACCTGCCCGGCGATGCTCAGGGTGCCTACGATGCCGAGGCTCAGGTTGTAATAACTACCGCTGTGGCTCACCTCCAGCTTCAGCGCCCGCACCATGTAACGCACGGTCCCGGACAACCCGGTGATGTTGTCCGTGAAGCTCGTGGCGGTGACCGGTGTGCTGGTGCGGCGCACCCAGCTCTGTGCGTTCGCATCGTAGCGATACACATGGTAACCGATCACCGCATCGGCCGAGGCCGTCCAGGTGATGCCTGCCGTGGTGCCGCTGCTTTGAGCGCAGTTCACCTGGCCCACCGGGGCCACCACGTGCATCCGCAGGGTGGGGTCGCCCATCAGGGCCATGTGCACACGTGAGGTCTGCCCGTTCGTGGGCTCATAGTGGTTGGTGCTGTTGTTCTGCGCCAGCAGGAGGCTGTAGCCGATCGTCTCCCCCATCCCCATGTGATGGATGAACCAGTTGGGGAACCCGGCCCATGCACTGGTGAGGGCATGCCCGGAGGCCAGCGGTGCGCGCAGGAAGTTGTCCTGGGTGTCGAAATCGCCGAAGTAGCTGCCGAAGAGGAAGGTGAAGATCGTCTTCACCTGCGTGGTGCCGAACTGCGCGGTGTTGCCCACGCCATTGGAGCTGTTGAACCAGCCCCCGCCGCAACCGTAGCTGAACAAGCGGCTCTGCGTGGCCATCGTGCTGAAATAGTCGGCGGCGGCCACGTTGTTGGGGTGCACCAGCGGACCGAAGCCGCGCCACCCGTTCTGCGAGAAGGCCTCCGAGTACCCCGTGAAGTTGTCGTCGACCAACCCCTTCAGGTCGGCGGTGAGCGCCTTCACCTTCCAGTTGTGCAGCTTGGTCAGGTAGTTCGACAGCAGGGTGGTCTCGCTCTGCCCGATGTCGGGCAGGTCGCTCATGTCGATGCGGCCCACGGCCAGTTCCACGGTCGTGGGGATCGTGGTCTGATCGAAGCGGCCATCGCCGGGCACATTGTGGTTCAAGGTCCAGGCGGCGGTGGTGACGTTGGTGGAGTTGTCGGTCCATGAACCGTTCATCTCCCCGTAATAGGCATCGGCGCTCCAGGCCCCGTAATGGTCACTATGCCCGTCGGGCGCCAGCGCGCCACTGCGTGGAACGGGAACATGCCCCACCAGCAGCACGGCCTTCACGTTCGTGGGGTCGGCCGCATAGGTCCCCTGGATCAGCGACTTCACCGCCGTGACGGCCGCCGTGCGGCTCACATCATGCCGCACCACGGTCCAACCCTCACCCTCCAGGTCGTTCCGCAACTGGGTCAATTGCGCGGACAGGCTGTTGGTGAAGGTGTTGTCCACCACGAGCACCACTTTGCCGCGCGATTCGACCATCTGGAGCTGGATACCCGCGTTCACATAGCCATATCCGCTGCCGAGGTTGGAGGTGGTGCGCACCACCTTGTACTCATAGGAGGTATTGACCTGCACCCCGTTATCGACGAACTGGGTGACGGTGCTGCCCAGGGAGGCGATCGAGCTGCCCCAACTGGTACCGCCTTTGAGCTTCCGGAAGACGGTGAACCCGGTAGTGTTCGGGTGGGACTTCCAGTTCAGCGTGATGCTGGCCGGGCTGGAGGTCACCGTGGCCCATAGCTGGACCGAACGGTTCTCCCCATTCGTCTGGGCCGGGCTGGCCTGAATGGTGGCCCATAGGCCGATGACCACACACAAGACCCTGACCATCAGCCGATCAGCGCGCATATGACGGTCCCAGGTCGCCTTGCGGCCTGACCCTGTCCGACGAATCGCGCTCAACCGGCTCATGTGGATATCTCCGCCCTACGGGCGGGAAAAACGCCGCGAAGTTCGACGAAACTGGCACGCGCTAAGTCGTATCCACCAGCCAATTCGATGGATCGGGAGATCCGGCCGACGAAAGCCGATCTTTGCTCCACCGGTCGGACGACCCCGCCACGGAACCCACCTAACCGCCTGATCCTGTAGGCCTCTGGCCAGACCGAACTCGAACCCAGGGCTGCACGTATACCGCCTGCTTCATACAGCACCCTCCCGAACACGACCACCGATGTCCACTGACCGCTCCCGCACGATCATCGACCGCATCCTCGACGCGTTCCACGCCCACCCCGAACGACCCGCGCTCGCCTCGGAAGACCGGACCCTCACGGCCGGCGAGGTCGGGACGGCCGCGGCCCGGATCGCCGGACGGATCGCCCGCCACGGTGCGGGTCCAGGTGCCACGATCGGCCTCTGCCTCGACCGGTCCCCGGAGCTCATCATCTCCGTGCTCGGCATCGTGAAGGCCGGTGCGGCCTATGTCCCCATCGACCCCTCCTATCCTGCCGAGCGCATCGCCGGCATGCTGGAGGATGCCAAGCCGCCGGTGGTGATCACCAGCAAGGCGCACCAGCATCTGTTCCAAGGCACTGCGGCCAAGGTGCTGCTCATCGAGGACATCGACCTGGAGAACGGACCGCTCTTCGAAGGCCCCTGCCCGGCCAAGGCCGAGGACCTGCTCTACGTCCTCTTCACCAGCGGCAGCACCGGCCGGCCCAAGGGTGTGGCCATGCACCATGCGCCGCTCACCAACCTGATCCAGTGGCAGCTGCGCGCCAGCGTATGCGGCGAAGGCGATCGCACGCTGCAGTTCGCGCCGATCAGTTTCGACGTGAGCTTCCAGGAGATCTTCACCACGTTCGCCCAAGGTGGCACCCTGGTGCTGATCACCGATGAGGACCGGCTGAACAGCACGCAGCTGCTGCGCAAGATCATCGCGCAGCGGATCAACCGCATCATCGTGCCCTTCGTGGCGCTGCAATACCTGGCGGAAGCCGTGGAGCGCACCGGTGAAGTACCGTCCACGCTGAAGGAGGTCTTCACCAGCGGTGAGCAACTGAAGATCACGCCCGCCATCGCGAACCTCTTCAAGCAGCTGCCCGGCTGCCGCTTCTGCAACCAGTACGGCCCCACCGAAGGCCACGTGGTGAGCGAGCTGGAGCTGAAAGGCGATCCTTCCACCTGGCCCGCATTGCCGAACATCGGCAGCGCCATCGACCACGTGAAGCTCTACGTGCTCGATGAGCAGATGAAGTCCGTTCCGACCGGCGAAGAAGGCGAGCTCTACCTCGGCGGCGCCTGCGTGGCCACCGGCTACATCGGTCGCGACGACCTCACGGCCGAGCGCTTCCTCGTGGATCCGTTCATCCCCGGCGGTCGGATGTACAAGACCGGAGACCGCGCGGCGGAACTGCCCAACGGTGAGATCGATTACAAAGGCCGCATCGATGGCCAGGTGAAGGTGCGGGGCTACCGCATCGAGCTGGGTGAAGTGGAAGTGGCGATGGAGAAGCACCCCGCAGTGGAGCAGGCCGTGGCCACCGTGCGCGAGGACCGTCCGGGCCTGAAGCGCCTGATCGGCTACTACGTCGCGAAGCATGACCTGGGCACGAATGAGCTGCGCAAGCACCTCGCGTCCCTCCTCCCC
>JAEUSW010000116.1 GCA_016788285.1 Flavobacteriales bacterium
CTGGGTCCATTTTCCTGCTTATGCTGGCCTAACCGTAGAACCCGGCGGACACCTCATTGTTGACGGCGGCCACCTGACCAATATCTGCGGCGCGGAGTTTTGGCGTGGCATCGAGGTCCACGGAACCACCGGCCAACACCAGTACCCGGCCACCCAGCCGGAACACCAAGGCCAGGTGGAGCTGCGCAATGGTGCGGTGATCGAGCATGCCCGCGAGGGTGTCCGGCTCTGGGAGCCCGGCAACACCAGCAGCACCGGCGGGGTGCTCATCGCCCAGGACGCCACCTTCCGCAACTGCCGTAGGGCCGTGGAGGGCATGAAGTACGAAGGCTTCGCCGCACACGATCCGAGCATCCGGCTGCCCAACCGCACCCGCTTCAACCGGGTCCACTTTGTGGTGGACAACGACTACCGCGGCGGGACGGACTTCGACACCCATGTGAGCCTCTGGGGCATGGAGGGGGTCAACTTCGTGGAGTGTACGTGGGAGAATCTCCAGAGCACGGTGACGAAAAGCGCGGACCTGGGCCACGGAATCACCAGCCACGAGAGCAGCTTCCGGGTGCTGCCAGGGTGCAGCAGCCTCCAGCAGCTCGGCAGCCCCTGCCCGCCCGCCGACGTGCTGCCCAGCGTGTTCCGCAACCTCGACCATGCCATCCACGCCACCAACGGCAATGGACAGAGCTTCACGGTGGACCGGGCCGCGTTCGAGAACAACGTCATCGGGGTCTACACCAATTCGGTCCATGGGTTCAGCGTCACACGCAATACGTTCGTCCTGGGTGAAAGAGGCGTTCTGTTAAATGGTGATGTGGACCAAGAGCTTCTTGGTCGGCACAGAGGTGTTTTCTCCCATGAGAGCCACGGCTTCATCATCGAGGACAATGCGTTGAGCATGTCCAACAACCCACAGGCCGGGGCTGAAGGGATCGTCGTCGGCTACAACCGCGATTTCAACGATGTGGTGCGCCGCAACACGGCCAGTGGCCTGGAGGTGGGCTTCGTGGGCGAAGGCATCTGCAGCGACGTGCAGAACGGCGGGCTGGGCTTCATCGGCCTGCAGCACGAGTGCAACACCAACATCAGCAATGCGGTGAACCATTGGGATCGAATGGTGGAGACAGCCCCATTACCGGAACAGCCCCTTCATTCCATGAGGCTGAACCAGGGCACGGGGAGCACACCGGCCCGCAACCAGTTCGATCAGGAGACCGGTACCCTGGACGAGAGCGACTTCAAACGCACGAGCGAGAACGGGGTGCTCATGTACCACTACGGTGGGCTGGGGGATGTGGAACCGCTGGACAATACGCCGACCTGGGTGGAAACGGCCTTCGCCTCGAACAACCCACCGGGCTGCCCGGCCCGTAGCTATCCGGTCGGTCGCCTCACCGGCGTGCAGAAGGCCCTCTTGGGGGACTCGTTGGAGGATGCCAAGCTCGCCTACGGTAACCTGCGCTACGCGTACAACGCCCTGGTCGATGGTGGCAGCACCGATGCCGTGGTGGCCGAGATCAGCAGTACTTGGCCTGAGGAAGCTTGGGCCTTGCGCGCCTA
>JAEUSW010000305.1 GCA_016788285.1 Flavobacteriales bacterium
TTCAGTTTGCTGTATCCCACGATCGGGTTGCCGTCGAGGAACCAGACCGGATGGCGGTGCCAGACCTTGTTCTCCGCATCGGCCAGGTGCTGCATGATCACCTTCGCAAGGGCCTCACAGATCGCACGGTCGGCAGGGGCCTGTGCGGCGTGGTAGGAGTCGATATCGGGGTGCAGGCTGGGCTTGGTGGTCATGGGTACGGCTTGCGTCGAGCAGTTTGGCGGATGGGGAGTGGGTGCGAAGCCCATGGCGTCGCAGCGGCTTGAAGCTGGAGTGATCAGCACCGGCACGGGGAAAAGGCCAACAGGCGCGGCCAAGTATCCGAAATGGCGAACTGCCTGCCTGGCTTGGACGGATCTTCATCAACGGCTCGGGATGGAGACCTGAAGAACCCGCCCTTGGCATTCGGATAGAGCTCGGAACAGGTGGGTGATCATAAGGTCATTTCCGCGCAAGCACTTGGAAGGCTTCAGCCGCATGCCCGTTCATGGTCAGGACCTCGATCGAGCGTTCGGATAGGATGGTTAGTCCCTGAAGCAATTCGGCGATCCACTCCCGCATATGGTGCCGGAAGGTCACTCCCTCATCCAGGTGGAAGACCCCATGGTTCATGGGATCACCATCGAGCGTGTGATACCGATGCGCTTCCGGACCTCCACGCTGCAGGTAGTAGTCGCTGATATAGAGGAGCCCATTCGGCTTGAGCTTCGCACGCAAAATGTCCAGGAGCGCCCGCTGTTCGGTGTTCGATGGAATGCAGGTCAGCACAGCGAAGAGGAGCACACAGTCCACGGATGCATCCGGAACCAGCAGTTCGGATGGCGCATCGATATGGACGAGCGAGAGCCCATGTTCTCGGGCTCCGCGGGCCACGAGCTCCTTGGACGTGTCGTACCCTTGGACATCCGTATATCCGGATCCGAGCAACTGCTTCACTGTGCGGCCGTATCCGCACCCGAAGTCAAGGATCCTGCTCTTGCGGCTCAGATGGGCCTCCAGCAGCACCTCATCCAGCGGATGGGTGAACTGCTTCGTTCGGGCCACTCGGTCCCAATACGCTCGGTGGTCAATCGGATCCCCGGGGGACGTGAGTCGTTCATCGGACATGATCCTCGATCTCAAGCATTTCACGTTCCATCGTTGATCGGGTCGCTGGAGAGGAGTGCGGACTTGGCCTGCCGGGGCCGACCAGAAGCCGCGAAGTTGCACATCCCGTTGCACTGCGTACGCTGAAAGCGTTCGGTCATGGAGCGCCCAACTGTCCATACCCGGTACCTTCGCCAACCGAAGAGCCCGCCCTGTGAAGGAACCTGCCCGCCACACCATCACCGCCGCCCTGCCGTACGCGAACGGGCCTTTGCATATCGGGCATGTCGCCGGGGCCTACCTGCCGGCCGACATCTACGTGCGCAACCTGCGCCAGCGCGGCAAGGAGGTGCTCTTCATCTGCGGCAGCGACGAGCACGGTGCGGCCATCACCATCCGCGCGATGAAGGAGGGCACCACGCCCCGCGCCATCGTGGACACCTACCACGCGCTGATGGGCCAGGCCTTCCAGGACCTCGGCATCCACTTCGACATCTACGACCGCACCAGCAGCGAGCTCCACCGCGAGACCTCGCAGGGCTTCTTCCTGAAGCTGCTGGAGAACGGCGCCTTCAGCGTGCAGGAGGAGCAGCAGTACTACGACGAGGAGGCGAAGCAGTTCCTGGCCGACCGCTATATCATGGGCACCTGCCCCAGCTGCGGCAACCCCGATGCCTACGGCGACCAGTGCGAGAAGTGCGGCAGCGCGCTCAGCCCCAAGGACCTGATCGACCCGCGCAGCACGCTCAGCGGCGCCAAGCCCGTGCTGAAGCCCACGCAGCACTGGTACCTGAAGATGGACGAGGCCCAGCAATGGGTCGACACCTGGATCAACACCGGCGTGCTCGATGGCGCCCCACACCACGACCCCAAGGAGTGGAAGGCCAGCGTGCTCGGCCAGTGCAACAGCTGGCTGAAGGACGGCCTGCGTCCCCGCGCCATGACGCGCGACCTGGACTGGGGCGTGCCCGTGCCGCTGCCCGGCGCCGAAGGCAAGGTGCTCTACGTATGGCTCGACGCGCCCATCGGCTACATCAGCGCCACGAAGCGTTGGGCGAAGGAGAACAACACCGACTGGGAGAAATGGTGGAAGTCCGATGACACGCGGCTCGTCCACTTCATCGGCAAGGACAACATCGTCTTCCATGCCATCATCTTCCCGATCCTGCTGAAGCTGCACGGCGGTTACGTGCTGCCGCAGAACGTGCCGGCCAACGAGTTCCTCAACCTCGAAGGGCGGAAGATCAGCACCAGCCGCAACTGGGC
>JAEUSW010000302.1 GCA_016788285.1 Flavobacteriales bacterium
GGTCGCTGCCGGTGATGACGACCCCCTCTAGGGGCCGTTGGTCGTCCTGGTCCACCACCCGCACCGCTTGGGCCTTGGCCGTCAGGGAGCACAGCAGAAGGACGAGGACCGGAAGGATCCTGTTCATGGTCATGGTCGTCGAAAGGGATCGGATGTGACGGGGAATTCGCACCCCGACAAGCGCGGGCCACCGCGCTGTGGAGCGACCTCGATCCTCCCCGGATGGATGAGGCTCAGCCGTGCGCAGGCCGCTCTGGTGGCGGTGTGCGATCGGCGAGCCATCCCTCCGCCGGCATGCGGTGCGGTGCCTGGGGCCAGACCTGCGGACCGGCGCTTCGTTCGGGAAGGGCCACGCCTTCCGGCGGACGCACAAGGTGAAGCACCACGTGCACGACCCGCTCGCGTGATCGCGGCGCTCGACCGTCCAGGCCCCGTGCCACGGCCTCCTTCAGGCCGGCGAACAGTGCGGCCTCCTGATGGTCGGCGATGCAGTGGAGCTCCGTGGTGCCATCCGGACGGACCGTACGTCGCACCACATCGAACATGCGTCCGTCGGGCAACCGGAACTCACGCCCGGGCTTCACCCAGCGCAGGTCTCGCCATTGATCCTTCGTGAGCGTGAAGGTGGTGAGCTCCTCCGGTGGCACGCCCTGCTTGAGCCGGATCTTGATCGCGCGCTGGATGGCCGCACGCTCCTGCTCGAACCGCACCAATGCGCCGAACTGCGCGTAGCCCAAGGCCAACAAGGCCATGAGCAGGAACCATGGTGCGGCGCGACGGAGCATGAGCCGAAGGTAGTGGGCGCGCCCTTACGGCCCCTTCCGGTCCTCGCTGAGCGTGAACAGCACGCCACTGATGCCCTGGGCACCCAGGAGCAAGGCGGTCAGTCCGCGATGGTCGGGGCCGGGTTCCCGCTCGCCATCGACCCGCAGCACGGAGCGGATCACGGCGGTGTTTTCGTGGACGACGGATTCCACATCGAGCGCGGCGACGGTGGAGTTCCATCGGCCGGGGGTGAGGTCGGTGACCAGGCGCCATCCGGCCGGGGCGTGAACGGTCACCTCCAGCTCGTCCACCTGCCGGAAGTCCCAATGGTAGGGCAGCACACGAGAGGCGGCATCGAACGGCGCCGGCGTGGCGTGCATCAGCAGACCGCGCAGGTCAAGGCTCCAGGCTGTGTCGCCGTCCTGCGTCAATCGGGGCCCGAGGTCGAGCCGCTGCATGAGGGGCAGGTCGAACGGCGCATCGGACCGAGGCGCACCGGGCTGGTGATGCACCACCGCGCAGCGCCCCGCATCCTGCGGACGATGTCCATAGCCCGGATGCACCGCGGGGTCGGGCTCATCGTGCAGCCAGGCCCCCCGGCCCACGGTGCTGAACTGCCCGGACAATAGCACCCGCAGCTCCGCGGTGCATGAACCGGTCACCGGGTCGACCTCCACCGACAGGGTCATGCGCCGGCGGTCGTTCCCCGGATCCGCGGCGGGCAGGGTGGTGAACTCCGCGGCCTGTGGACCGTCCAGCGCCAGGCGCGTCACGTCGACCAGCAAGGCCCGTGCGCCCGCCCAGTAGAAGGGCAGCTCGTTGGCCAGGAGGCCCGCCCGTCTCCGCTTGGGATGCATCCACAGCATGCCCTCACCGTCCGGTACCCCGATCAACTGCTCGAGGTCCCACACGGGGGTCAGGTGATCGGCGGACAATCGTCCGGAGCGACGGTCGAGGACGTACGCCGTTCGGTGCTGCACACGGTGTTGCGCGATGAGCTTCACGTACAGGTCATGCCGGCTGATGTCCCGCAGGCGCTCATCGCTCACCTGGTCGCCCATCCGCTGGTTGGTGCCGCGCAGGTCCGCATACCAATCGGTGTCGGGATCGTAGCTGAACTCCATCGCGATGCGTTCGTGCAGCGCTTCGATGCGTCGTACGGCGGGGGCATGGCCGAGCCCGGCCGTTGTGGCGGTGATGAACTCCTTCACGAGCTGGTTCTGCCGGTCGGGCACCTTCTTGCGCGCGACCCGGTCCAGCCAAAGGGCGTTGGACTCGCGGCGTCGCACCACGTACACCCAGGGCGGCTGCTGCACGGGCATGCCGCTGATGCGGTCACGCGCCCAGTACCGCAGGTCCTCCACCTCAAGGCGCAGCACGATGTGGGGCAGGTCGTCCGCCGGCCGCGCGTTCACCTCGTTCATGCAACCCGGCAGGTCGGTGTGGCGCCAGATGGCGGTCAGCGCCTCCCCCTCCTCGGTGACGATGTGCGGCAGCTCGCCTGCGAAGGTGAGGCCCTGCTTGCGCAGGTAGCGGATGCTCACCTGCTGGTCACGCACCGGAAGTGCGTCGTGGAAGAAGATCCGCCAGCTCGTGAGCCGTGCCCAGTTGTCCATCCACGGGTCCGAGCGCCAGCCCTGCGAGGCCGGCTGGTTCACATCATACGGCACCATCACCTTCCAGCGCAGCTCCACCACATCGCCCGGGACGATGCCGACCAGGTCGAGCACCACGGATGACGCATGCTCCACGGTGGTGGGGTTCTTCACGGGCCAGCGCCGGGGGTGCGCCACCATCTCCACCGGGCGGGTGGTGCCATCGGGGTTCAGCACCCGGGCCTGAACCCGGTCGATCCTGATGTTCATCCAACGCGGTCCGGGGTTCTCCGCCCGCGGGTCCCACACGCCCTCGCCTCTGTCCATGGGAGGGTCCAGGCTCTCCGGAAGCTGCACGTGGCCGTGCCGGAGGATGTCGGCCTCATCGGCGAACCGGATGACGCGCACGCGCTCGAAGAAGAGGCTCAGGAACTGCGGTTTCACATGCAGCACCCGCACGGAAAGTGTGTCGGCGAGCACGACCGTGCCTCCGCCGTCCAGGGACCAGGCCGGGTCCCACACAACGGGTTCGGGCCGATCGGCCGGGCCGGTGGGGAGCTGAAGATCCTGGGCGGCCGCCACGGTCCCCATCGCGACCAAAGGGGCGATGAGAAGGTGGCGCATGACGGTTCACTTCTTCCTCAGAAAGATACGGATGGGCACGCCCGTGAAGCGGAAGTGCTGGCGCAGCTTGTTCTCCAGGAAGCGCACGTACGGCGCTTTGATGTACTGCGGCAGGTTGGCGTAGAAGGCGAAGGAGGGTACCGGGGTGGGCAGCTGGTTGATGAACTTGATGCGGATGGTCTTTCCCTTGTACATGGGCGGCCCCATGCGTTCCACCTCGGGCAGCATCACGTCGTTCAGCTGCCGCGTGGGGATCTTGCGGTCGCGGTCGGCGTGCACCTGCATGGCCAGCTCCATCACCTTGTGGATGCGCTGCTTCTCCAGCACGGAGGTGAACACCACGGGCACGTCGGAGAAAGGGGCCAGGCGCTGGCGCACCTCCGCCTCGAAGGCCTTCATGGTGTTGGTCTCCTTGGGCACCAGGTCCCATTTGTTCACCACCACCACCACGCCCTTGCCGTTGCGCGCGATGATGGAGAAGATGTGAAGGTCCTGCTGCTGCACGCCTTCGGTGGCATCCACCAGGAGCAGGCACACATCGCTGTCCTCGATGGCGCGCACCGAACGGATGACGCTGTAGAACTCGATGTCCTCGTTCACCCGCTGGCGCTTGCGGATGCCGGCGGTGTCCAGCAGCATCACGTCGAAGCCGAACACGGTGTAGCGGGTGTGGATGGGGTCGCGCGTGGTGCCGGCGACGGGGGTCACGATGTTCTGCTGGCGGCCCAGCAGGGCGTTCACCAGCGATGACTTGCCCACGTTGGGACGGCCCACGATGGCGAGCTTGGGCACGTCGGGCAGGGCCTCGGCACTGGGCTTGCGGAACCCGGCCACGAGCGTGTCCAGGAGCTCACCGGTGCCCGCACCGCTCTGGGCGCTGATGCAGTGCACCTCGCCCATGCCCAGGCCGTAGAACTCCGCCGCATCGGCCTGTTTGTCGCCGGTGTCCACCTTGTTGGCCACCAGGTGCACGGTCTTCTTCGCCTTGCGCAGCATGCCCGCGATGGCCTCGTCCATGGGGGTGAGGCCCTGACGGACGTCCACCAGGAACAGGATCACGTCGGACTCTTCAATGGCCAGTTCGACCTGACGGCGGATCTCGGACTCGAACACATCCTCGCTGCCGGTGACATAGCCGCCGGTGTCGATGACGCTGAACACGGTCCCGGTCCATTCCACCTGACCATAGTGCCGGTCACGCGTGGTTCCGGCGGTGGGGTCCGTGATGGCCTCCTGCTGCTCGGTGAGCCGGTTGAACAGGGTGCTCTTGCCCACGTTGGGGCGGCCCACGATGGCGACGATGTTGCTCATTGGTGAGGGTGTGGCGCGGATCGGGCGGTGAGCGGGCGGGGATGGCCAGGCGGTGCGGCCAGGCGACACCACGTCACACGGGCACCGCCCCCGGTTCCTTGCGCGTGCATTTCAGTACCCATATCGGTCGAGCTTCTTCTTGTCCTCCCGCCAATCGGGGTCGGCCTTCACCTTGAGGTCGAGGAAGACCTTCGTGCCCACGAAGCGTTCGATCGCCTCCCGGGCCTGTGTGCCCAGGCGCCGCAGGGCGCGTCCGCCCTCGCCGATCAGGATGGCCTTCTGGCTGTCGCGCATCACGATGATGTCGGCCTGGATGCGCGTGAGGGTGTCGCCTTCCTCGTAGCTGTTCACCACCACCTCACAACTGTAGGGCACCTCCTGCTTGTAGAGGGCGAGGATGCGTTCGCGAACCAGCTCGGCCACGAAGAAGCGCATGTTGCGGTCGCTGAGCTCGTCCTTGGGGAAGTAGGGCGGGTGCTCGGGAAGGGCTTCCACCAGATGGCGCCGCAGCTCCTCGATGTGGAAGCCGTGCAAGGCCGATACGGGCACCACCTTGGCCGCGGGCAGGGCCTCCTGCCATCGCTGGCAGGCCTGCAGCACCTCCGCCTCGCCGCCCAGGTCCACCTTGTTCACCAGCACCAACAGGGGGCAGCGGGCGCGGCGGGCGCGGTCCAGGAGGGCCTGTGAGCGGTCCGGGTGCTGATGGAGCTCGACGAGCACGACCAGCAGGTCCGCATCGCGCAGGGCCGCATCCACGGCGGCCATCATCCGCTCCTGCAGACCGTACTGGGGCTCGAGGATGCCGGGCGTGTCACCGATCACCAGCTGATGGTCGGGCCCGTTCACCAGTCCAAGGATGCGGTGGCGCGTGGTCTGGGCCTTGGGATTGGTGATGGCCAGAGGCTCACCGAGCAGCGCGTTCAGCAGGGTGCTCTTGCCCGCGTTGGGCATCCCGATGATGTTGACGAAACCGGCGCGGTGGCTCATGGTGCTGCGAAGATGGGGACCACAGCGGACGGGAATGAAGGAGCCCGGTCGGTCGGACCGGGCTCTCTTGTAGCGGGGGCAGGACTCGAACCTGCGGCCTTCGGGTTATGAGCCCGACGAGCTACCATCTGCTCCACCCCGCAGTGGACCGCAAAGGTAACAATCTTTCGTTGCCGTGCGCTCAGGCCTCGACGTCGAGCTCATCGAGCCGGGCCGCAGCGGCCTCCCACTCGGCCATCACGGCGGCGATGCGTTGGGCCAGCTCACCGAGGCGGGCGTAGCCCTTGTCCAGTTCGGCAGCGGGCAGGCCGGCGGCCATCACTTGGGCCTGCAGGGCCTTCTCCTCCTGTTCAAGGGCAGCCAGCTCCTTCTCGGCGCGCTCCACCTGGTTCTGCACGCGTCGACGCTCCTTGTCGCGCTCCTTGCGCTCATGGTAATCGCTGCGCTGCGCGCCGGCGGCCTTCGCGGGGACGGTCCGGGCACTGCTGGCGCCCATGTCGGCGGCCTGCAGGGCCTTGCGCTTCTCGATCAGCTCCAGGATGTCCATGTGCTGGTCGCGGATGCGGCCGCCATCGAGCTCCAGGATGCGGTGGGTGAGCCCGTGCAGGAAGTCGCGGTCGTGGCTCACCAGCAGGAAGGTGCCGTCGTAGTTCTTGAGCGCCTCCTTCAGCACGTCCTTGCTCTGGATGTCCAGGTGGTGCGTGGGCTCGTCGAGGAGCAGGAAGTTCAGCGGCCGGAGCAACATGCAGCACAGGGCGAGGCGGGCGCGCTCGCCGCCGCTGAGCACCTTCACCTTCTTGTCCACGTCCTCGCCGCTGAACAGGAAGGCGCCGAGCATGGCGCGCACGCGGGCCCGGTTCTCCTCGCTGGCGGCATCCTCGGCGGTCTCCAGCACGGTGCGTTTGGGCTCGAGCCGCTCGGGCATGTCCTGGGCGTAGTAGCCCAGCACCACCCCATGACCCAGGCGGATCTCGCCATCGAAGGGCTCCTCGCCCACCACCATGCGGATCAGCGTGCTCTTGCCCGTGCCGTTGGCTCCCACCAGGGCCAGGTGCTCGCCCTTGCCGATGGTGAGCTCCGCATGGCTGAAGATGCGCTTGGGCCCGTAGGCCTTGCTCACATCCTTCACCTCGGCGATGAGCTTGCCGGCGTGCGGGGCGGGCGGGAACCGCACCACCAGCTTGCGAAGGTCCTCGTCCTCCACCTCGATGCGGTCGAGGTTCTCCAGCTTGGTGATGAGGCTCTGGGCGAAGGCGGCCTTGCTGGCCTTCGCGCGGTACTTGTTGATGAGCTCCTGGGTCTTCTCGATGTACTTCTGCTGGTCCTTGGCAGCGGCGAGCTGCTGCTCCCGCTCCACCTTGCGCAGCTCCACGTACTGGCTCCAGGGCACCTTGCGGTCGATGAGCTGGCCGCCGGTGACCTCGATGGTGCGCGAGGTGAGGCGGTCCAGGAAGGTCTTGTCGTGGCTGATGAGCACCAGGGCGGCCGGGTAGGTGCGCAGCAGGTCCTCCAGCCATTGGATGGCCGGCAGGTCCAGGTGGTTGGTGGGCTCGTCCAGCAGCAGCAGGTCGGGTTGCAGCAGCAGGATGCGGGCGAGCTCGGCGCGCATGCGCCATCCACCGCTCAGCTCGGACAGGGGCCGATGGATGTCCTCCCCCACGAAACCAAGGCCCTTGAGCATGCGCTCCACCTGCTGCTCGTGGTCGGCCACCCCCAGGGCGTTGAGCCGCTCGTGGGCGTGGGCCAGCATGGTGGCCAGTTCCATCTGGTGCTCCACTTCCGTGGCCTGCTCCAGTTCCTTCTCGATGCGGTCCAGGGAGGCGCGCAGGTGCTGGGCCTCCTCGAAGGCCTTCTCAGCCACCTGGCGCGGGCTGAGGGCCAGGTCGTGGTCCATCTGCTGGGGCAGGTAGCCCAGGGTGAGCTCGCGCGGGCGGCCGATGGCGCCCTTGTCGTAGGACTGCTGGCCGGCGAGGATCTTCAGCAGGGTGCTCTTGCCGGCCCCGTTGCGCCCCACCAGCCCGATGCGGTCATCGCTCCCGATGAAGAACGACACCCCGTCGAACATGGGGCGCTGTCCGAAATGCAGGGTAAGACCGGAGACGTCGATCATGGCCGGGTGGGCGGAAAAGGCTGCAAAGGTACGGGCTTCCGGGCCAGGGCGGGGCCCTGAACGCCGAAGCCCCCCGCGATGCGGAGGGCTTCGTCAGCGGCAGCGGCCGCTCAGAAGTTCCAAAGGTCGTGCTCGAACTCGAAGAGCGACTGCTTGATCTCCTCGCCCTCCAGCAGCGCATCCAGACCCGTGCGATACTGGTTGATGCTGCGGTCGTACACGTTGCTCCACTTGATGATCGTGCTGCTGAACTGGCGTTTCCAGAAGAGGTCCTCATAGCTGCGCCGTTCCGCATCGTTCTCGCGGTTGAAGACATCCCAGTTGGCGAAGACGTAGCGGCACTCCGGGAAGTAGAGCCAGAAGAGCGTCTGGAAGCCTTTCGACTCCCCGTCGTCCCCGATCTTCTCCCGCATCGGCGCGATGCCGATGATGCGGATGTCCATCGAGCTGCGCTGCTTGTCGAAGACCCAGTCCTCCTTGATCCGGTAGCGCTTCACGTCCGCGGACTCGAGGGGGATCTCCTGCACCACCTGGATGAACTCCCCGGGGTTGCTGGGATCCTCGGTGAGCTGGGTGTCCACCCGGAGGAACATCTCCTTGAGCTCGCTGGGCAAAAGGGCCTTTTTGAACTCGTCCTCATCGCCCAGGGCACCGGCACTGTAGGCGGTGATGGAGCCGTCGGTGAGCAGGGCCTGACGGATCACGTCGAACAGGCTCTTGCGGTCGCTGATGGGCGTCACCGGGTAGTAGAGCGGATGATTGATCTTCTCGCGGAGATCGATCTCGCGCCACACGCGGCGGGCCCACATCACGTCGGCCTCGCGGATGTGGGCGTAGGGCACCACCCGCTTGGTCTTCGTGTGCTCTTTGATGTACGCCCCGTCCAGCACGGTCTGGGCCGAGGCGGGACCGGCGAAGGACGCGAGCAGCGCACACCCGATGAGGGCGGCCCGCAGGGAACGAACGACGTGCTTCATGGCCATGGGGCGTTGGTTCATCAAACGACCTTCAGCGACAGGGACCCGATGCCGGTGACCGAGCCATCGGGCTTGCGGACCTTGATGTTGTCCACATACACCTTGCTGCCCACCTTCACCTTGCTGAGGAGCTCCTTCTGCTCGGCGTTGAGGGTATTGCCTTTGTTGCTCTTCTCCGCGTAGGTGCCGGAGACGGAGACGCCGATGTTGAACTCCACCACCTCGAACTTCAGGTCGAACTCGAAGCCCTCCATCTTGGCGATGACGCCGAGGGCGGCGGTGAGCTCGGCCTTCTTCACGGTGGCGTCACCCGCGCCCTTGCCGGCGAACTGCGGGGACGGGTTGGGCACGGACTTCACGCGGAACTTCACGCCCGGCATGCTCTTGCGCTG
>JAEUSW010000349.1 GCA_016788285.1 Flavobacteriales bacterium
ACGGCGGTGCCGGTGCCGGGCACGGGCATGCCCACCAGCTTGCCGATGCCGAGCGCGCGGTAGGTCACGGGGAACATGTGGGCATCGCTGTAGTTGCCCTCGCTCATCACCACCACGCTGGGGCGCTGGTATTTGAAGTGCGGTTCGGTGCCGAGCTTCTGCCCGCGCGGCAGGAAGGTCATGTAGGTCTTGCCGTTCAGGAAGGTCGCCAGGTCGTCGTGCAGCCAGCCACCGCCGTTGAAGCGGGTGTCCACCACCAGGCCCTTCCTGTCGTGGTAGCGGCCCAGGGCCTCCTCGTACACCACGCGGAAGCTGTGGTCGTCCATGCCCTCCACGTGCACGTATCCGAGCTGGCCACCGCTGAGGCTGTCCACCAGGTGGCGGCAGCGTTCCACCCAGCGGCGGTAGAGCAGTTCCTGCTCGGCGCCCTCATCGAGCGGTTTCACCGTCTCCTCCCAGCGGGTGTTGCCCTTGGGGTCGAACAGGCTCAGCAGGGTGGGCTTGCCGCCCTTGCGGTTGAAGAGCTTCGCCCAGTCCATGTCGGCGGTGATGGCCACGCCGTCGACCTTCTCGATCACGTGCCCGGCCTTCACCTTGGTGCCCTGCAGGATGAGCGGGCTGCGGTCCATCACCTCGGTGATGCGCAGGCCCGGACCGGCCTCGTTGGCGAAGAAGCAGCCCAGGGTGGCGGTGCGGTCGCCGTTCGGCATCTCCTGCCGGAACCCGGCACCGGTGTGCGAGGCGTTCAGCTCGCCCAGCATCTCGCTGCAGAGCTCGGCCATGTCGAAGTTGTTGTTGATGTGGGGCAGGTAGCGCTGGTACTCGGCCTTGTACCCGTCCCAGTCCACGCCCTGCAGGTCCACGCGGTAGAACTTCTTCTTCACCTGTCGCCAGATGTGCTCGAACAGGTAGGCGCGTTCGGCGCGCTCGTTGAGCACCATTTCGCCGCTGATGCCCACGCCTTTGTTCTCGTTCTTCTCGATGTCGTACCGCTGGAGGGCGTTGTTGCTCATGTAGAAGAGCTGCTTGCCTTCCTTGTCCCAGGTGAGGCTGTGCGCCCAACCGTCGCCCATCTTGTTGAGGATCTTGGCCTCGCGGGTGCGGATCTCGTACTGCCACAGGTCCGTGCCCTTCTCGAAGGCGGCGAGGTAGTAGAGCTTCTCGCCGTCCTTGCTCAGCACGGCATCGCTCAGGGCGCTGCTGTTGGGTGTGAGGCGGACCTTGCGGTCGCGGAGGCCCTCGAGCTCGATGGTGATGGGCTTCACCTCCTCGGGCTGGCCGTCCTTCGCTTCCTTGTCCTTCTTGTCCTTGTCCTTCTTCGCCTTGTCGCCGCCCTTTTCCTCCTCCTCCTTCTTCTTCTTGTCCTCCTCCTCCTTCAACAGGGCGGCCTCCTCCTTGGAGAGGCGGAAGCGGTCGTACGCCTTGCGGGTGAGGAAGTAGGCGTAGGCATCGACCTCGCCGCCCCAGCTGGCGTGGTTCTTCTGGCCATCGCGCGCACTGAGGAAGATGATCGCCTCGCCGTTCATGGCCCAGGTGGGCATGTCGCCGCCATACCCGCTGCGGGTGAGGTCGAAGATGTCCTTGCCGCCTTCGGCGCTCACGAGGCCCACCTGGCCGATCCATTGCTCGTTGTGCAGGAAGCCGACGATGAACCACTTGCTGTCCGGGCTCCATTCGTACCACTGGTCGCCATCGGCATAGCTGTAGTTGCGGTCGCCGGGCACGATGACCCGGGTCTGCTTCGAGGCCAGGTTCAACACCTTGAGGGTGGTGCGCTCCTCCAGGTAGGACACCTCCTTGCCGTCGGGCGAGTACGCGCACTGGAACTCCTCGGCGGGCGTGGTGAGCAGCGGCTCCTCCTGCAGCACCGTGGCGTTGAAGAAGTACTTCTCCTCGGTGCGGGTGAGGCGGGTGGTGTACAGGTCCCAGCTCTGGCCGCGTTCACTGGCGTACAGGATGCTGCGGCCGTCGGGGCTGAAGCTGGCGTTGCGCTCCTGCTCGGGGGTGTTGGTGATCCGGCGCGTGGTGCCCTCGGCCACCGAGCTCACGAAGACCTCCCCGCGGTGCACGAACACCACCTCCTTGCCGTTCGGGCTCACCGCGAACTCGTCCGCCTTGTTGACGTTGACGGTGCGCTCGGGGTCGTAGCGCCCGTCCGTGACGATCCGGATGGGCACGCGGCGGGGGGTGCCGCCATCGGTCATGGTGTACAGTTCGCCGCGGTGACTGAAGCACAGCACGCCGCCGTCGCTGATGCTCAGGTAGCGCACGGGATGGTCGGTGAAGCGGCTCACCGGGGTGCTCGATCCGCCCGAGGCGGGCATCTTGTGCACGTTGAACGAGCCGCTCTCCTCGCTGAGGTAGTAGATCGTGCCGCCGTCCTTGCTCCACACCGGGTTGCGGTCCTCGCCGGCGAAGGTGGTGAGCTGCTTGTAGGCCCGGGTGGCCGTGTCGTAGGTCCAGATGTCGCGCGTCACCGAGCTGGTGTGGTGCTTGCGCCAGCTGTCCTCGTAGCCCTTCCGGTCGTGGTAGGCGATCAGGGTGCCGGCCGGGTGGAAGCGGGCGCGTTCCATGGCGATGGTGGACAGCTGCAGGGGGCGGCCGCCCGCGCTGGGCACCGTGTAGAGCTCGCCGAGCCCGCCCACGGGGAAGTGTTGGTTCCTCGCGTCGTCCTGCCGGTGGCCGTAGAAGATCACCTGGGCGTCGTCCGGGCTGAAGTCGGTGGCCGTCTCCCCGCTGCCGTGGAAGGTGAGGCGGGTGGGGGCACCCCCGCCGGCGGGCATCACGAACACATCGTTGCTGCCGTGGCGGTTGCTGGTGAAGGCCAGGCGGGTGCCGTCATGGCTCCACACCGGGGAGTGGTCGAAGGCCTCGTTGGTGGTGAGGGGCACGGCATCGCCCCCCTCGGCCGGCACGCGCCAGATGTCGCCCTGGTAGCAGAAGGCGATGGTGCGGCCGTCCGGGCTGATGGCCGCGTTGCGGAGCCAGCG
>JAEUSW010000033.1 GCA_016788285.1 Flavobacteriales bacterium
CGGTCGCGGGCCAGCCGCACGGCGTTCAGCACCTTGTACAGCACGAACGCGGGCCCGCCGAAGAGGCAGAGCTGATGGCCCGTGGTGACGGCGAGGGTGCCGGGGCGGGCCAGTCGGTCGAGGTTGGCCTGCACTGCCTCGTGGCGCGGAAGGGCGCCGTACTGGCGCCGCAGGGCCTCGGTGAGCGCCATGCGCTGCGCGGCGCTGAACCCGCGGGCCTCTTCGGCCTGCTTCAGTCCTTCGGCATGGAAGCCGTGCTGGCGGAAGGGCCGCATCGGCGGCGCGTCCTCCAGCAGGTCGAGCACCAGCCGGCTGAACTGGCCGGTGGTGGCATAGGGCAGGGCGAGGCGCCGCATGGGCGGCAAAGGTAGCCGGGCCCCGGGGCGGAGGCGGGACAAGATCCCACGACCCGCGTCCATCCGGGCGGGACCGCATCCCCGATCCCGGTACTTTTCCGGCATGATGAACCGCTCGCTCGGCGTTCTGCTCTCCCTGCCGCTCACCCTCAGCCTCGCGCCCACCTTCGCCCAGGAGGACACGGTGCGCGTGCAGACGCTCACCTACGACAGCATCACCACGCGCCGCGGCTGGTGGGTATTCCCGGATGCCTCGCACACCTACCGCAAGGTGCTGATGCACCACACCCTGAAGTGCGATCCGCAGACCACGCAGGACCAGTATGCCTGCGGCGAGTGGGACTACCTCACCTACAACCTCATCCATGAGCACACGGGCGTGCTGGACAGCGCCGCGCTGCAGCATCCGTGGTTCAAGGTGGGCGCGGCCACACCGAACAGCGTGGAGCGGGCCCCGGTGCCCAACTACGACCTGCGGCAGCTGATCGCCCCCCGCCGCACGGTGACGGGCACGCTCACCGAGTCCACCCACGCGGTGGGCAGCGGTGGCGCCTGGGACGCGGGGCTGCTTGAGGCCGTGCAAGGCACCAGCCGCACGCAAGCCCTCTACCTCGCCTCCGAGCTCAGCGCCGCCGGCCTGCAGCCCGGGCCGATCGAGCAGCTGCGCTTCACCACGGACGCGCAGGGCAACGGCACCTTCGGCCGCTTCACCATCCGCATGAAGCACACGGCATCCGCCACGCTGGGCTCCGCGTTCGACGAGGCCGGCCTGACGACGGTGCACGAGGTGGCCCCGGCCAGCCTGGGCACCGCCGCCGGTGAGCAGGTCTTCGTGCTGCAGCCGCCCTTCAGCTGGGACGGCACGTCGAACATCCTGGTGGACATGGCCGCCGCGCGCAGCGTGGGCCTGGCGGCACCGCAGGTGGTGGGCACCGCCCTGCCGGACATGGCCGTGCAGGCCGTGGGCCGCGACGGCTATCTGGAGCTCAGGAACGACCTGATCGGTGTGGACCCCACCCCCATCGCCAACGCGGGACCCGCCATCACCATCATGTTCCGGGTGTGGGGCGATGCCAGCATCCCGGTGAACACCACCGCGTTCGAGGCGGTGGACGGCCTGGGGCGGCGCGTGCTGAACGTGCACCTGCCGTGGAGCGATGGCCGCGTGTACTGGGACGCCGGGCAGGAC
>JAEUSW010000040.1 GCA_016788285.1 Flavobacteriales bacterium
GCTTGTACGGCTCGCGGTAGGCGTTCAGCACCAGGTGTGTGCTGAGCCCGTACAGGTCCGTGCGGAAGTTGAGCCCGCGACGGTAGTTGCGCAGGTCGATGCCGCTCATGCCCCCCACGGGATCGGCCTCGTTGTAGCCCACGCGGTTCCAGCTGAAGCGGGCCTCCGTGGTGATGGCCCGGGTGACGTAGCGCTTCTTGTTGTTCAGGAAGTCGCGGACGGTGATGGCCATGCCCGGACGCGTGCTGCCCCACTGCACGGCGCCCTCCTCGTTGCCCAGGTCGCCGTAGTAGTGCGTGACACCTTGCGACACCCCGACCTCCACATTGCGCTGCGCGCTGGCGGGGACGGACACGGCAAGGAGGAGGAGGAGCAGGGTAGGGTTCCGTGTCATGCCGGACGGATAGGGTGCACCAAGTTACACGGATTAGACGGGATCCCCACCGGGGGTTGCCTGCCTGTGAAGAACCTACCGCGGGCCGAACAGGGCCGTGCCGATGCGCACCAGGGTGCTGCCCGCCGCCTGGGCCAGGTCGGCATCGCCGCTCATGCCCATGCTCAGGGTGTTGAAGGCGCCGGCCGGTCGGGCGTCCGCGCCCATGTCATCGAAGAGCTGCTTCAGGCCCTCGAACTCGCGCCGCACCTGGTCGCGGTCGTCCGTGTTGCTGGCCATGCCCATCAACCCGCAGAGGCGCAGGTGCGGCCAGGCGCTCCATGGCCAGCTCCGCACCGCGTCCCGCAGCTCGTCCGGGGACAGGCCGTGCTTGGTCTCCTCCCGGGCGATGTGCACCTGCAGCAGGATGTCCACCGCACGGCCCGCGGCGGCGGCGCGCTTGTCGATCTCCTCGGCCAGCCGCAGGCTGTCCACCCCATGGATCAGGTGCACCACCGGCACCACGTGCTTCACGTTGCTGCGCTGCAGATGGCCGATGAAGTGCCAGCGGATGTCGTCCGGCAGCTGGGGCGCCTTCTCGCGCAGCTCCTGCGGATAGTTCTCCCCGAAGTCGCGCTGGCCCAGCTCGTACAGGGCCCGGATCTCATCGGCCGTGCGGGTCTTGCTCACGGCCACCAGGGTCACCCCGGGCCGCAGCCCGGCCTGGACGGCCTGGTATCGTTCGGCGAGGGATGGCGCCATGGGCACGGGTCAGACGTCCTCCAGGGAGTACACGGTGAGGCCGCTGCGCAGCTTGGGCTCGATGTAGGTGCTCTTGGGCGGCATGGTGCCCCCGCTGTCGGCCACGGCCTTCAGCTCCTCGAAGCTCACGGGCTGCAGGTGGAAGGCGGCCTCCATGGTGCCGCTGTGCACCAGCTGCTCCAGTTCGGCGGTGCCGTGGGTGCCGGGCACGAAGTGGATGTGCGGGTCGGTGCGCAGGTCGTGGATGCCCAGGATGGGGCCCAGCACCAGCTCGCTCAAGCGCGCGGGGTCCAGCTGGTCGGCCGGTTCGGCGCCCGGTGGCGGGGCCGGCAGATGCAGCGCATGCCAGCCGAGCCGGGTGCGCACGCACACCACGCCGTGCACGGTGCCGGGGCTGTCCACCGGCTCCACCCGTCCCACGTGCCGCAACGCCTCCAGGAAGGCCTCCGGGCTGAGGCCGTTCAGCGTGGTCACCGCCCGGTCGAAGTTGAACAGGTGCAGGTGCGTGTGCGGCAGCACGTAGGCCAGGCACCAGGCCTTCGGGTCCACATCGGTGGCGCCGCTGCTCTCGGCCAGCCGGGCGCTGCTGGCCAGGCGGTGGTGGCCGTCGGCGATGTACAGGGCCGGCAGCGTGGCGAAGAGCTCCTGCACGGCGTGGCGCCAGGTGGGGTCGGCCACGGCCCAGGTGCGGTGGCGCACGCCATCGCCCGTCACGAAGTCGCTGTCCGGCGCCGTGCGGGTGATGGGCGTCAGCAGGTACTCCAGGCCGCCATCGTCCGGTGCGGCCAGCAGCACGGGCTCTGCGTTGATGCCGGTGGCGTCGAGGTAGTCGGTGAAGAGCGCTTCGCGGGCCGTGAGGGTCTGTTCGTGCACCTTGATCAAGCCCTGGCGGTAGTCGGCCACGCTCACCCCGGCGATGATCCCCAGGGAGGCCACGCCCCGGTTGGTCTGCTCGTACAC
>JAEUSW010000041.1 GCA_016788285.1 Flavobacteriales bacterium
GCGTTCAAGGCGAAGAGCCTGCTGCACGACGATGCGCGGAGCGTGGGTGCCAAGCGGCCGGTGCTGCTCTATGGCGACAGCTACGCGCAGTGCATGCCGGAGGTCCGCTGCTTCCAGGACCTGCTGAACAGCGACACCCTCTTCAACGGGGGGCATCACCTGCTGAACTACGGTGTGGGCGGCTACGGGGTGGACCAGATCACCCTGTTGTTCGAGCAGACCTTCCTGCGCTACGACCGGCCCTTCGTGGTGTTCAGCCTGATGGTGAGCGACATGGACCGCTCGCCGCTGGACTGGCGCACGGGGCAGAAGCCCTGGTTCGCACTGGACGGTGACGGGCTGCGTCTGCAAGGCGTGCCCATCGATCCGGACCCGGACCATTACCTGGCCACGCACCCGGTCACCATCGGTTCGTACCTGTGGCGGCGCTTTCTCTACAGCCCGGCCAACGTGCTGCCCGCGTGGGCCAACGACCGGCTGAAGGGGTGGTCGGCCCACACCGCGCACAAGCAGGAGCTCAACACCCGCATCCTGGACCGGGCCATCGAGCGCCTGAAGGCCAGCCGGGTGGACTTCGTGGTGCTGGTGTTCCACTACCTGACCCCGGACCAGGAGGAGTGGATGGTGGGGCGCGAGGACAACTGGCGCGACCGCCTGCTGCGGGAGCGGTTGGCCCATCATCAGGTGCCGTACATCTGGAGCAAGGACCTGATCCTCGCCGACCCGGCGTGGACCGGCACCAACCTGGACCAGTACATGCTGATGGACAACGGGCACCCCACCACCTACTTCAACACGTTGATCGCTGCGGAGATCCGCAGGCACGTGCTGGCCGCGGCAGGCCACAAGGACCCGCGCCGGCCGCTGTTCGCACCGCCCACGTACGTGGACCTGATGGAGCGCACCGCACAGGCCATCCGGCAGGACAGCGCGTGGCTGGCCTCCGTGCGGGTGAACGCCGAACGGGACGGGCAAAGCGTGGAGGACCGCATCGTCGAGGAGGCCTGGTTCGTGGTGCGCGAGGAGCTCGACGTCACCGGCGAGGCCATCCGGTCCTACACGCGGCCCTGAGCGGCACCCGCTACCTTCGCGGGCCTGTTCGACCCTGTGCCCGGCCCATGACGCCCGAGCGCATGTGCGGAAGAACACCTGAACCCATGTCCGTTCGAGTCCGATTCGCCCCCAGCCCCACCGGCCCCCTGCACATGGGCGGTGTGCGCACGGCCCTGTACAACGTCCTCTTCGCCCGCAAGCACGGCGGTGCGTTCCTGCTGCGTATCGAGGACACCGACCAGCAGCGCTTCGTGCCGGGTGCCGAGGAGTACATCCGCGAGGCGCTGGACTGGTGCGGGCTGACCCCGGATGAGAGCCCGTGGACGGGCGGCCCGGACGGTCCGTACCGCCAGAGCGAGCGCAAGGCCATGTACCGCCAGTATGCCGAGCAGCTCATCGCCGCGGACAAGGCCTACTACGCCTTCGACACGCCCGAGGAGCTGGAGGCCATGCGCGCCCGGCTTCAGGCCGCGGGCGTGGCGGCCCCGGCGTACACCGCGGTGACGCGGGAGCACATGAAGAACTCGCTGACCCTGAGCGCGGACGATGTGAAGGCCCGCCTCGCGGCCGGCGAGCCGTATGTGGTGCGCCTGAAGGTGCCGCGCCACCAGGAGGTGCGCTTCGAGGACCTGATCCGCGGCTGGGTGGTGGTGCACAGCGCCAACATCGACGACAAGGTGCTCTTCAAGAGCGACGGCATGCCCACCTACCATCTGGCCAACATCGTGGACGACCACCTCATGCGCATCACGCACGTGATCCGCGGCGAGGAGTGGTTGCCGAGCGCGCCGCTGCACGTGCTGCTCTACGAGGCCTTCGGCTGGGAGCGCCCCGCCTTCGCGCACCTGCCGCTGATCCTGAAGCCCGACGGCAACGGCAAGCTCAGCAAGCGCGACGGCGACCGGCTGGGCTTCCCGGTGTTCCCGCTGAACTGGACCGACCCCGCCAGCGGCGAACAGAGCAGCGGCTATCGGGAGCGGGGATACTATCCGGAGGCCTTCGTGAACATGCTGGCCCTGCTGGGCTGGAATCCTGGCGGCGACCAGGAGCTCATGAGCATGGCCGAGATGACGGCCCTGTTCGACCTGGGCCGGGTGCACAAAGGGGGGGCACGGTTCGATCCGGAGAAGACCAAGTGGTTCAACCAGCAATACCTGCGCAGGCGGCCCGATGCGGTGCTCGGTGAACAGCTCCGCGACCGGGCGAAGGCCCTGCACGGCATCGACACCACGGCCGAGCGCGCCACACAGGCCGCCGCCCTCCTGAAGGAGCGCGCCACCTTCGTCGACGACATGCTGGAGGGCCTCTACCTCCTCACTTCGGGTTCGCCCCTGCAGGGCAACGCGGAGGCCGAGGCCGAACTGCGGAAGCGCTGGAAGGGCGAGGCCGCCCCGGCGCTGGAGGCGTACATCGCCCGGCTGGAGGGCATGGCGGAACTGAGCCCCGCCATCCTGGAGGCCGCGTTCAACGAAGTGCTCGCGGCGCACGGTCTGAAGGTGGGCCAGGTGATGCCGCTGTACCGGTTGTTCGTGGCGGGCCGCATGCAGGGCCCCGGCATGTTCGACGTGAGCGCGTTGTTGGGCCGCGCCGAGGTGGTGGCCCGCTTGAAGGCCGGTCTGGAGCACTGCCGCGCATGGGCCTGATCGAAGTGAACGGCATCCGGGTGTTCGCCTTCCACGGCTGCCTGGAGGAGGAGGCCCGCATCGGCGGACGGTACCGGGTGGACGTGCAGGTGCAGGGCGACCTGTCGCGCGCCGAGGTCAGCGATGCCCTGGGCGACACCATCGACTATGGCCGCATCACCACGCTGGTGAAGGAGGCGATGGCCGTGCGCAGCCGGCTGATCGAGCACGTGGGCCGACGGATCCTGCAGGCCCTCCAGCGGGAATGGCCGGGGCCGTACCGGTGGCGGGTGCGGGTGGAGAAGGAGGCCCCGCCGGTGAACGGCGATGTGGAGCTCGTGGCCTACACCCTGGAGGGATAGCCCCCGCCTCAAGGCCATCGCCTATCTTCGCGGCCGCCCGATCCCGGGCAGTCCCAGGGTCACGTGGCCGAGTGGCTAGGCAGAGGTCTGCAAAACCTCGTACAGCGGTTCGACTCCGCTCGTGACCTCCGACAGGATCCCCCGCCTCCGGGGGATCCTGCTTTTCAGCCCGTCGCTACCTTGTGCCGAACAACGATCGGCCCCGTTCCGCGTTAGGTGGGCGCCTGTTCCCGACCATGAGCCTGCTCCGCACCCTGCTCCCGCTGTCCGCCGCGCTCCTCACCACCTCCTTGTCGGCCCAGTTGGCCATCGGGGAGTGGCGCGACCATTTCCCGTACCGGCAGACCCTGGCCGTGGTCGAAGGTGAAGGCAAGGCCTGGTGCGCCACGCGCAACGCGGTATTCTCCTACCACAAGCCCACCGGCGAGATCGAGCGGTTCACCAAGGTGAACGCGCTGAGCGATGTGGACGTCAGCGTGCTGAACTACAACGCGGCCGTGGGCGGGCTGCTGGTGGCCTACCGCAACGGCAACCTCGACCTGCTCCGCGGGGGCACCGCGAGCAACCTCAGCGACATCAAGCGCAGCAACATCATCGGTGACAAGGGCGTGTACGACATCCACTTCGAAGGGGCCGTGGCCTACCTGGCGTGCGGCTTCGGCATCGTCGTGGTGGACCTGGAGGCGCTGGAGGTGCGGGAGACCTGGTTCATCGCCCCCGGCGGAACGCAGGTGAAGGTCAACGATGTGGCCTTCGTCGGCGATTCGATCTATGCGGCCACCAACACCGGGCTGTTCGCCGCCTACCGCTTCGCGCCGAACCTGGCCGCGTTCACCTCGTGGCAGCAACGCACCGAGCTGCCCACGCCATCGGGCCCCTTCAATGCCGTGGTCGAGGTGGGCGGTCACCTGGTGGTCAATTACCACAACGCCGGCGCCACCGACCGTGACACCGTCTATTTCCGGGAAGCCGGGGTATGGCAGCGGCTCACGCATGCCTTCGGGCGCCAGAACACCGATGTGGCCGCCAGCTCGGACGGGAGCACCCTGCTGCTCTGCCAGACCGACGCCGTATCGCGCTACGACGCCGCGCTTGCCTTCTCGAGCGTGTACAGCGGTTATGCGAACAACCAGCCCATGACACCCGCCATGGCCATTCCGGCCGCGGACGGCACGGGCATCTGGGTCGCGGACCGCACACAGGGACTGGTGTTCCAGACCAACGGCATCTCCGGGGAACCGGTGTTCCCGCCGGGCCCTTCGACGGTCTCCGCCCTGCGGATGTCCGCCGCCAAGGGCGGTCTGTATGTCGCCACGGGAGGTGTCCAGGGCAACTGGACGAACCAGTTCCGCAAGGAAGGCGTGCATCGGTTCCTTGGTGGGCAGTGGACCACCATCGACAAATCCAACGACGCGCTGATGGCCTCGGGGGCCAACACCTACGGCGGTGCGGTGAACGACTTCATGGCGGTGGCCGCCGACCCGGAGGACGCGGACCATGCGTTCGTCGGCTCATGGGATGACGGCGTGCTGGAGCTGCGCGGCGGTGTGCTGCAGACCATCTACAACGCGGACAACAGCAGCCTGCAGGTGAATCCCGGCTTCGGCACCGAGAACAGTGTGCAGGTGGCCGGAATGGCCTTCGATGGGGAAGGTGACCTGTGGGTGACCAACAGCAACTGCGCCGCACCGATCAGCGTCCGCACCGCCGGGGGCACCTGGCGCTCGTTCGCCCCGGGCGCGGTGCTCAACAACAACACGCTGCTCGGCGACATCCTGCCCTCTCGCGAGAACCGCCTCAAGTGGGTGATCCGCCCGCGCAGCAACGGCATGCTCGTCCTCACGGACAACGGAACGCTGAGCGATCCCGGCGATGACCAGTACAAGGTGCTCACGACGGCGGAGGGCAGCGGGGCCCTGCCGTCCCTCGATGTGTACAGCATGGCCGAGGACCTCGACGGCGAGATCTGGATCGGCACCGGCAAAGGCGTGGCGGTGTTCTACACCCCGGACGCGGTCTTCGGCGGCGGCGACTTCGACTGCCAGCAGATCCTGATCGAGCAGGGCGGCAACGTGCAGATCCTGCTGGAGACCGAGGCCGTGAGCGCCATCGCGGTGGATGGCGCGGACCGCAAGTGGCTGGGCACACAGAGCAGCGGCGCATTCCTGGTCTCACCCGACGGCACCGAGCAGATCCTCCACTTCACGGCCGAGAACAGCCCGCTGCCGAGCAACACCATCACCAGTCTGGCCATCGACGGGGAGAGCGGCGAGGTGTTCTTCGGCACCGACCAGGGGATCGTGAGCTACCGCGGAACGGCCACCGAGGGCGGGGTCACCAATGCGTGCGCGAAGGTCTTCCCCAACCCGGTGCGCGAAACGTACACCGGTCCCATCGCGATCACCGGCCTCGTGCGCGACAGTGATGTGAAGGTGACCGATGTGGCCGGCAACCTGGTGTACCGCACCACCTCCGATGGTGGCCAGGCCATCTGGCCGGGCACCGACATGAGCGGAAACCGGGTGAGCACAGGCGTGTATCTGGTGTTCGCCTCCGATGCGGACGGCAACACCAAGTGCAACACCAAGGTGCTGGTGGTGCGCTGAGGGGCACCATGTTGCACACCACCAGGGCCCTGGTGCTCCGCACCATCCGCCACACGGACAGCACCGTGGTGCTGAAAGCCTATACCGAGGCCTTCGGGCTTCGCAGCTACCTGGTGCGGACGCCGAAGGGCGCTGGACGCAACCATGTTGCGGCGTTGCTGCAGCCGCTCACCCGCCTAGAGCTCGTGGTGGACGAGCGGGCCGACCGCGACCTGCATCAGGTGCGGGAGATGAGGCTTCGCGGACCCTACCATCGCGTGCCCGGTGACGCGATGCGCATCGCCCTGCTGCTCTTCATGCAGGAGCTGCTCGCCCGCACGCTGCGGGAGGAGTCGGGTGATCCCGGGCTCTGGGCCTTTCTGGAGGATGCGCTGGAACGGCTGGACGGCCCTGATGAGGTGCGCGACCTGCCGTTGCGTTTCGTGCTCGGCTACGCCGCGGCCCTGGGCTTCGCGCCCGCTCCGCCGGAGGAGGAGGCCCCCTACTTCGACCTCATCGAAGGGCGCTTCACCGCGGACCTGCCCCTGCATGCCCAGGCGATCGCACCTCCGCTCACCGCCGTGTTCGCCGCGTGGTTGCCGGGTTCCTTGGAGGAGCCGGCGCCGCTCGCCATGGCCCCCGGCCAGCGCCGCGAGCTGTTGGACCTGCTGTTGCGATATGTACGGCTGCATGTGCCAGGGGCCCCTGAGCTGCGTTCGCCGGACGTGCTCCATCAGGTGCTTGGGTGAGCGGCGGGTATCTTCGGCCCGGCCGACCGTCCATGTCCACGCACCCGCTCCTGCTCCTGGGAGGCCTGCTGGCCTTGGCCGCGTGCGCCGATGCCCCGTCCAGGATGACCGAACCACAGCCGCCCATCGCCGCGCGCGAGCCCCACGCCCTCACCACGCACGGTCACACGCGCCAGGACCCTTATTTCTGGATGCGGCTCTCCGAGGCGCAGCGCGAAGCGGCCGCCCCCGATGCCCACACGCGCCGGGTGGTGGCCCACCTGGAGGCGGAGAACGCCTACACCGCCGCCGTGCTCGGCCCGGTGAACACCCTGCGCGAGGACCTCTTCAAGGAGATGAAGGCCCGCATCAAGGAGACCGACCTCAGCGTGCCCTATCGCGAGAACGGCTACTGGTACAACCACCGGTTCGAGGAGGGAAAGGAGTACGCCATCCACATGCGGGCGCCGGTGGGGGCCGACCGCGACCGCGTGCCCGAGGTGTTCATCGACATCTTCGATGAGAACGTGATGGCCGCGGGGAACGAGTACTTCGACCTCGGCGACTACGAACCGAGCCCGGACAACCGCCTGGCCGCGTACAGCGTGGACACGGTGGGCCGGCGGCAGTACAGCATCCGGTTCCGCGACCTCGGCACCGGCACCGACCTGCCGGATGTGATCGCCAACACCAGCGGCGGCGGGGCCTGGGCCGATGACCGGACCTTCTTCTACACCCGCAAGGACCGCACCCTGCGCAGCTACAAGGTGTACCGGCACGTGCTCGGCACCGATCCCGCGCAGGATGTGGAGGTCTTCCATGAGAAGGACCCGGCCTTCTCCTGCGAGGTGTACCGCAGCCGCAGCGACCGGTTCGTGATCATCACCACCGAGAGCACCCTGGCCAGTGAGCACTGGCTGTTGCCGGCGGACCGACCGATGGACGCGTTCGCGCCCTTCCTTCCGAGGGAGGACGAGCATGAGCACAGCGTGTTCCATGTGCCCGCCCACGATGGAACAGCGGGCCATTGGTACATCCTCACCAACTGGGAGGCGCGGAATTTCCGCTTGATGCGCTGCGAGGAGCGCGACCATGCGCACAAGGAGCGGTGGACGGAGGTGATCCCGCACCGTGAGGAGGTCCTGCTGGAGGATGTGGACCTGTTCCGCGATCACCTGGTGGTGAGCGAACGCCGCGAAGGCCTCACGCACTTGCGCGTGCGCCGCTTCAGCACGGGCGCCGAGCACGAGATCGCCTTCCACGATCCGGCGTACGTCACCTACACGGGCACCAATCCGGAGTGGGACACGCACCTGCTGCGCTACGGCTATACCAGCCTGACGACCCCGAGCGGCGTGTACCAGCACGACATGAACGCCGGCACCGACATCCTGCTCAAGCAGCAGGAGGTGCTGGGCACCTTCCGCGCGGAGGACTATACCAGCGAACGCACATGGGCCACCGCGGTGGACGGCACGCGCGTGCCGGTGAGCCTGGTGTACCGCACGGGCACCTCGCGCAACGGCAGCGCCCCCACCCTTCTCTATGGATACGGCAGCTACGGCATCAGCATGGAGCCCACCTTCAGCAGTGCACGCCTCAGCCTGCTGGACAGGGGTTTCGTGTTCGCCATCGCCCACGTGCGCGGCGGCGAGGAACTGGGCCGTGCCTGGTACGAGAACGGCCGCATGGAGCACAAGATGAACACCTTCACGGACTTCATCGCGTGCGCCGAGCACCTGGTGAGCGAGCGGTACGCCGACCCCAAGCGCCTGTTCGCGATGGGAGGTAGCGCGGGCGGCCTGCTCATGGGCGTGGTGGTGAACCTTCGGCCCGATCTCTGGAAAGGCATCGTGGCCGAGGTACCCTTCGTGGACGTGGTGACCACCATGCTCGATGACAGCATCCCGCTCACCACGGGAGAGTTCGATGAGTGGGGCGACCCGAAGGAGGAGCCGGCCTATCGGCGGATGCTCTCCTATTCCCCGTACGACAACGTGAAGGACGCGGCCTATCCGGCGATGCTGGTCACCACCGGCTTCCACGACAGCCAGGTGCAGTACTGGGAGCCCGCCAAGTGGGTGGCCCGCCTGCGCGACCATCAACGGGGCCATGCGCCGATCCTGCTGCACACCAACATGGACGCCGGCCATGGCGGCGCGAGCGGACGGTTCGAACGGCTGAAGGAAGTGGCCTTGGACTACGCGTTCGTCCTCTGGCAGGCCGGGCTTGCGGAAGCGAAGTGAGGAGCGTTGCTCAGATGGCGATGCGCTCGGCGTGCACGATCTCCTCGGGCACCAAGGGGATCACCGACACAGGCTGTTGCGGGTCGCGTTGGAAGCGCTCATAGTCGCGCACGCTGGCGAAATAGATGCGCTGTGCACCACCGGTGTCCACTTCCCACACCACACCGAAGACCTCCTTGCCCGAGCGGAGCTTGAAGCGACAGTGCTTGTGGTACAGTTCGCGGATATCGGGGCGTTCCATGGGATGGACGGACACCCGAAAAGTAGCGGGATCGGCAGGGGGCACGGCGCGCGTTTTTTGAACAGGAGCGTTCATCCTGTTGATAAAACGACGGAGCTGTTCCTGCTAGTACTTGGCCGTCAAGCGCATGCGCCGATCAGCCTTGCTGCTTGGCCACCTTGATCTTCTTGCCCGGGGCCAGCTGCTTGGAGTTGAGCCCTTGGTTGAGGCGCTTGAGGTCCTCGACCGTCACTCCTGGATAGCGCTGTGCGATGCCCCACAAGGTGTCGCCCGGTTGCACCGTGTGATAGATGTAGTCCTCCACGGATGGCTGGCGCGGTTCCGCAGCGGGGGCCGCTTGTGCCGGAGCGGGCCGTTGCTCGGCCGTGGCGGCCACGGTGCGTTCGATGCGCAACCGCTGCCCGGGCTGGATACGGTCGCCGCGCAAGCCGTTCCACGCCTTCAATTGCGTCACGGTGACGCCGTTGCGTGAGGCGATGCTGCCTAGGGATTCGCCGCTGCGCACCACGTGCGTGCGCACCACCACCTCCTGCTGCGCCGCGGCTGCTGGTGCGGCCACGGGGGTGGCCATCCCCGCCAGGTAACGATAGCGCAGGCTGTCCTCGCGGTCGATGAAGGCGCCCACGATGTCGCGTGGCATGTACAGCGTCACCGGCTGATCGGGGTCGGGCACGAAGCCCTGCTTGAACACCGGGTTCAGCTCACGCAACATCGTTTCGTCCGAGCCGGTGAAGCGGGCCAGGTCGGCGATGGTGAGCGGATAGCACACCTGCACGGTGTCCACTTCGTAGGCGCAGAAGTTGGGCGCGATGGGGTAGAGGTTGTGGTCCGCGGCGTGCTCGAAGATGTAGTTGACGGCGATGAAGGCCGGCACGTACCCGCGGGTCTCCCTCGGCAGATGGTCGTACACCTCCCAATAGTCCATCCGGCCACCGCTGCGGCGGATGGCCTTGTTCACGTTGCCGGGTCCGCAGTTGTAGGCCGCCAGCGCCATCTCCCAGTCGCCGAAGATGCGGTGCAGGTCCTTCAGGTAGCGGCAGGCGGCCTCGGTGCTCTTGTACACATCGCTGCGCTCGTCCACGTAGCTGTCCACCCGCAGGCCATAGAGCTTGCCGGTGCCCACGATGAACTGCCAGAGGCCCACCGCGGCCGCACGGCTGCGGGCACCGGGGTGGAGGGCGCTCTCCACCACGGCCAGGTACTTCAGTTCGTGGGGCAGCCCATGGCGCTCCAAGGCCTCCTCGAACACCGGGAAATAGAGCTGGGCCAGGCCCAGCATGCGGCTGGTCTGCTCGCGCTTGCGCACGGCGTAGAGGTCGATGTAGGACTGCACCACGCTGTTGTACGTGAGGGCGAAGGGGGTGCGATGGTCCAGCACGGTGAGCCGTCGCCGCATCTCCTCGGGCGGGTAAGCGGGCACCACGTTCGGGGAAAAACCGTGGTGGTTCAGCGCCGCCGTGTCGGCCGTGAAGCGGTCGTTCATCACCCAGGGCAGGTGGGCCAGGTCGTCCAGGCGTTGGAGCACCGGGTCGTCGGCCGGCAGTGGCGGGGCGTCCTGGGCCGGTTGGGCGGCGATCGCCAGGGGCAGGGCCGCGCATAGCAGCGCCGCGAGGCGCGGGGCGATGCCGGATCCCGTCGGAAGGCGGAAGGCGTTCATGGTCAAGGACAAAGTAAGGTTAATACGCAGGGCCTCCCGGCTTGTTATCCGCGCCGGTCGTCCACGGCCCGATGTGGACGGCGCAAGGACCGGGCCGTGATCATCATTATTTCGTGCCACGACCCCGTACGAGAACACCATGCGCCTCCCAGCCTCGATCCTCTCTTGTGTCATGCTCGCGACGCTGTCCCCGGCACAAACCCCGGGACAGGTCGTCCACTCCGAGCCGTTCACCGGTCACGATCAACGGAGCGAGTTCATCGGTGTCAGCGATGCCATGGTCTTCCTGACACGGAACGCCAAGGTGAAAGGAGGCTTGGTGGGAGTGCTGGAAGCCTATCGCCGCAGTGACCTCGCGCTGGTCGGGCAGAAACCCCTCGCATTGCCCTTGGAGGACGCCGATGTGTACGTCCGGGTCGGTGGGTTGATGGTCCAAGGTGCTCCAGGCATCATCTACAGCTACAACAAGAAGGGCAAGGGTCGTGCGGTGGACCTGGCGGTCCTGGATCCGGCCACCGGGGAGGTGAGCTCCCATCAGAACCTGATGACCGTGCCCGGGGGGAAGGAACAATACAGCGGCGAAGTGCTGTTCATGCAAGATGAGAGCACGGGCCGCGCGGTGGTCCTGGTCCAGAAGCAGGTGGGCTCGGACGGCTTGCTGTACAGCAGCACGTGCCAGGTGGTGGCGGTAGGTGCCGATGGCTTGGTGGGCGGGCCTGTGGAGTTCAAGTTGGGCGAAGGGGGATATTCCAAGGCGGTCGCGATCGCCTTGACCGGAGAGGGGAAGGTGGTGGTGCACGGCCGTGAGCGCAGCGCGGTCCAGTCCACGGACAAAGGACCGTGCATGGCGGTCGTTGATCTGGCGTCCGGGACCTCCACGGCGCTGACCGTACCGGATGGCAGGGACCAGGGTGGGGTGTGTGATGCCGGTGCGACCGTCACCCTGACCAGGCTCCCCGACGGCCGGGTCGCGCTTCATCAGCCCTACACGAAGAAGGGGGTTCCGGGCTATGGATTCTCCGGTCTGTTGACCACGGTGTTGAGCGCGGCCGGGGAACTGGAGGGTCATACCCTGTATCGCCTGGGCACCCGCGATGTGGTGAAGCACGACACCAAGCTGCCCCCCTATCTGGTGGGCATGGAGATCCAGGCGCACTGGGTCTCAGGCTCGGGCGCGTGGATGTTCCTGATGCGGCGCAAGCTCAGCGGAGAAGGGGCCGGGGAGCTGGCGATCCTCGAACTGGACCCGGCCGGTGAGAAGATCCAGGGCTGGTTCCTGCGTCGGCAACACCGCATGCTCGTCGCGTTGGATACGTACATCAAGGTGGTCGCGGTGCCTGGCCCGGACAACACCTGCTGGCTGCTGATGACGGAGCTGCCTGAGAACGTGGGCAAGGCGCCCGGCAAGGACCTCGCCGAATGGAGCACGGCCAAGGTGTTCGGCGGTGATCTTGCCCCTTGCGTGGTCAGATTCGACGGCACCGATTTCGGGCCGATCACTGCGCTGGAGGGCCTGGATGGCAAGTTCACCACACCGCATGCGTTGCACCGTGATCCGGTGACGGGCGGGGTGCTGGTGCAGTGGCTGCACGCCCAGCGGGTGGCCTTCAGCGAGGTGGGCCGTTGAGCCCGATCAGGCCTTCTCCTTCCGCTCCTTCTCCCGCTTCTGTGGTTGCAGCGGGTTGACACCGATGGTCTTGTGCAGCTCACGGGCACGCAGCACATCCACGGCCAGCCACACCGCATGGCGGAAACTGCCTTCGTCGGCCACGCCCTTGCCGGCGATGTCGAGCCCCGTACCGTGGTCGGGGCTGGTGCGCACGATGGGCAGGCCGGCGGTGTAGTTGACCCCGTGGCCGAAGCTCAACGCCTTGAACGGGGCCAGGCCCTGGTCGTGGTACATGGCCAGCACGCCATCGAAATGGCGGTAAGCACCGCTGCCGAAGAACCCGTCGGCGGCATAGGGCCCCATGGCGGTGATGCCCTCGGCCACCAGCTGGCGCGCGGCAGGCAGGATGCGTTCGCGGTCCTCGGTGCCCAGTGTGCCACCGTCGCCCGCGTGGGGGTTCAGGCCCAGCAGGGCCAGCCGGGGGTTGGCGATGCCGAAATCGCGCAGCAGGCTTTGGTGGAAGAGCCGGGCCTTGGCCACGATGCGGTCCGTGGTGATGGCCGCGGCCACGTCCTTCAGCGGGATGTGGCCGGTGACCGTGCCCACGCGCAGGCCGTCGGCCACCAGCACCATCAGCACCTGGTCCACGCCTGCCACATGGGCCAGGTATTCGGTGTGACCAGGGTGTGCGAAACCGGCGGCCTCCATGCTGTGCTTGTCGATCGGGGCGGTGACGAGCACGTCCACCTTGCCACCGGCGAGGTCCTGCGTGGCGGCCTCCAGGCTGCGGATGGCATAGGTCGCCAGCGGACCGCTGGGCCGGCCGAGCTCCAGGGGCAGCTCATCGTCCCAGAGGTTCACGAGGTTGAGCTTGCGGGGCAGGGCCTCGGCCGCATCGTTCACCCTGTGGAACTGCACCTCCTCGAGGCCGAGCAGTTTGCGGTGCAGGCTCACGGCCTTGGCCGAGGCGTACAGCACCGGGGTCAGTTCCTGCAGCATGCGGGCGTCCTCGAAGGTCTTCAGCACCACCTCGATGCCGATGCCCTGCAGGTCGCCACAGCTGATGCCCACGCGCACGGGGCGGCGTTCGCTGCTCATGCCTTGGCGCGGCGTTGGAGGAAGTCCACCAGCAGGCGCGTGCCCGATCCGGTGCCGCCCTTGGGGCGGTAACCATCGCGACGGGTGAGGAAGGCCGGACCGGCGATGTCCAGATGGATGAAAGGCCGTGTGGTGAAGCGCGCCAGGAACTTGCCGGCGGTGATCATGCCTGCGCTATCGCTGCCCAGGTTCTTCAGGTCGGCGATGTCGCTGTCCAGTTCCCGGTCGTACTCCTTCCAGAAGGGGAACTGGGCGATGCGCTCGTGCACATGGTCCCCGGCGGCCTTCAAGCGGTCGAAGGTGCGTTCGTCCGCCGTGCCCATGGCCACGATGCCCTGGGTGCCGATGGCGCGGGCGGCGGCGCCGGTGAGGGTGGCCACCGTGATGATGGTCTCGGCCTGGTAGCGTTCGGCGTAGCTCAGCGCATCGGCCAGCAGCATGCGGCCCTCGGCATCGCTGTTCATCACCTCCACGGTGAGGCCGCTGTGCATGCGCACCACGTCGCCCGGGGCGAAGGCGTTGCCACCGGGCCGGTTGTCGGTGGCCGGCACCAGGGCCACCACATGCACGGGCAGTTCCAGCAGCGCGGCCGCGGCGATGGCGCCGGCCACGCAGGCCCCGCCCGCCATGTCGCACTTCATATAGTCCATGCTGTTGGGCGTGGGCTTCAGGCTGAGGCCGCCGGTGTCGTACACCACGCCCTTGCCCACCAGCACGATGGGCTTGGTGTTCACGGCCTTCTTGGGCTTGTATTCCAGGATGCTGAAGGTGGGCGGGTCCACGCTGCCCTTGTTGACGGCCAACAGGCCGCCCATGCCGAGGGCTTCGATCTGCGCCTTGTCCAGCACCTGGAACTTCACCTGCGCGTTGCGGCAGAGGGTCCGGAGCTCACTGGCCAGCTGCACGGCGTTGAGGGAGGAGGCGGGCTCGTTCACCAGGTCGCGCACGGTGCACACGGTGGTCACCAGGTCGTTGAGGCGCTCCACGGCCCGGCGGTCGATGTCCGGGTGCACGAGGCGGATGCGCTCTGGGGCCACGGGGGCCTTGCCGGTCTTGTACTTGCGGAAGCCATAGGCGCCCAGGGCGAGCCCTTCCGCCACGGCGAGCAGGAGCTCGGCATCCTCGTGCAAGCCCACGAGCTGGGCCTCGGAGCGCTTGGCAGCGGCCAGGCGTTCGGCCATGAGGGCGCCGGCGCGGCGGGCGTTCTCGAGCACCTCGGCGCGCGGGGCCTTGGCGGGGTTGTGGGCCAGCACCAGGCGGCCGCTGACGTCCACGGCGGCCAGGCCGTCCTCGTTGGCGAGCTGTTCGCCCAGGTAATGCTGGTCGGCGCGCTCGAGCTCCAGCTCGCGCAGGCGGGTCTTGCCGGCCACCAGGGCCAGCGTGTCGGCGCCGGCGGCGGTCCTGGTCGCCTTCTCGAAGGTGATCATGGGCGGGGTCCGACCGCGGAACGGCGGTCCGGCCAAAGATAGCCGCTGGCCACCCCGCCCGCCCGGCCGCGCACCAAGGAGCGCCCTTGCACGTTCCATTCCCACCGGCCGTCGCTTCGCACGCGCGCGAGGCGCCGGAAATGGCGACCTTTGACCGACGATGCCCCGCCTGCGTCCCCTGCTCTTCCTCGTCGCCCTGCTCACCGCGGTGGCGGCCCGGGCCACGCACAACCGCGCCGGTGAGATCGTGTACTGCGTGGACCCGGACAACCCGCTGCGCTACTTCGTGCAGATCATCACGCACACCAAGACGAGCGCACCGGCGGACCGGCCTGAGCTGGAGATCTTCTGGGGCGATGGGTCGAGCGACACCATCCCGCGCACCCTGATCACCCCCATCATCGGCGCTGACGCCCAGCGCAACCTGTACGAAGGGGTGCACGTGTACAACGGCCCGGGCCAGTTCATCCTGAGCTTCGAGGACCAGAACCGCAATGAGGGGGTGCTCAACATCCCCAATTCGGTGAACCAGACCTTCTGCGTGAAGTCGATGCTCACCATCGGCCCGCTCACCGGCGGCAACTGCAGCGTCAATTTCCTGAACAGTCCCCTGCAGGACGCCTGCCTCAACACCCTGTGGGCGCATAATTCGGTGGCCTTCGATGCCGACGGCGACAGCCTGAGCTACGAGCTGCTGGTGTGCGCCGGACTGGGTTGCGACCCCATCCCCGGCTATGAATACCCGGACGCCGTCTCCCCCGCACCGGACCTCTTCCAGATCGATGGGTTGAACGGCACCCTGTTCTGGGACTCGCCCCAGCTCACCGGGGAATACAACATCGCGTTCCGTGTGCGCGAGTGGCGCAAGGTGAACGGCATCTACTACGAGGTGGGGTGGGTGGTGCGCGACATGCAGGTGACCGTGGGCCCATGCACCAACCAGCCCCCGGTGGTGGACCCCGTGCCGGACACCTGTGTGGTGGCGGGCACGGTGCTCACCGTGAACGTGCAGGCCAGCGATCCCGATGCCGCGCAGAACGTGACCTTGTCGGCCTTGGGCGGCCCGATGGTGCTGCAGCAGAGCCCGGCCACCTTCCTGGCCGGCGCACCGGACAACCCGGTGACCGGCGTGTTCACGTGGAACACCGTATGCGCTCACGTACGGCTTCAGCCCTATCAGGTGGTGTTCCGCGCCAGCGATAATGGCAGCCCGGTGGTGCTCGAGGACTACGAACCGATGAACATCACCGTGGTGGCGCCCGAGCCGGAGAACCCCACGGCCACACCGCTGGTGGATGCCATCCAGGTGGGCTGGGACGCCAGCGTGTGCACCAACGCGGCCGGCTACCGGATCCATCGGCGCGTGGGACCCTTCCCCTTCACCCCGGCGCATTGCGAGACCGGCGTGCCGGCCTACACGGGCTATCAGTTCATCGGCAGTGTGGCCGGCAGCGGCACCACCAGCTTCACGGACGATCAGGTGCTCTTCGGGGTGCAGTACTGCTACCGCATCACCGCGTTCTTCAGTGACGGTGCCGAGAGCTACAGCAGCGAGGAGGTCTGCGCCTTCCTGGAACGCACCGTGCCGTTGATCACCCAGGTGAGCGTGGGCATCACCGACGGCACCACCGGGCAGGACAGCATCCGCTGGACCAACGCGTTGGACCTGGACACCGTCGCCAACCCCGGTCCCTATCAGTTCCAGCTGTTCCGCGGCGATGGCTTCGGTGCGGCCAACACCCTGGTGCACACCAGTGCGCTGCATCCCTTCCTGATGCATCCGGACACCACCTTCGTGGACAACGGTCTCAACACCGCGGGCCAGCCGCACACCTACCGGGTGGAGCTGTACGGTTCAGGCGGCACGGTACGCATCGGCAGCAGCGATCCGGCATCCAGTGTGTTCCTGAGCGCGGCCCCGGACGATGAGCGCATCGAGCTCAGCTGGCAGGCCAACGTGCCCTGGACGAACAGCAGCCATGCGGTGGACCGCTTCGACGGCACGCAATGGGTGCAGATCGCCACCACCACCGAACCGTTGTACACCGACACCGGCCTGGTGAACGGCCAGACCTATTGCTACCGGGTGCGCACCAGCGGCGCATACGGCGACCCCTCGGTGATCGCCCCGCTGATCAACTACAGCCAGGAGGCCTGCGCCGCGCCGGTGGACCTCACCCCGCCCTGCGCCCCCACGCTCACCCTGGACAGCGACTGCGAGGCGCTGCTCAACAGCCTGGCCTGGACCAACCCCAACAACAGTTGTGCGGACGACACGTGGTCGTACACCATCTGGTTCACCGACTCGCTCGGCGGCACGCTGGTGCCCATCGCCACGATCCTCGGCGCCACGGACACCACCTTCACCCACGTGAACGGCAACAGTGTGGCGGGCTGCTACGCGGTGACGGCCACCGACAGCGCGGGCAACGAAAGCCTGCTGAGCGACACGCTGTGCGCGGACAACTGCCCGCTCTACACGCTGCCCAACGTGTACACGCCCAACGGCGACCGCACGAACGACTTCTTCGTGCCTTTCCCCTACCGCGGGGTGGAGCGCATCGACCTGCAGGTGTTCAACCGCTGGGGCAACGTGGTGTTCGCCACCGAGGACCCGGCCATCGGCTGGGACGGCACGAACCAAAGCAGCGGGGAGACCTGTCCGGACGGAGTGTACTTCTACATCTGCACGGTCACCTTCGCGCGGCTCAGCGGCCCCGAGCAGATCCAGCTGAACGGGTACGTGCACATCCTGCGCGGGCAGGGCAGCGGCAACGTGAACTGATGTTCACCGGCATCGTGGAGGAGGTGGGCCGTGTGCTGGCCGTTCGGCCCGAGGGGGGCAACGTGCATTTCGACATCGCCGCGCGGATGACACCCGAGCTGCGGGTGGACCAGAGCGTGGCGCACAACGGCGTATGCCTCACCGTGGTGGCCCTGGCGGGCGACCGCTACACCGTGACGGCCGTGCAGGAGACCCTTCTCCGCACCAACCTGGGCGGCTTGCGCCCGGGCGATGGGGTGGACCTGGAGCGCAGCCTGCGGCTTGGCGACCGGCTGGACGGGCACCTCGTGCAGGGCCATGTGGATGCGGTGACGGCCTGCCTCGATGTGCGCGAGGAGGGGGGCAGCTGGCGGTTCACCTTTGCGCTGCCCGCGGCGCACCGGCACCTGGTGGTGGGCAAGGGCAGCATCTGCCTCAATGGCGTCAGCCTCACGGTGGCCGAGTTGCACCCCGACCGGTTCGCCGTGGCCGTCATCCCCTACACCTACCATCACACGGTGTTCCATGCGCTGCGGCCCGGCGATGCGGTGAACGTGGAATTCGATGTGCTGGGCAAGTACGTGGAGCGGATGATGGAGGGGCGCAGGGGCTGAGACCCCTACCGCTTCACCAGCACCGCCCGCGGTCCATCGGCCTCCACCACATAGAGACCGGCCGCCAGGTCGGCCACGGGCAGGGCCACGCGCCGGTCGGTGATGGGGCGGGCGGCCCAGGCACGCACCACGCGGCCATGCAGGTCGGTGATGCGCACCTCGGTGGAGCCTTGGCGCGTGCCGCCCAGGTAGAGCAGGGCATCGCCCTCGGTGGGGTTGGGATACAGCACGGCCCGGTCGTCCGTGTAGGCCAGCGAGGGCACACGCAGCACCAGGTTCTGGCCGCTGATCAGCCAGGTGTCCGGGTCCAGCAAGGCGCTGTCCGCCTGGAAGGGCAGCCAGAAGCTGAAGGACTGGCCGCTGCTGGTGTGGTCCAGCACCAGCAGGCTGTCCTGCGCCGTGTTCTTGAACCGGAGGGGCACGGGCATTTCGAAGAAGTCCACGCCTGGGTGCGAGCTGCTCTGGTGCAGCTGCAGGTCCACCTGCCCGCTGGCATCCTGGGTCCATTCTACGGTGTAGGTGGGGTGGCCCTCGCCGGTGAACCAGTCGGCCATGAAGCCGTCGAGGTCCAGGCCGCTGGCGGCCTCCAGATGGGCCTGCAGGTCGCTGGTGCGGGCGCTGCCGAAGGCCAGGGCGGGATCGTCGAGGTAGTTGCGGCAGCCGGCGAAGAAGGCGCTGTCGCCACACACCCAGCGCAGCATGTGCAGCACCAGGGCGCCCTTGCGGTAGGTGAGGCGCGCGCTGAACAGGCGGGCGATGTCGGTGGTGTCGCTCACGTGCACGCTGCCGTCCGGCAGGGCGGTGATCAGGTCCACCTGCGCACGCTTCCAACCGGCCCAGTACTGCGGGGCCAGGGTCTCGTAGCACAGGCCGCTGAGGTAGGTGGCGAAGCCCTCGTTGAGCCACAGGTCCTGCCAGCTTCCGCAGGTCACCTTGTCGCCGAACCACTGGTGGGCCAGCTCATGCGCGGCCAGTTCGTAGTTCCAGCCGCCCATGAAGGTCATGGTCTGGTGCTCCATGCCGCCGCCCCAACCGAACTGGGCGTGGCCGTATTGTTCATCGGCGAAGGGATAGGTGCCGAAGCGGTCGCTGAAGAAGGGCATCTGCTGGGCCACATCGCCGGCCACCAACTGCGCCATGTAGTCGTCCTGCGGATAGGCATAGGTCCACATGGGCACGGTGTCGTCCGGCAGGGGGATCTGGATCTGGCT
>JAEUSW010000310.1 GCA_016788285.1 Flavobacteriales bacterium
GGGCAACGATCGGGCGCCTTCACCTCCGACCATCCGGCGGACACGCTCGCCCACATCATCATGGGCACCTTCCGCCTGCACATGCTGCAATGGCGCATGAGCGGGCGCTCCTTCGACGTGCGCAAGAAAGGCAAGGCCCTCATCGTTGCCGCGCTGGACCTCATCACGAACTGAACCGTCATGAAGACCAGCAAACTTGCACGCATCGGCCTGGCTCTGGTAGTCATCGCCTTCGGCGCGCTCACCCTGTTCCTGAGCACTTCCGTGCTGCTGGACCTCTTCGGCATCCGCGAACGCGAGTCGCCCTACGTGCCCGCCGTGGTGGTGGCCAACCTGATCGCCTCCCTGCTCTACCTGCCTGCCGGCGCCGGCCTGCTGATGCAGCGGCGTTGGTCCTCGGTGCTGCTCGCGGCCGCCGTTGTGGTGTTGCTCGTGGGTGGCCTGCTGCTCGCCCTCCACATCAACTCCGGTGGTGAATACCGCACAGCCACCATCGGCGCGCTCACCTTCCGGACACTGCTCACCACCGCCTTCTACTTCATTGCGCGCTGGTCCTTGCGCTCACCCGACACATCACCAACATCCCCCATACCATGAACCGCTTCCTGCTTCCCCTCCTTCTGCTTGCCATGGCCGCGCTGAACAGCAGCTGCGGTGAGCACAGCCACGATGCCGCCGCACATGCCGACCATGCGACGACCCCACCGGACAACGCCACGGCCACGGCCCACGACGCGCTGCCTGCCGTAACGCTGGACAACGGCCAGCGCTGGAAGGCCAATCCGGAGACCACCAGCGGCATCGCCAACATGGTGGGCATCCTCAACGCTTACGAGCCGGCAAGCGGCGACCCCAAGGCGCTGAAGACCGCGCTGGAGGAGGAGTTCGGGCTCATCTTCGAGCGGTGCACCATGGAGGGTGAAGCGCACAACCAGCTGCACAACTACCTGCTGCCCATCCATCAGGCGCTGCGCGACTTTGAGGGGAGCGACGCACAGCGCGCCGCACTTGGAGCGCAGCTCGCTGCATACGGCAACTACTTCGAGTGATGCGCGCGGCCCTGTCCATCCGTCCCTTGTTGGGCGCGGTGCTGTTCGCCGCCCCCCTGCTGGCCACCGCGCAGCCGGAGGTGCCGGTGCGTTCCCTCCAGGAATGCATCGACCTTGCCCTGGCCAACGACCGACGGGTGCGCACGGCCGACATCGACGTGCGCATGGCCGAGGCCCGTGCGGACGAGCAACGGGCCAACCTGCTGCCCAAGGTGCGCGGGGTGGCTGATGTGCGGCACTATGCCGACCTACCCTATCAACTGCTGCCGGCGTCCTTCTTCGGCGGGCCGGAAGGCGTGTACCGCGAGGTCCAGTTCGGTACGCCCGACAACATCGCGCTGAACGTGCAGGCCCAACTGCCCCTGGTGGATGTGGGCAGCTGGGAGGGCATCCATGTGGCCCGCGAGGCGGAACGCCTGGCCGGGATCCAGCGCGAACGGAGCCGCGAAGAGGTGGTGCTGGAGTTGAGCAACGCCTACTACAACGCCCAGATGCTGCAGGCCCGGCGCAGCTTCCT
>JAEUSW010000100.1 GCA_016788285.1 Flavobacteriales bacterium
GTGAAGAACATGCGCACGGGCAACAAGGAGCGCATCAGCCGCATCTTCCAGATGCACGCCAACAAGCAGAACCCCGTCGAGGTCATCGAGGCCGGCGACATCGGTGCTGCAGTGGGCTTCAAGGACATCCGCACGGGCGACACGCTGTGCGATGAGAACAAGCCCATCGTGCTGGAGAGCATGAGCTTCCCCGAGCCGGTGATCGGCATCGCGGTGGAGCCCAAGACGCAGGCCGACCTGGACAAGATGGGCCAGGCCCTGTACAAGCTCGCCGAGGAGGACCCCACCTTCCGTGTGCACACCGACGAGGAGACCGGCCAGACCGTGATCAGCGGGATGGGCGAACTGCACCTGGAGATCATCGTGGACCGCATGAAGCGCGAGTTCAAGGTGGAGTGCAACCAGGGCGCGCCCCAGGTGAAGTACAAGGAGGCCATCACCGGCAGCACCGAGCACCGCGAGGTGTACAAGAAGCAGACGGGTGGTCGCGGTAAGTTCGCCGACATCCACGTGCGCATCGAGCCCCAGCTGGACACCACCAAGGAGGGCCTGGAGTTCGTGGACGAGATCAAGGGCGGCTCCATCCCCAAGGAGTTCATCCCCGCGGTGGAGAAGGGCTTCAAGGCCAGCCTGCAGAACGGTGTGCTCGCCGGCTTCCCGATCGAGCGCCTGAAGGTGACGCTGTACGACGGTTCGTTCCACAACGTGGACTCCGACGCCCTGAGCTTCGAGATCTGCGCGAAGAGCGCCTTCCGCGAGGCCGTGCCCAAGTGCAAGCCCGTGCTGATGGAGCCCATCATGAAGATCGAGGTGATCACGCCCGAGGAGAACATGGGCGACATCGTCGGCGACCTGAACCGCCGCCGTGGCCAGATCCAGGGCATGGAGGACCGCAGCGGCGCCAAGGCCATCAAGGGCACCGTGCCCCTGAGCGAGATGTTCGGCTACGTGACCAGCCTCCGCACCATGAGCTCCGGCCGCGCCAGCAGCACCATGGAGTTCAGCCACTACGAGCAAGCCCCCAACAACATCACCGAGGCCGTGCTGGCCAAGGTGAAAGGTAAAGTGACCGCCAAAGCCTAAGGACCCCGATGACCCAGAAGATCCGGATCAAACTGCGGTCTTACGATCACAACCTCGTCGACAAGAGCGCCGAGAAGATCGTGAAGACGGTGAAGAGCACGGGCGCTGTCGTGAGCGGACCGATCCCCCTGCCCACGCACAAGCGCATTTTCACCGTGCTCCGCTCGCCGCACGTCAACAAGAAGGCGCGCGAGCAGTTCCAACTGTGCAGCTACAAGCGCCTGATGGACATCTACAGCAGCAACAGCAAGACCGTTGACGCCCTGATGAAGCTCGAGCTTCCCAGCGGTGTGGACGTGGAGATCAAGGTCTGACCGGTTAATACGATACAGCCATGAGCGGCATCATTGGAAAGAAGATCGGCATGACCAGCCTGTACGACACGGACGGGCAGCTGGTGGGCTGCACCATCGTGGAGGCGGGCCCCTGCGTGGTCACCCATGTGCGCACGAAGGAGCGCGACGGCTACGAGGCCGTACAGCTGGCCTTCGGCGAGCGCGGCGAGAAGAACAGCACCAAGGCGGCCAAGGGCCACTACGCCAAGGCCAACACCACCCCCAAGGTGAAGGCGCACGAGTTCAAGGAGTTCGAGCAGGAGCTGAAGCTCGGCGACACCATCGACTGCACGCTCTTCGAAGAGGGCAGCTTCGTGACGGTGACGGCGAACAGCAAGGGCAAGGGCTTCCAGGGCGTGGTGAAGCGTCACGGCTTCAGCGGTGTGGACGAGACCACCCACGGCCAGCACGACCGCGTGCGCGCCCCCGGTTCGCTGGGCGGCAGCTCGTACCCTGCGCGCGTGTTCAAGGGCCTGCGCATGGCCGGCCGCAAGGGCGGCGACCAGCACACCACCGAGAACCTCAAGGTGGTGAAGGTTGACAAGGACAAGAACCTCGTGGTGCTCCGCGGCTCGGTACCGGGTCCGAAGGGCGGCTACGTCATCATCTGGAAGTAAGATGGAGCTCGAGATCTACGGCAAGGACGGCAAGTCCACCGGCAAAAAGGCCAAGCTGAACGACGCGGTGTTCGCGATCGAGGCCAACGACCATGCCATCTGGCTGGACGTGAAGCAGCACCTGGCCAACAAGCGTCAGGGCACGGCCAAGACGCTCGAGAAGAGCGAGGTGAGCGGCAGCACGAAGAAGCTGCACCGCCAGAAGGGCACGGGCGGCTCCCGCAAGGGCAGCATCAAGAGCCCGCTGTTCAAGGGCGGCGCGCGCGTGTTCGGCCCCAAGCCCCGCGACTACGACTTCAAGCTGAACAAGAAGGTGAAGGACCTGGCCCGCCGCAGCGCCCTCACCCAGAAGGCGAAGGCCGATGCCATCCGCGTGCTCGAGGGCACGGGCATCACCGCCGCCAAGACGCGCGACTTCGCCGCGCTGTTGAAGGCCTTCGAACTGAGCGACCGCCGCGCCCTGCTGGTGCTCCCCGCGCACGACAAGAACGTGCTGCTGAGCTCCCGCAACATCCAGGGCGCCCGCGTGGTGGCCGCCACGGAGGTGAACACCTACGACATCATGAACGCCACCAAGGTGCTGATCGTGAAGGACGCGATCGCCCCCCTGGAGGCCACCCTCACCAAGTAAGCCATGAGCCAGATCCTCATCCGTCCCCTCATCACCGAGAAGATGACCAAGCAGGGCGAATCGCTCGGCCGGTACGGCTTCGAAGTGGCGCGCAGCAGCAACAAGCTGCAGATCAAGCAGGCCGTGGAGAAGGAATACGGCGTGACGGTGACGGGCGTCCGCACCATGATCGTGCGCGGCAAGAACAAGACCCGCTACACCAAGACCAACATCCTGCGCGGCGGCACCAGCACCTACAAGAAGGCGGTGGTGAGCGTGAAGCAGGGTGACGTGATCGACCTGTACAGCAGCATCTGACCCTGAAGAGAACCAGACCATGGGCGTTCGCAAGTTCAACCCGGTGACCCCGGGTACCCGCCACCGGACGATCGTCGATTTCGACGGCATCACCACGCGCGTACCCGAGGCTTCCCTGACCGAAGGCCGCACCAAGAGCGGTGGCCGCAACAACCAGGGCAAGATGACCATGCGCTACATCGGCGGCGGCCACAAGCAGCGCTACCGCACGATCGACTTCAAGCGCAACAAGCACGGTCTGCCCGCAGTGGTGAAGACCATCGAGTACGATCCCAACCGCAGCGCGCGCATCGCCCTGCTGTTCTACCCCGACGGCGAGAAGCGCTACATGCTGGCGCCGACCGGCCTGAAGGTGGGCCAGACGGTGGTGAGCGGCCCCGGCGTGGCGCCCGAGGTGGGCAACTCGCTCCCCCTGAGCGAGATCCCCCTGGGCACGCTGGTGCACAACATCGAGCTCATGCCCGGCAAGGGCGGCGCGATGGCCCGCAGCGCCGGCACGTTCGCGCAGCTGAACGCCCGCGACGGCAAGTACGCCACGCTGAAGATGCCGAGCGGCGAGATCCGCATGGTGCTGTGCGCCTGCATGGCCACCGTGGGCACCGTGGGCAACGCCGAGCACATGCTGCAGAGCGATGGCAAGGCCGGCCGCAGCCGCTGGCAGGGCCGCCGCCCCCGCACCCGTGCGGTGGCCATGAACCCGGTGGACCACCCGATGGGCGGTGGTGAGGGCCGCGCCTCCGGCGGTCACCCGCGCAGCCGCAAGGGCCTGCTGGCGAAGGGCAAGAAGACCCGCCACCCGAAGAACACCTCGAACAAGTTCATCCTCGCGCGCCGCAAGAGCAAGGCCGCCTCGATCTGATAGAGCACCATGAGCCGTTCACTCAAGAAACCGCCGTTCGTCCACTACAAGCTGGCGAAGCGCGTGACCGACATGCAGAAGTCGGGCAAGAAGTCGGTCCTCAAGACCTGGTCGCGGTCGAGCACCATCACGCCCGAGTTCGTGGGCATCACGTTCGCGGTGCACAATGGCAACAAGTTCATCCCCGTGTACGTGACGGAGAACATGGTGGGTCACAAGCTGGGCGAGTTCGCCCCGACCCGCACGTTCCGCCAGCACTCCGGTAACAACAAGAGCTAACGATGGGAGCGCGCAAGAAACTCGCCGCTGACAAGCGCAAGGAGGCCATGAAGAGCGTGGCCATCGCCAAGCTGAAGGACGTGCCGACCAGCCCGCGCAAGATGCGCCAGGTGGCCGACAACATCCGTGGCCTGGACGTGGAGAAGGCCCTGGCCATCCTCCGCTTCCACACCCGCCACGCCAGCAAGCCCATGGAGAAGCTCCTGATGAGCGCCGTGGCGAACTGGGAGGCCAAGAACGAGGGCCAGAAGGCCGGCGACACCAAGCTGGTGGTGCGCACGGTGATGGTGGACGAGAGCACCAGCCTGAAGCGCATGCTGCCCGCCCCCCAGGGCCGCGCCTACCGCATGCGCAAGCGCAGCAACCACGTGACCATCATCGTCGACAAGGCCGAGTAAGAACTACCATGGGACAGAAAGCACACCCGATCGGACAGCGCCTCGGCTTCATCAAGGGCTGGGACAGCAACTGGTATGGCGGCAGCGACTACGGTGACAAGATCGCCGAGGACGAGCGCATCCGTCAGTACCTCATGGCCCGCCTGAAGAAGGCGAGCGTGGCCAAGATCGTCATCGAGCGCACCCTGAAGCTCGTCACCGTCACCATCCACACCGCGCGCCCCGGCGTGATCATCGGCAAGGGCGGTGCAGAAGTGGACAAGCTGCGCGAGGAACTGAAGAAGTTCACGGGCAAGGACGTGCAGATCAACATCTTCGAGATCAAGCGCCCCGAGCTGGACGCCCGCCTGGTGGCCGACAGCATCGCGCGCCAGCTCGAAGGCCGCATCAGCTTCCGCCGCGCCATGAAGATGGCGGTGGCCAGCACCATGCGCATGGGTGCCGAGGGCATCAAGGTGCAGGTGGCAGGCCGCCTGAACGGCGCGGAGATCGCGCGCACCGAGAAGTACCGCGAGGGCCGCGTGCCCCTGCACACCCTGCGTGCCGACATCGACTTCGCGATCAGCGAGGCGCACACCAAGATGGGCCGGATCGGCGTGAAGTGCTGGATCTGCCGTGGTGAGGTGTTCGGCAAGCGCGACCTGAGCCCGAACATCGGCCAGGTGAAGGGCGCCACCGGCGGTGCCCGCATGGGCGGCGACCGTCCCGAGCGCCGTGGCGGCGACCGCCGTGGCCCGGGTGGTGACCGTCGTGGCGGCGATCGCCGCGGTCCCGGAGGTGGAGGAGAGCGCCGTGGCGGCGATCGCCGCGGTGGAAACCGTTCTAACAACTAAGAGCCATGTTGCAACCGAAGCGCAGCAAGCGCCGCAATATGCACAAGGGCCGCATGAAGGGCGTGGCCCAGCGCGGTCACCGCGTGAGCCTGGGGTCCTTCGGCCTGAAGGCCATGGAAAGCGTGTGGCTTACCAGCCGCCAGATCGAGGCCGCCCGTGTGGCGCTGACCCGCCACATGAAGCGTGAGGGCCAGGTGTGGATCAAGGTGTTCCCGGACAAGCCCGTGACCAGCAAGCCCGCCGAGGTGCGTATGGGTAAGGGCAAGGGTTCCCTGGACCACTGGGTGGCGGTGTGCCACGCCGGCCGGATCATCTTCGAGGCCGACGGCGTGCCCATGGAGACCGCGAAGGAGGCTCTGCGCCTGGCGGCCCAGAAGCTCCCCATCAAGACCAAGTTCGTGGTGCGCGAGGACTACGACGGCCAATAAGCTCAGCAGTCATGAAGAAGAAAGGCACCGACCTGAAGGAGCTCACGCTCCAGGAGCTGCAGGACAAGCTGCAGGAAGAGCGCTCCACGCTGACGAAGCTGCGCTTCAACCACACCGTGAGCCCGATCGAGAACCCGATGCAGCTGCGCTCCAAGCGCAAGGAGGTGGCGCGCATCCTCACCGAGCTGCGCAAGCGCGAGCTCGCCAACACCAAATGATGAGCGCCATGGAACGCAACCTGAGGAAAGAGCGCGTGGGCATCGTGACCAGCGACAAGATGGACAAGAGCATCACGGTGATCGTTGAGCGCCGCGTGATGCACAAGAAGTACGGCAAGTTCGTGAAGATGTCCAGCAAGTTCATGGCCCACGACGAGAAGGAGGAGGCCAACATCGGCGACACCGTGCGCATCATGGAGACCCGCCCGATGAGCAAGAGCAAGCGCTGGCGCCTGGTGGAGATCGTGGAGCGTGCCAAGTAACAAGGAACACCCGGAGAAGCCATGATCCAACAGGAATCACGACTGAACGTAGCGGACAACAGCGGCGCCAAGGAGGTGCTCGTGATCCGCGTGCTGGGCGGCACCAAGCGCCGTTACGCCGGGGTGGGTGACACCGTGGTGGTGACCATCAAGGACGCCCTGCCCAACGGCAGCGCCAAGAAAGGCACCGTGCACAAGGCGGTGGTGGTGCGCACCAAGAAGGAGCTGCGCCGCAAGGACGGAAGCTACATCCGCTTCGACGACAACGCCGTGGTGATCCTCGACGCCGCCGGCGAGATGAAGGGCACCCGCATCTTCGGCCCCGTGGCGAAGGAGCTGCGCGACAAGAAATTCATGAAGATCATCTCCCTCGCCCCCGAGGTGCTGTAAGACCAGCGAGCCATGCAGAAGAAGACGCATATCAAGAAGGGCGACATGGTGAAGGTGCTCGCGGGTGAGAACCGCGGCGACACCGGCCGTGTGCTCGAGGTGGACCGCGAGCGGATGACCGCCGTGGTGGAAGGCCTCAACATCAACAAGAAGCACAGCAAGCCCACCACGGCCAACCCCCAGGGCGGCATCGTGGACAAGGAGGGCCCCATCCATGTGAGCAATCTGATGCTCATCGACGCGAAGTCCGGCAAGTCCGGTCGCGTGGGCCGCAAGGCGGGCAAGGATGGCAAGCTGGAGCGTTACGTGAAGACCAAGAAAACGGCCGCCAAGTGATGAAGACGTATCAACCGAGGCTCCGTGCCAAGTACGCCACCGAGGTGGCGCCCAACCTGATGAAGGAGTTCAAGTACAAGAGCTCCATGCAGGTGCCCCGCCTGGTGAAGATCAGCGTGAACCAGGGTCTGGGCAGCGCCGTTGGCGACAAGAAGATCGTGGAGAACGCCGTGACCGAGATGACCATGATCACCGGTCAGAAGGCGGTGCCCACGGTGTCCAAGAAGGACATCAGCAACTTCAAGCTGCGCAAGGGCATGCCGATCGGTGCGCGTGTGACGCTGCGCGGCGACCGGATGTACGAGTTCCTGGACCGCCTGATCGCGGTGTCGCTGCCCCGTACCCGCGACTTCCGCGGTGTGGCGCCCAAGGGCTTCGACGGCAACGGCAACTTCACCTTCGGGGTGAAGGAGCAGATCATCTTCCCGGAGATCGACATCGACAAGACACCGCGGATCCAGGGCATGGACATCACGTTCGTGACCACGGCCAAGACGGACGCTGAGGCGAAGGCCCTGCTCACCGCCTTCGGATTCCCCTTCGCGGACAAGAAATAACCGAACAGACAGCGCAAGACCATGGCCAAGGAAAGCATGAAGGCCCGCGAGCGCAAGCGCGCCAAAATGGTGGAGAAGTACGCCGCCAAGCGCGCCGCGTTGAAAGCGGCCGGCGAATGGGACAAGCTCCAGCAGCTGCCCGCCAACAGCAGCTACGTGCGCAAGCACAACCGCTGCCTGATCAGCGGCCGCCCCAAGGGCTACATCCGCCTGTTCGGCATCTCCCGTAACATGTTCCGCCAGATGGCGCTCGAGGGCAAGATCCCGGGCGTGACCAAGTCCAGCTGGTAAATCGAGCTACGACAATGACCACCGATCCCATCGCCGATTACCTGACCCGCCTGCGCAACGCCATCCAGTCGCGCAAGAAGGTCGTGGAGGTCCCCGCCAGCGGCCTGAAGAAGGACATCACGCGGATCCTGTACGACAAGGGCTACATCCTCAACTACAAGGTGGAGGACGACGGCAAGCAGGGCCTGATCAAGATCGCCCTGAAGTACAATCCCCAGACGCGCCAGAACGCCATCACCGAGCTCACCCGCGTGAGCTCCCCCGGCCTGCGCCAGTACGCCCACGTGCGGGAGCTTCCCCGCGTGCTCAACGGCCTCGGCGTGGCCATCATCTCCACCAGCAAGGGTGTGGTCACCGACAAGGAGGCCCGTGCCCTCAACGTGGGCGGTGAGGTCCTCTGCTACGTCAGCTAATCCCCGAGAACGACCATGTCACGCATCGGAAAAGCACCGATCAATGTGCCCAACGGGGTGCAGATCAGCATCAGCGACAAGAACCTGGTGACCGTAAAGGGTCCCAAGGGCACGCTGGTGCAGCAGGTCGACCCGGACATGACCTTGAAACAGGACAACGGCGTCGTGACCCTTGAGCGTCCCAGCGACGCCAAGCCGCACCGCGCGAAGCACGGCCTGTACCGCGCGCTCATCGCCAACATGGTGAAGGGCGTGAGCGAGGGCTACGTGATCGAGCAGGAGCTGGTGGGCGTGGGTTACCGCGCCACCGCGAAGGGCCAGCGCCTGGAGCTCGCCCTGGGCTTCAGCCACCAGGTGGCCCTGGAGCTCCCGGCCGAGATCAAGGTGAGCGCCGCCCAGGAGAAGGGCAAGAACCCGATCATCCGCCTGGAGAGCGCGGACAAGCAGCTCATCGGCGCCGTGGCGGCGAAGCTGCGCAGCCTGCGCAAGCCCGAGCCGTACAAGGGCAAGGGTGTCCGCTTCGTGGGTGAGAACGTACGCCGCAAGGCCGGTAAGGCCGCTGGCAAATAAGCTAGAGCATCATGGCATTCAGCAAGAACATCCGCCGCGCCAAGATCAAGCGCACGATCCGCAAGAAGGTGCACGGCACCCCGGAGCGTCCCCGCCTGACGGTGTACCGCAGCAACAAGGACATCTACGTCCAGGTGATCGACGACGAGCAGGGCCGCACCCTGGTGAGCGCCTCGAGCCTGAAGGACAAGAAGGCGCACGACGCCAGTGGCCTGGAACAGGCCAAGCTGGTGGGTGCCGCCATCGCCGAGAAGGCGAAGAGCGCCGGCATCGAGAAGGTGGTCTTCGATCGCAACGGTTACCTGTACCATGGCCGCGTGAAGGCGCTGGCCGAAGCCGCCCGCGAGGCCGGTCTCAACTTCTGATCCCCACGATCCAATGGCAGTTACGAACATCAACAAGGTCAAGAGCAGCGATCTGGAGCTGAAGGACAAGCTCGTGGCGCTGAACCGCGTGACCAAGGTGACCAAGGGTGGTCGCACCTTCACCTTCGCCGCCATCGTGGTGGTGGGCAATGAGAACGGTGTGGTGGGCCACGGCCTGGGCAAGGCGAAGGAGGTGCAGGAGGCGATCGCCAAGGGCATCGACGACGCGAAGAAGAACCTGGTGAAGGTCCCTGTGCGCAAGGGCACGATCCCGCACACGCAGGAGGGCAAGTTCGCCGGTGCCAAGGTGCTGCTGAAGCCTGCGGCGCACGGTACGGGCGTGATCGCCGGCGGTGCCATGCGCGCCGTGCTGGAGAGCGTGGGCGTGACCGACGTGCTGGCCAAGAGCAAGGGCAGCAGCAACCCGCACAACGTGGTGAAGGCCACGCTCGAAGCCCTGACGAGCATGCGCGACGCCGCCGGCGTGGCCGCACAGCGCGGGGTGAAACTGGATAAAGTGTTCAACGGATAAGGAAACCCGCCACCGCCGTAGGGGCGGAGGTCGAACCATGAGCAAGCTGATCATCACCCAGACGGGCAGCCAGATCAAGTGCCCCAAGCGCCAGAAGGACACCCTCAAGGCCCTCGGCCTCGGCCGCGTGGGCAAGCGCGTCGAGCATGAGGCCACCCCGCAGATCCGCGGTATGGTCACGAAGGTGGAGCACCTGGTGAGCGTGCAGGAGCAGGCCTGACCCCCAACAACGAGAATCCATGGACCTGAGCAAACTGAAGCCCGCTGAAGGGGCCACGAAGAAGGAGAAGCGCATCGGCCGAGGCCAGGGCAGCGGCCGTGGCGGTACGAGCACGAAGGGCCACAAGGGCCAGAAGGCCGCCAGCGGCTACAACACCCGCCGCGGTTTCGAGGGCGGTCAGATGCCCCTGGTGCGCCGCGTGCCCAAGTTCGGCTTCACCAACCCCACCCGCGTGGAGTACAAGGGCATCAACCTGGACGCCCTCCAGGCCCTGGTGGAGAAGAAGGGACTGAAGGCCATCGACCCGCAGATCCTGCGCGAGAACGGCCTGATCGCCAAGAACGACCTGGTGAAGATCCTGGGCCGTGGCGAGCTGAAGGGTGCCTATGATGTGAAGGCGCATGCCTTCAGCGCGACCGCCAAGGCCGCGATCGAGGCGAAGGGTGGCAAAGCAGAGACCGTCAACCGCTGACGATGAAGAAGCTGGTCGAAACGTTCAAGAACATCTGGCGCATCGAGGAGCTGCGCAAGCGCATCCTCCTGACGCTGGGGCTGCTGCTGGTGTACCGTATCGGCAGCTTCATCGTGCTGCCCGGTGTCGACAGTGACGCGCTGGCGCGCTCCACCTCCGGTGGCGGCGGCGGCCTCGTGGACCTGCTGAGCATCTTCACCGGCGGTGCCTTCACGCGCGCCAGCATCTTCGCCCTCGGCGTGATGCCGTACATCAGCGCGAGCATCATCATGCAGCTGGCCGGCATCGCCGTGCCCGCCGTGCAGAAGATGCAGCGCGAGGAGAGCGGCCGCCGCAAGATCAACCAGTGGACCCGCTACATCACCATCCTCATCTGCGTGTTCCAGGCCCCGGGCTACATCTACACTTACGTGGATGAGAGCGCCCGCCAGGTGGCCAACCCGCAGTTCTGGATGTTCACCAGCATCGTGATCCTCACCTGCAGCACGCTCTTCGTGATGTGGCTGGGTGAGCGCATCACCGAGCGCGGCCTGGGCAACGGCATCTCGCTGATCATCATGATCGGCATCCTCGCCCGCCTGCCCGAGAGCTTCCTGCAGGAGTTCATCGGCCGCACCAGCGGCGGCGGCGGCCTGGTGGTCGTGCTGCTCGAGGTGGTGATCTGGCTGCTGATCATCGCGGGCAACATCCTGCTCGTGCAGGGCACCCGGCGCATCCCCATCCAGTACGCCAAGCGCGTGGTGGGCAACCGCCAGTATGGCGGCGTGCGCCAGGAGCTGCCCCTGAAGGTGAACGCCGCGGGCGTGATGCCGATCATCTTCGCCCAGGCCATCGTCACGATCCCCATGATCCTGGCGCAGACGCTGGAGTGGGATTCGCTGGCCACCCTGAGCAACATCACCAGCTGGTGGTACAACGTCACCCTGTTCCTCATGGTGGTGCTGTTCACCTACTTCTACACGGCCATCACCGTGAACCCGAACCAGCTGGCCGACGACCTGAAGCGGAACGGTGGTTTCATCCCGGGCGTGAAGCCGGGCAAGCACACCGCCGACCACATCGACGACCTGCTGAGCCGCATCACGCTGCCGGGCGCCATCTTCCTGGGCCTGGTGGCCATCCTGCCCGCCTTCGCGATCATGCTGGGCGTGAAGCAGGGCTTCGCACAGTTCTTCGGCGGCACCTCGCTGCTGATCATGGTGGGCGTTCTGCTGGACACCCTCCAGCAGATCGAAAGCCACCTGTTGATGAGGCATTATGACGGCCTGATGAAGACGGGCCGGATCAAGGGACGGATGAGCGCGGCCTACGGCATGGCGACGGGATAGGGCATGGCGAGGACCGTGCATATCCTGAGCGATGACGAGATCGCGTTGGTGAGGGAGAGTTCTTTGCTTGTTGGGAGGACCTTGGCCGAAGTGGCCGGGATGATCGCACCGGGGGTGACCACCGGTGAACTGGACCGGATGGCGGAGACGTTCATCCGGGACAACGGCGGCATCCCGGGCTTCAAAGGCCTGTACGGCTGTCCGAGCACCCTGCTGATCAGCGTGAACAGCGAGGTGGTGCACGGGCTCCCCGGCGACCGGGCGCTGCGCGACGGCGACGTGGCGAGCGTGGACTGCGGGGTGCTGATGAACGGCTTCTACGGCGACAGCGCCTACACCTTCTGTGTGGGCGAGGTGGCCGCCGAAACGCGGACGCTGCTCTCGGTGACGCTGGAGTGCCTGGCGAAAGGCATCGAGCAGGCCGTGGCGGGCAACCGCACCGGCGACATCGGGCACGCCATCCAGCAGCACGCGGAGGCGCACGGCTACGGCGTGGTGCGCGAGCTGGTGGGGCACGGCGTGGGGCGCAAGCTTCACGAGGCGCCGGAAGTGCCGAACTACGGCCGCCGCGGGCAGGGCGCGATCCTGCGCGAGGGCATGGCGCTGGCCATCGAGCCCATGATCAACATGGGCACGAAGGAGGTGCGGCAGCTCGACGATGGCTGGACCATCGTGACGCGGGATGGAAGGCCGAGCGCGCATTTCGAGCACACGGTGTGCGTGCGTGCCGGCAAGGCGGAGGTCCTCTCCACGTTCAGCCACATCGAGGATGTGCTGAAACGGAAAGGTGTGATGGCGTAATGAACGGCCCCAGGGCCGACAGGAAAAAGGAAACGAACGAAGGAAGGAAAGGAACGGAAGGAACGAACGGGATGAGCAAGACAGGGACCATAGAGCAGGACGGCGTGATCAAGGAAGCGCTGAGCAATGCCATGTTCCGCGTGGAGCTGGAGAACGGCCACGTGATCATCGCGCACATCTCGGGCAAGATGCGGATGCACTACATCCGTATTCTGCCGGGTGACAAGGTGAAGGTGGAGATGAGCCCGTACGACCTGAGCAAAGGCCGGATTTCCTTCCGATACAAGAGCTAAGAACCTAGAGAACCCATGAAGGTCAGGGCCTCCCTCAAGAAACGCTCGGCGGACTGCAAGATCGTCCGTCGCAAAGGGCGTCTGTACATCATCAACAAGAAGAACCCGAAGTTCAAGCAGCGTCAAGGCTGATAATCCCCAAAGCGCATGGCACGTATCGCTGGTATCGACCTACCCAAGCACAAGCGGGGCTGCATCGGCCTCACGTACATCTACGGCATCGGCCGGAGCACGGCACTGCACATCCTGGAGCAGGCGCAGGTGGACCCCGACACGAAGGTGGAGGACTGGACCGATGAGGAGCAGGGCCGCATCCGCAGCTTCATCAACGACAACATCAAGGTCGAGGGTGCGCTGCGCAGCGAGGTGCAGTTGAGCATCAAGCGCCTGATCGACATCAACAGCTACCGGGGCATCCGCCACCGCAGCGGCCTGCCGGTGCGTGGTCAGCGCACGCGCACGAACAGCCGTACGCGCAAGGGCAAGCGGAAGACCGTGGCCAACAAGAAGAAGGCAACGAAGTAATCGTAGGGATGGCGTTCGCGTCATCGTGATCCGATAGACCAATGGCAAAACAGCAAGAAGGCAAGGGCGGCGGTGCCGCCGGCAAGAAGAAGAAGAAGAACGTGCACGTGGAGGCCTTCGGACAGGCCCACATCCGCGCCACGTTCAACAACCTCATCGTGAGCCTCACCAACAACAAGGGCGAGGTGATCAGCTGGGCGTCGTCCGGCAAGATGGGCTTCAAGGGCAGCAAGAAGAACACGCCCTACGCCGGCCAGGTGAGCGCCGAGGAGGCGGCCCGCGAGGCGCACGAGCTCGGCCTGCGCAAGGTGAAGGTGTTCGTGAAGGGCCCCGGAAGCGGCCGCGAGAGCGCCATCCGTGCCCTGCACAACAGCGGCATCGAGGTCACCGAGATCGTCGACATCACGCCCATGCCCCACAACGGCTGCCGCCCGCCCAAGAAGCGCCGCGTGTAAGCCAACGAAGAAGCGAACAAGACCATGGCACGATACACAGGACCCAAGACCCGCATCGCCCGCAAGTTCAAGGAGCCCATCCTTGGCGCGGACAAGTGGATGGAGCGCAAGCCGTACGGCCCCGGCCAGCACGGCGGCGGACAGGGCAAGCGCCGCAGCAAGCAGAGCGAATACAGCGTGCAGCTGCAGGAGAAGCAGAAGGCCAAGTACACCTACGGCATCCTGGAGCGCCAGTTCCAGAAGATGTTCGTGAAGGCCGCCAGCAAGAAGGGCATCACCGGTGAGGTGCTGCTGCAGCTGTGCGAGGCGCGCCTGGACAACACGGTGTACCGCCTGGGCATCGCCCCCACGCGCCGCGCCGCCCGCCAGCTGGTGGGCCACGGGCACATCACCGTGAACAACGAGGTGGTGAACATCCCCAGCTACACCCTGCGCCCCGGCGATTCCGTGGCCGTGCGTGAGCGCAGCCGCAGCCTGGAGGCCATCGCCAACAGCGTGCAGGTGAACAGCAAGCGTTTCGACTGGCTCGAATGGAACCCCGGCAACATGACCGGCCGTGTGATCACCATGCCCGAGCGCGCCCAGATCCCGGAGAACATCCGCGAGCAGCTGATCGTGGAACTGTACTCCAAGTAAGAACCCCTAACCGAACGAGCAGAACATGCCCATCCTTGATTTCCAGCGACCGGACAAGGTCGTGATGATCGAATCCGATGACCAGCGCGGTACGTTCGAGTTCCGCCCGCTGGAACCCGGTTACGGCATCACCATCGGCAACGCCCTTCGCCGCATCCTGCTCTCCAGCCTGGAGGGCCATGCCATCACCGCCGTTCGCATCGACGGCGTGGAGCATGAGTTCAGCACCATCAAGGGCGTGATCGAGGACATGACCGAGATCGTGCTCAACCTGAAGCAGGTGCGCTTCCGCCGCCAGCTGGAGGACGTGAGCACCGAGAAGGTGTCGTTCACGATCACCGGCAAGGACAGCTTCACCGCCGGCGACATCGGCAAGTACACCACGGGCTTCCAGGTGCTGAACCCGGAGCTGGTGATCTGCCACATGGAGGGCAACGTGAAGCTCAACGTGGAGGTGACCATCGGCAAGGGCCGTGGTTACGTGCCCGCCGACGAGAACAAGGTGGAGGGCGCCGCCATGGGCACCATCTTCATCGACTCCATCTTCACGCCCATCAAGAACGTGAAGTACAGCGTGGACAACACCCGCGTGGAGCAGAAGACGGACTATGAGAAGCTCACCCTCGAGCTCATGACCGACGGCTCCATCAGCCCGAAGAACGCGCTGCAGGAGGCCGCCAAGATCCTGATCCACCACTTCATGCTGTTCAGCGACGAGCGCATCAGCCTGGAGCTGGAGGAGCGCACCCCCGGCGCGCGCAGCACCGAGGGCGAGGAGTTCGACGAGACGAGCCTGCACATGCGCCAGCTGCTGAAGACCAAGCTGGTGGACATGGACCTGAGCGTTCGCGCGCTGAACTGCCTGAAGGCCGCCGACATCGAGACGCTGGGCGACCTGGTGGCCTACAACAAGAACGACCTGTTGAAGTTCCGCAACTTCGGCAAGAAGAGCCTGACCGAGCTGGAGGACCTGGTGGAGAACAAGGGCCTGAGCTTCGGCATGAACGTGAGCAAGTACAAACTGGACAAGGAGTGAGGTAGCGGTGGCGGACCCCTCATCCGCTGCAGCACCACCAAGAGAACAGAGTCATGAGACACGGCAACAAGAACAACGCGCTGAGCCGCAAGAAGGCCCACCGCGACGCCCTGCTGAGCAACCTGGCCTGCTCGCTGATCGCCCACAAGCGCATCAACACCACGCTGGCCAAGGCCCGTGCGCTGCGCCGCTACGTGGAGCCCCTGATCACGCGCAGCAAGGATGACAGCATGCACAACCGCCGCACGGTGTTCACCTACCTGCAGAACAAGGAGGCCACCGCCGCCCTGTTCCGCGACGTGGCGCCGAAGGTGGCCGCCCGTCCGGGAGGCTACACGCGCATCATCAAGCTGGGCAACCGCCTGGGCGACGCCAGCGAGATGGCCATGATCGAACTGGTGGACTTCAACACGGTGTACACCAAGGAGAAGGCCGCCGGTGCCGAGGTGAAGCGCACGCGCCGCAGCCGCGCCGCCAAGAAGCCCGCCGACAAACCCGCTGCCGAGGCCCCCAAGGCCGACGAGGGCAAGGCGGAGTAACGCTCTGAAGCATCCCATCATCGAACGGCGCCTCACGGCGCCGTTCGCCGTTCCGACCCTCCAAGGCACCTCCCCCGCCGCCCTACCTTTGCGGCCCTCTCCGAAGCCTGTCCTGATGCCCGTCCTCCGCCCGCTCGCCGCGTCACTTGTGCTGTCCGCCCTGGTCATTCCGGACCCGGCGCAGGCCCAACCCCCCGACTTCACCGTCACCACCATCGCCAGCGGCATCAATGCCCCCACGGCCGCCGCGTTCCTGCCCGATGGACGCATCCTGGTGGGCCAGAAGAACGGGATCATCGCCATCAGCACCACCCCGGTGGACCAGGCGCCGGTGACCCTGGCGACCTACATGGTGCTGCCGGTGGACAACAGCGCTGAGCATGGCCTGGTGGGCCTCTGGATCAGCCCCTATTTCGACAGCGATTCGGCCGTGTTCGTCTACCGCTCCACCGGCGCGCAGCGCAACCGGCTGTCGACCTTCAAGCACCTGGGCAGCAGCGCGCTCCCCAGCAGCGAAACCCTGATCTGGGAGACCCCGGTCTACTCGGGCTGCTGCCACACCGGCGGGGCCTTCGCGTTCCTGCCGGACACCACCATCCTGCTCGCCGTCGGCGACGATTACACCCCGGCGAACGCGCAGGACATGGCCAGCGCCTTCGGCAAGCTCCACCGGTTCCGGTGGGACGGCACCGCGCCCGATGACAACCCCTTCGCCGACGCCACACCCGGTCCGCTGAACGCGAACGGTGTGCTGAAGACCATCTACTGCAGCGGACTGCGCAACCCCTTCCGTGGCCATCTCGACCCGCAGACCGGCCGGTTCATGATCGGCACGGTGGGGGCCAACAACCACACCCTGGCCTGGGAGGACGTGCATCTGGCCGCCCCGGGGGCCAATTTCGGCTGGCCGCTCTGCGGCGAACTGGGCCGTCTCCCGGACGGCACCTGCGACGATCCCGGTTTCACCGATCCGCTCATCACCTACCCGCACCTCGGACTGGGCGCGGCCGTCACGGGCGGTGTGACCTACCGCGGCACCAACTATCCCGGCATCTGGAACGGCCGCTACTTCTATGGCGACTTCATCCGCGGTTGGGTGAAGTGGGCCCAGTTGGATGCCTTGGGCGGAGTGGTGGCCGAGGGGACCTTCATGGACACCACGCTGTACGGGGGAACGCAGGCGAACTTCTGCACCCAGTTCCTCACCGGCCCCGGCGGTGACCTGTTCTACCTGTCCTACTACGACCTGCCCGCCTTCACGGGTGCCCTGAAACGTGTGGTCCACGTGCCCAGCTCGGGCCCCCAGTGCGTGAACGCCGAGGCCGACCTCGCCTTCGGTGTCGGTCCCCAGCTGTCGGTCTCCTTCAGCGCGCAGGCCGTGGACCCCCTCGGCGGCACAACGACCTACACCTGGTCGTGGTCCGATGGCGCCCCGGCCGGCAGCGGGCCCAACGTGCAGCACACCTTCACCGGCCCCGGCACCTTCTTCGCCGAACTGCAGGTGGCCAACGCGCTGGACACCGTGGTGTGCGCGAGCATCCCCATCACCGTGCTGCCGCACGAGGTGGAGATGAACGTGGACGTGCTGCTCGACGGTCCATTCGAACCGCTGCTCGGCTGGATGCGCGACGAACTGCGGGTGCAGGGCCTGATCCCCGATGTGGAGCCCTTTTCCGCCCTGGGCCTCACCCCCACCGCAGGCCCCGGGGCCACGTTGACACCGGGCGCGCTGAACAACGGCGGACCGGAGGCCGTGGTGGACTGGATCCTGATCGAACTGCGGGATGCGACCGACCCGAGCGTGCTCCTGGACCGCACCCCGGCCCTGCTTCAACGCAACGGTCAGGTGGTCTCCCTGGACGGCGTATCGCCCCTGCTCATGACCGCGCCGGTGCGCTTCGCCCATGTGGCCGTGCGGCACCGCAACCACCTGGCCGCGATGTCGGCCGTACCGCTTGATCTGGGCAGCTCCGCATTGACGTTCGACCTGCGCGATCCGGCCACCGCCTGCTTCGGCACCGATCCGCGCCGCGAACGCGGCACCTTGAGGACGCTCTGGACCGGCAATGCCACCCTGGACGGCAAGGTGAGCTACGTGGGTGCCGGCAACGACCGGGACGCGGTGCTGGTGTCCATCGGCGGAACGCCCCCGACGGCCGTGAGCAGCGGATACCTGCAGGCCGATGTGAACCTGGACGGCCTGGTGAAGTACACCGGCTCGCGCAACGACCGCGACTTGGTGCTGGTGACCATCGGTGGTGTGACCCCAACGGCCGTGCGGCTGGAACAGATGCCCTGATCGGGCCGATCCCACAGCTGTGGACAACTGGGCCCGGCGCCGATGGGCCCGCCGGGTATCTTTGGCGCCCGATGTTGGTCAGCCAACGCCCGAAGGCCGTCCTGTTGCTCGCGGACGGCACCTTGTTCGAGGGCCGCGCCATCGGCGCCACGGGCATCGCCACGGGCGAGATCTGCTTCAATACGGGGATGACGGGGTACCAGGAGATCTTCTCCGACCCCAGCTACACCGGCCAGCTCATGGTGATGGCCACGCCCCACATCGGCAACTACGGCGTCAAGGCCGGCGAGGAGGAGAGCGCCCGCGTGACCATCGCCGGGCTCGTGGTGAAGAAGTTCAGTGAGGTCTGGAGCCGCCCCGGAGGCACCGGGTCCCTGGAGGATCACCTGCGACAGGCCGGCACCGTGGGCATCAGCGAGGTGGACACGCGTCGTCTGGTGCGCCATATCCGTGACCATGGTGCACAGAACGCGGTCATCAGCAGCACCGAGCTGGATCCCGCACGCCTGCGCGAACGCCTGCTCGCCGTGCCCTCCATGGCCGGACTGGAACTGAGCAGCCGTGTGACCGCCGCCGCCGCCTTTGAAGCGGGCGACCCCGGCTCCCCCCATCGCGTGGCCTTGGTGGACTTCGGTGTGAAGACCAACATCCTGCGCTGCCTCACCGAGCGCGGGTGCCTGGTGCGTGTGTTCCCCATGCACACCCCCCTGGAGGACATGCTCGCCTGGCGGCCCGTCGGCTTCCTGCTCAGCAACGGCCCGGGCGACCCGGCCGCCATGCCCGCCAGCGTGGCGCTGGTGACCGCCATCCGATCCACCGGCCTGCCCGTGTTCGGCATCTGCCTGGGGCATCAGCTCCTGGCCGAGAGCCTCGGCATCGGCACCGAGAAGATGCACCACGGCCATCGCGGGATCAATCACCCGGTGAAGAACCTGGTGACCGGGCACGACGAGATCACCAGCCAGAACCATGGGTTCGTGGCCCGCCGCGCCCAGGCGGAGGCCCATGCCGAGGTGGAGATCACCCACGTGCACCTCAATGACGGCAGCATCGCCGGGCTGCGCCTCAAGGGGCGGCCCGTGTTCAGCGTGCAGCATCACCCCGAAGCGGGTCCAGGTCCCAACGATGCCCGCTATCTCTTCGATGAGTTCGTGGAGAACATGAAGGCGCACACCGCCGTACCAAAGCCCCTTCACCAGAGCGCCTGACCGTACAGGCCCTCCTTTCCGCCTTCCACTTTTCACATGAGCCTGATCGCCAAGATCCAAGCCCGCGAGATCCTGGATTCCCGCGGCAACCCCACCATCGAAGTGGACGTGTTCACCGATGAGGGCCACATGGGCCGCGCCGCCGTCCCCAGCGGCGCCAGCACCGGCGCCCACGAGGCCGTGGAACTGCGCGACGGCGACAAGAAGCGCTACCTCGGCAAGGGTGTCACCAAGGCCGTGGAGCACGTCAACACGACCCTCAACAACGAACTGCACGGCGCCCCCGTGGATCAGCAGGCCTTGATCGACAAGGCGATGATGGGACTGGACGGCACCCCGAACAAGAGCAACCTGGGCGCGAACGCCATCCTGGGCGTAAGCCTCGCGGTGGCCAAGGCCGCCGCCAGCCAGGCCGGGTTGCCGCTCTATCGGTATGTGGGCGGCGCCAACGCCTCCACCCTGCCCGTGCCCCTGATGAACATCCTCAACGGCGGGGCGCACGCGGACAACAAGGTGGATGTGCAGGAGTTCATGATCATGCCCGTGGGAGCCACCAGCTTCGCCCAGGGCCTGCGCATGGGCGCCGAGGTCTTCCACCACCTGAAGGCCGTGCTGAAAGGCCGCGGCCTGGCCACCAACGTGGGCGATGAAGGCGGGTTCGCCCCCGACCTGCCCAGCAACGAGGAGGCCCTCAAGGTGGTGATGCAGGCCATCGAGAAGGCCGGGTACAGGCCCGGGGAGGACATCGTGCTCGCCCTCGATTGCGCCAGCACGGAGTTCTACGACGTCAAGAAGAAACGCTACGTGTTGGAAAGCACCGGCGACAGCCTCACCAGCGACGAGATGGTGGCCTTCTGGAAGGACTGGTGCAAGCGTTACCCCATCGTGAGCATCGAGGACGGCATGGCCGAGGACGACTGGGCCGGCTGGAAGAAGCTCACCGAGGCCGTGGGGAGCACGGTCCAGCTGGTCGGCGACGACCTGTTCGTGACCAACACCGCGCGGCTGGCCGAAGGCATCGACAAGGGCATCGCCAACAGCATCCTGGTGAAGGTGAACCAGATCGGGACGCTGACCGAGACGCTGGAGGCCGTGGAGATGGCGCATCGCGCCGGCTACTCCGCCGTGATGAGCCATCGCAGCGGGGAAACGGAGGACAGCACCATCGCCGACCTGGCCGTGGCCACCAACTGCGGCATGATCAAGACCGGCAGCGCCAGCCGGAGCGACCGGATCGCGAAATACAATCAGTTGCTGCGGATCGAGGAGCAGCTGAGCAAGAGCGGTCGCTACCCGGGCAAAGCCCTGCGCTTCGGGCGCTGAGCGGCTACCTTCGCGGGAGCCCCTCCGGGCCGATCCATGCCCCGCGCGCCGTTGTTCCTGCTCGCCGTCCTGCTGGGCCAGGGCATCGCATGGGCGCAGGACCCGGCCGACTCCGCCTACTGGCATCAACCCGTGAAAGGCCCCCTGAAGCTGAGGGCCATCGGCGGCACCCTGGGCGTGACGCTGGAGAACCACGGGGCCATGGGCTTCGATCGCTTCGTCCAGTTCACACGGCAGACCCCGCCATCCCTGCCCGGCAAGCCCTCCGACTACTATTTCGGTTATTCCAGCACGGCCATCGGAGGCAGCTTCGGCCCGCGCTTCGCCCTGGCCCGCCTGCGCGATGGGCGGAACAGCGAGCACGGCTGGACCATGCACCTCGCCCTGCAGCCCCGGCTCTTCTACCTCTTCTTCCGCACCGACAGCCTCCTGGGCGACACGGCGCGCACTGTGGAGTACCTCTATACCATCTCGCAGCTGGAGATCGCCGTGGGCGGCGGTCCGTACTGGACCCTCTTCCTCAGCAACAGCTTCTTCGTGCGGCCGGGCCTGCTCGCCGAACTGGGCCATGCGGGGTCCGGCGCCCTGACCGCCTTCGGCCAGCGCATCGACGAGGTGAACGGCACCGCCACCGAAACGACCATCCTGGACCGCAGCGTGCCCGTGCGCGCATGCACCTATCTGCGCGCCTCGGCCTGCCTGCAGGCGGGATTCCGCATCGGCAAGCGGGTCGACCTGAGCGCGCGCGGCCAGTGGGGCACCGGCCTGATGTGGCTGCACGGCGTGGACCTCACGGCCTTGCGAAGCACCACGCTCTACGCGCTCGACGTGGCCTTCCTCATCCGGCGGTGAAGGTCTTCGCGGGACCGCGATCCGGCGACGTCGGGGATCGTTCCATCGAAGCCTGTGGAAGGGTGTGGGGAAAACCGCACATTCGTTCAGGTCTACACCCCACACCGAACCCACCTTCCATGAGAACAACGCTCGCCCTTGTGCTCTGCGCTGCTTCGTTCAGCGCGTTCGCCCAGGAGGCCTCGCAGGAAAGCGGGGCCATCGTCGCCTCCGGTTTCCACATCACGCGCCCCCTGAGCGAGATCTTCTCCGAGAACCCCGTCCCGGAGGACTTCTCGCCCGTACGCGGGGAATCCAAGGACCGTCTGCATCGGGAACCCCCGAGGTACGAGTTCACCGGCGATGACGGGCCGCCGTATGCCAACGACGAGGCCACCCTGCAGCGCGCCGAGGGGGATGAGCGCGGGGCCGGCGGCATGAAGATCAGCTTCAACGGCGGCACGGCCAGCGGTTTCAGGCCGTACGATCCCTCCGGTGCGGCAGGGCCGAACCACTATGTGCAGATGATCAATTCGACCACGTTCCGGATCTACAACAAGAGCACCGGTGCGCTGCTGCTCACCGGTACGCTGGGCAACCTGTGGAACCCGCCGACCGGCAACAGCGGCGATCCCATCGTGCTGTACGACAAACCGGCCAACCGCTGGATGCTCGCCCAGTTCGGCACCAGCACGGACCGGCGCATCTACATCGCGGTGAGCACCACGGCGGACCCCACCGGCTCTTACTACACATACACCTACACCTCGCCCCAGTTCCCGGACTACCTGAAGTTCAGCGTGTGGCACGACGGGTATTACATGACGTCGAACCAGAGCACGCAGAAGGTCTTCGCCTTCGAGCGCACCGCCATGCTGGCCGGCACCCCGGGCGCCCGCGCGGTCTATGTGAACTACTCGCCGCCCAAGTCCGGCTTCTTCGTGCCCCTGCCCGGTTGCGCCGCCGACGGCACCCTGCCCGCCAGCGGACCCTGCCCCATCTTCTCCTACTCCGACAACGGCTGGGGCACCGGGTTCTTCGACCGCGTGAACGTGTACAACATGACCGTGAACTGGGTGCCCGCCACGCCCACGGCCTCCATCGCCCTGGCCGCCAACATCACCGCCGCGGCCTTCGACGGATCGTACAACGCCAGCTGGAACGACTGCCCGCAGCCTGGGACCACCCAAAGGCTGGACGGTATCGGTGGTGCCATGATGTACCGCGCGCAGTGGAAGACATGGAACGGATACAACACCGTGGTGCTCAACTGGGCCGTGCGCATCAACAGCACCCAGCGGGGCATCAAGTGGTGCGAACTGCGGCAGAACCAGAGCACCGGCGTGTGGAGCATGTACCAGGAGGGCATCTACGCCCCCGGCACGGACACCCGCTGGATGGGCTCGATCTGCATGGACAACAACGGTTCCATCGGCCTCTCCTACCTGCGCTCGAACTCCACCAGCATGTACCCCAGCCTCTACTGGACCGGCCGCCGCTCGTGCGATCCGCTGGGCACCCTGCCGCTGACCGAGTCGCTCGTGGTGGCGGGAACGGGTTACCAGACCGGCACCAATCGGGTGGGCGACTACGCGCACCAGTGCCTGGACCCCGACGGTGTGACCTTCTGGAGCACCAGCGAGTACATGGGCGGCACCAGCGGGGCCAGCGCCGCGCGCACCCGCATCTTCTCCTACCAGATCACCCCGTGCAGCAACGCCGCCGGTGTCAGCATCGCGCTCACGGGAGGCACCAACCCCACGTGCACCGGGGCGGGCGTCACCTTCACGGCCACGCCCACCAACGGAGGCACCAGCCCCAGCTACCAATGGCGGGTGAACGGCGCGAACGTGGGCACCAACTCGCCCACCTTCACCACCTCCGCGCTGACGAACGGCGCCGTGGTCACCTGCGTGATGACCTCCAACCTGGCGGGCGTGACGGGCAACCCCGCCACCAGCAACGCGATCACCATGACCGTGAGCGGCACGGTGACCCCTGCGGTGAGCATCGCCATCACGGCCGGGAGCAACCCGACCAATTCCGGCAGCAGCGTGACCTTCACGGCCACGCCCACCAATGGAGGCACCAGCCCCGGCTACCAGTGGCGCGTGAACGGCGCGAACGTGGGCACGAACAGCGCCACCTACACCACCACCACGCTCACCAATGGCGCCGTGGTCAGTTGCGTGATGACCTCGAACTCGCCCTGCGCCTCTCCCACCACGGCCACCAGCAACTCCATCACGATGACGGTGAACACGGTGGTCACCTATTGCACCGCAGGCACCTCGAACACCGCCTACGAGCGCATCACCAACGTGAGCATGGGCAGCATCAACAATCCGAGCGGGGCCTCCTCCTACTCCAACTTCACCAACCTGAGCACGACCGTCAGCGTGGGCGTGGCCCAGTCCATCACCGTCACCATCGGCAACCCGTACTCCACGGACCGCGTGCTCATCTGGTGCGACTGGAACCGCAACGGCACGCTCACCGACGCCGGTGAGGCCGTGTACGCCTCTCCCCAGGGCGTGGGACCGTTCACCACGAGCATCACCGCTCCGACCGGCACCACGGCGGGCGCCGTGCGCATGCGGATCCGCCTCACGGACGCGGCGGCCGGGGCGAACCTCACCCCCTGCGGCACCTCCACCTACGGCGAGGTCGAGGACTACACGCTGAACGTCACGGGCACCCTGGCGCCGGTGGTGGTCGCCGATGCTCCGCCCCAGGAGGTGTCATCGGTGCGCATGGAGACCCTCGACGTGTTCCCGAACCCCAGTGCGGGGGAATGCACCGTGAGGGCCAGCAGCCCGGGCACCTACTACCTGCTCAATGAACAGGGCGTGCTGGTGCGCTCCTTCACGATCACCGGCACCCAGGCTCCGGTGCAGTTGACCGACCTCGCATCGGGCACGTATGTGATCTCGGGACAGACCGCCACCGGCATCGTGAAGCGCAAGCTCATCGTGAACCGCTGACGGACGGCATGTCCCCACGGGGAAGGGCCTCCATCGGGAGGCCCTTCCCTGTTCATGCCGGTTCCTCGTCCCTGTTGAAAACCACGGCCGGAAGGCCCGCCCCATGCGCCTACCTTCGCGGCCGTGCCGTGCGGGTGCACCGGCGCGCACGACCAAGCCCGTGCAGTACGAACACCTCAAGGGCCTCAATGAGGCGCAGCATGCCGCGGTGGTGCACACCGACGGCCCCAACCTCGTGATCGCCGGCGCCGGTTCGGGCAAGACCCGTGTGCTCACGGTGCGCATCGCACACCTGCTCGCCGTGAAGGGCGTCGATGCCTTCCGCGTGCTCGCCCTCACCTTCACCAACAAGGCGGCCCGGGAGATGAAGGAGCGCATCGCCCATGTGGTGGGCCGGAGCGAGGCCGCCAACCTGTGGATGGGCACCTTCCACAGCGTCTTCGCCCGCATCCTGCGCGCCGAGGCCGACAAGCTCGGGTACCCCAAGGACTTCACCATCTACGACACCGACGACAGCCGCTCGCTGATCAAGACCATCCTCAAGGAGTGGCAGCTGGACGACAAGCTGTACAAGCCCAACCAGGTGCACGGCCGCATCAGCATCGCCAAGAACAACCTCATCGGCCCGCTGGAGTACCTGAACAACGCCGAGCTCATGGCCGCCGATGCCGCCGCGCTGCGGCCCCGGCTCGGAGAGCTCTACAAGGCCTACGCCGAACGTTGCTTCCGCGCCGGTGCCATGGACTTCGACGACCTCCTGTTCAACACCAACCTGCTCTTCCGCGACCACCCGGACGCCATGCTGAAGTACCAGCAGCGGTTCCAGTACATCCTGGTGGACGAGTACCAGGACACGAACCTCGCCCAGTACAACATCGTGCGCACCCTCGCCGCGCGGCACGAGAACCTCACGGTGGTGGGCGACGACAGCCAGAGCATCTATGCCTTCCGCGGTGCCAACATCCAGAACATCCTCAACTTCCGGAAGGACTATCCCGACCATGTGCTCTTCAAGCTCGAGCAGAACTACAGGAGCACCAAGGTCATCGTCGGTGCCGCCAACTCGGTGATCGACAAGAACCGCGACCAGATCCGCAAGACGGTCTGGACGGACAACCCGGAGGGCGAGCGCATCCTCGTGCACCGCGCCCTGAGCGACAACGAGGAGGGGACCTTCGTGGCGCACAGCATCTTCGAGATGCGCATGCAGCGCCAGGTGCCGAACAAGGAGTTCGCCATCCTGTACCGCACCAACGCACAGAGCCGCAGCATGGAGGAGGCCCTGCGCAAGCTCAACATCCCCTACCGCATCCACGGCGGCCTCAGCTTCTACCAGCGCAAGGAGATCAAGGACCTGCTGGCCTACTTCCGCCTCACCTGCAACCCCAACGACGAGGAGGCGCTCAAGCGCATCATCAACTACCCCGCCCGCGGCATCGGGCAGACCACCGTGGAGAAGCTCATGGTGGCCGCCGGCGAACGCTCCATCAGCGTGTGGGACCTGCTGAACGCCCATCTCGGCGAGCTCGATGTGCACGACGGCATGCGCAAGCGCCTGGCGGACTTCGTGCTGATGGTGCGCAGCTTCCGGACCATGCTCGAGGACCAGAGCGCGCATGCGCTCGGGGAGTACATCGCCCGCACCACCGGCCTGCTCAGCGACCTTTTCGCCGACAAGACGCCCGAGGGTGTGAGCCGTTACGAGAACATCCAGGAACTGCTGGCCGGCATGAAGGCCTTCAGCGATGCGCAGGAGGGCACCGACACCCCCCGCACCCTGTCCGACTTCCTCATCGACGTGGCACTGCTGACCGATGCGGACAACGAGGACCCGAACGACACGGACCGGGTGAGCCTCATGACCATCCACAGCGCCAAGGGGCTGGAGTTCTCCTATGTGCACATCGTGGGCCTGGAGGAGGAGCTGTTCCCCAACCAGATGAGCGTGACCACCCGAGCCGACCTGGAGGAGGAGCGCCGGCTCTTCTACGTGGCCCTCACCCGGGCGCGTGTCCGCGCCACCTTGAGCTACGCCATGAGCCGCTACAAATGGGGGCAGCTCACCGCCGGCGAGCCGAGCCGCTTCATCGACGAGATCGACCCGAAGTACCTGGAACTGCCCACGGCGAACACCCGCTCCGGCCCAGGCCTCAGCGAGCGACGCGCCATCGCTCCGCCCTGGGCCAGCCGCACCGGGGCCTTCGACCGGCCCGCGTCAGAGGCGGGCACCCGGCCTCTGCCCGGTCGCGAGCGGTCGGCCCCACCGGCACGGCCGGCGCCCTCCGCACCACCACCAGCCGCCACCCCGCCGCGCAAGAACCTCAAGCGCATCACCGATGGCGGCGCTCCGTTGGAGGCCACCACCCGCCTGGGTGGTCCATCGCCCGAACTGGCCGAGGGCATGACCGTGGAGCACGAACGCTTCGGCCGCGGCAAGGTGCTCAAGATCGAGGGGCGCTCACCGGACCTGAAGGCCACGGTCTTCTTCCCCAGCGCCGGACAGAAACAACTGCTGCTGCGCTTCGCGAAGCTCCGCGTGGTGGAGGGGTGAACCGCCGAACGGTCCGCCCTAGGGCCTATTCGGCCTTGGTCATCGGGCAGCCACCGGCAAGGGACAGGTACACCCCGCCCTGCATGCCCATGCCGAGGCGGTCGCCGACCCGGCTGCCGCCGCGACCCTCCACGAAGGCCTCGTCCGTGCGGTCCAGCACCGCCTTGTACACCACCTGCGGCTCCATGAAGAAGCCCATGCTGTGGCAGAGCGGGATGGAGTACCGGACGCCTGCGCGCAGCGCCAACCCGGCCTGGAACGCCGCATCCACGCGGCCGCTGGGCAGTTCGGACCCGCTGGCATCGAAGCGCAGGGCATTGGTGCGGTAGGGCAGCGACACATCGGCGCCCATCATCACCCCGAAGGTGCCTCCGCACTTGCTGGCACAGGTGAACAGCTTGTACTGCCCCATCACCTGCAGCAGGACACCGCGGCCCTCCACCTCATTCAGCGGCACCGTGCCGTCCGGGGTCTCCTGCTCGGCGCTGGCGCGGCGCCATTCATGGGCCACACCGAAGCCCAGGCCGAAGCGCTCACCGAGCGGTCGCGTATAGCGGAAACCCGCCGCCAGCGCCATGTTGTCGCGGCAGCCGGACTTGTCCAGGCTGAAGGACTCCGGCACCGCTTTGGTGGACCCGAAGGTGTGGGAGAACTCCTGGGCGCCCAGATGAAGGGCGGCGGCGGCCAGTCCGAGGGTGATGAGGGTGCGCATGTCCTGGTAAGGTTCTGAACGACCAAGGTAACATCCGGACGCCAGGATCGGTTCGCGGGCAGCGGATGGAGCCGTGCACCCGTCCATTCCCCAACCCCCTCCCCATGCGCGGACCTTACACCAGTCTGTTCCTGATCGCCCCCGCGCTCGCCGGGGCCCAGTACGTGTACACGGACTTCGACCCCGGTGGGCAGGACGATGTGATCTGGGCGCTCGATACCGCGCAGGGCAACCTCTGGCATGTCGGTCCGCCGCAAAAGGCCTTCTTCGCCGACCCGTTCTCGCCGCCCAACGTGCTGATCACGGATACGATGGCCACCTACCCGACCCATGCCCAGAGCAGCGTGCTGGTGAAGGCCCCTGTCCAGGACCTGCTGTGGAGCCCGGTGTTCTTCATGAGCTTCTATCAGGCCTTCGACACGGACACGCTGCAGGACGGGGGCTATGTGGAAGTGAGCTGGGACCATGGCGCCACCTGGACGAACGCCTTCGACGATTGGTTGATGCCCTTGGAGGTGGAGTTCTTCGACCCCGGCTGGCAGCCGCTGCAGGCCGACACGCTCAGCAACGGCCAGATCGGGTTCAGCGGGCGCAGCGGCAGCGCCGCCACCGGGGTGGACTGGTGCTTCACGTCGTTCTGCTGGACCAACACCGGCCTGGTGCAGACCGATACCCTGTATGTGCGCTTCAGCTTCCACAGCGACAGCATCCCCGAGGCACGCGATGGGTGGATGATCGACAACCTCACCTTCGAGGCCTACTTCGCGCATCCGGTGAGCGCCCACGAACGCGCTTCCGGCTACTTCGAACTGCACCCCAATCCGATGCCCGACCGCAGCTTCCTGTTCTTCGACCTCGAGCACCCGACCGCGAACGTGCACGTGGCGATCCATGACCAGCAGGGGCGGCTGAAGGCGGTCCTATGGAACGGACCTCGGGCCGCCGGTCGTGTCATCCTGCCCATCTGGCGCGATGCCCTGGACCTGGTCCCCGGCCTGTACCATGTGATCGCCGAGCACGATGGGAGGCGGCAGCACAAGGCCTTGGTGGTGCCCGGCAACGGCCATTGGCCGGTGGGCGGCCCCTGATGCGCGGGTCCCCGCCTTGGCCTACCTTTGATCCGGACCCCGGTGCGACCCGCCCGGCGCGGTCCCGTCCTTCCCGACCGATGAACGCCGTCGCCTACGACTACAACACGCGCCGTCCGCGCCTGATCATCCCCGAATACGGCCGCCATGTGCAACGCATGGTGGAGCATTGCATGGCCGTGGACGACCGTGCCGAGCGCACCCGGCTGGCCAAGGCCATCATCCAGGTGATCGGGCGCCTCAACCCCCAGCTGCGGAACAGCGAGAACGCCGACCGCACCCTCTGGGACCACCTCTACATCATGAGCGAGTTCAAGCTGGATGTGGACGGCCCCTTCCCCAAACCATCGCCCGAGGAACTGGAGACCAAGCCGGAGCGCGTGCCGTACCCGCAGAAGGCGATCCGGTTCGGCCACTACGGCAAGCTGGTGGAGCGGATGATCGAGCAATGCGCCGCCCTCGAGGCCGGCGAGAAGCGCGATGCCTACGCCCACCTCATCGCCAACCTCATGAAGCGCCAGTTCCTGACCTGGAACCGCGACACGGTGCCCGACGGGGTGATCCTGAAGGACCTGAACGACCTGAGCAAAGGCCGCGTGAAGCTCAAGGAGGACCAGCAGCTCGCCAGCACGGATGCCCTGCTGCAGGCCCAGCGCAGTGGCCCGCGCAACGAGGCCGAGGTGCGCAAGCGTGGCAAGAAACGCCACCGCAACCGCAACAAGAAGGGCGGACGCTACTGAGCGACCAGCGCACGGCCCCACCGGGTGCGTTGTCAGTCCATCGTTGTTAGCAGCCCGCGCTGCGCGCGCAGCGCACAGGCCCGCATCGGCGCTTGCTTCGCGCCACGAAGTGCCATGCCATGGGAAGTTTCCGCATTGAAGGGGGGCGCCGCCTGAAGGGCGAACTGGTGCCGCAGGGCGCCAAGAACGAGGCCCTGCAGATCCTCTGTGCCGTGCTGCTCACCAGCGAGCCGGTCACCATCCACAACGTGCCCGACATCGTGGACGTGAACAAGCTCATCGACCTGCTGCGCGCCATGGGCGTCGAGGTGGTGGGCCTCGGCCCCGGTTCCTACCGCTTCACCGCCAGGACCGTGAACCTGGAGTTCTTCCTGGACCCCGAGTACAAGCGCATGGGCGGCAGCCTGCGCGGCAGCGTGATGGTGGCCGGACCGGCCTTGGCGCGCTTCGGCCGCGGCTACATCCCCAGCCCCGGGGGCGACAAGATCGGCCGCCGCCGCATGGACACCCACTTCATCGGCTTCGAGCGCCTGGGCGCCGAGATCAAGTACGACGCCAAGGAGGGCTTCTACCGCGCGGAGGCCAAGCAGCTCAAGGGTTGTTACATGCTGCTTGACGAGGCCAGTGTCACCGGCACGGCCAACATCGTGATGGCCGCCGTGCTCGCCGAGGGGCGCACCACCATCTTCAATGCCGCCTGCGAGCCCTACATCCAGCAGCTCTGCCACATGCTGGTCCGCATGGGGGCGCGGATCGGCGGCATCGGCAGCAACCTGCTGCACATCGACGGAGTAAAGGAGCTCGGCGGCACCGAGCACCGGATGCTGCCCGATATGATCGAGATCGGCTCCTTCATCGGCCTCGCCGCCATGACGCGCAGTGAGATCACCATCAAGGACACCGGCTACGACCACCTGGGCATGATCCCCGACGTGTTCCGCCGCCTCGGCATCGCCGTGGTGCGCAACGGCGACGACATCCATGTGCCCGCCCAGGAGCACTACACCATCACCAAGTTCATCGATGGCAGCCAGATGATCGTGGCCGACGCGCCCTGGCCCGGCTTCACCCCCGACCTGTTGAGCATCGTGCTCGTCACCGCCATCCAGGCCAAGGGCAGCGTCCTCATCCACCAGAAGATGTTCGAGAGCCGCCTGTTCTTCGTGGACAAGCTGATCGAGATGGGCGCCCAGATCACGCTCTGCGACCCGCACCGCGCGCTGGTCATCGGGCACGACTTCGCCATCCCCTTGCGCGGCATCCGCATGACCAGCCCCGACATCCGCGCGGGCGTGTCGCTGCTGATCGCCGCCCTCAGCGCCGATGGCGTGAGCACCATCGACAACATCGAGCAGATCCGCCGCGGCTACCAGGACATCGAAGGCCGCCTGAACGCCATCGGGGCGCGGATCGAGGTGGTATGAGGGCAGCTGGCAGTTGGTAGTTGGCAGTTGGTAGGTTGCAGTTGGGTTACCTCAGAGGTCATCTGCACGTCCGCGATGGTCCAACTGCCAACTGCCGAATGCCGACTGGAGACTGAGCTTGCATTCCCATCCGGCACGGTCTTGGCTGACCACGCGGCACCCATCCCCTACCTTCGTCCCATGAACCTCCGCCCCGCGATGAACAAGCTGCGCGTGCTCATCCTTTCGGCCGTGGCCCTGCTGGCCATCTACGGCTTCACCGAACGCCTGGACCAGAAGGCCGCCAAAGGAGCCAAGGTGGGCACCAACATCGGCGATCAGGCGCCCGAGCTCGCGTACATGAACGTGGACAGCACCAAGGTCCTCAAGCTCTCGGAGCTGCGCGGCAAATACGTGCTCATCGACTTCTGGGCCAGCTGGTGCGGTCCCTGCCGCCGGGAGAACCCGAACGTGGTGGCGGCCTATCAGAAGTACAGCGCGGCCAAGTTCAAGGACGGCAAGGGCTTCGAGATCTACAGCGTGAGCCTGGACAAGAGCCGCGATGCCTGGCGTCGCGCCATCGAGCAGGACAAGCTCAGTTGGAAGTACCACGTCAGCGACCTGAAGTACTGGGCCTCGGAGGCCTCCCGCCTATATGGGGTGTCCGGCATCCCCATGAGCTTCCTGGTGGACCCCAACGGGGTGATCATCGGCAAGAACCTGCGGGGCATGGCCCTGCATCAGGAGCTGGACAAGTACGTCAAAAGCCTTTGAGCCTCGTGAACGACCCTGAAGGGCCCCGCCGCGGCGGGGCTCTTTCGTTGCCGGGTCTCCTGTCATTTTGTCCCCAACCCCACCCTCGGCATCGTCCTTGACCCATGCGCCGCATCTTCGGAAAAGCCCGGAAACCCATGACGGACCGCCATCAAGCCGCCGCCGAGGCAGAACATCCTGCCAAACCGACCACGCACGCACTGCCCGCCGATGCGGCCGATGAGGCGCGCAAGGACCCCCTGACCGCTGCATCGGAAGCCGCCGCCGAGCATGTGATGCACGATGCGGAGGCCGACGGCCGCGAGGACATCAACACCCTGCAGGCCGAACTGGACCAGGCCAAGGCCGAGGCGGCCGACCTGAAGGACAAATGGCTGCGCCTCAACGCCGATTTCGACAACTTCCGCAAGCGCACGGCCCGTGAGCGGCTCGACCTGATCCAGTTCGCGGCCGAGAACGCCCTGAAGAACGTGCTTCCCGTGCTGGACGACATGGAGCGCGCCATCGCCAACAACGCGCGCACCGAGGAGCTGGCCGTGGTGAAGGAGGGCTTCCACCTCATCCAGAGCAAACTGCTCCACATCCTCGGCAGCCAGGGCGTGAAGCCCATGTCCGAGGTGAAGGGCCAGCCCTTCGACGTGGACCGCCACGAGGCCATCACCAAGGCCCCCGCCCCGAGCCCCGAGCTGAAGGGCCGTGTGCTGGAGGTGGTGGAGAACGGCTACACCCTGCACGACAAGGTGATCCGCTACGCCAAGGTGGTGGTGGGCGAGTAAGGCACGCACCCCGGCAACCGACCACCCGCACCGATGAGCAAGCGCGATCCCTACGAGGTCCTGGGCGTGGCCCGCACCGCGAGCGCCGACGAGATCAAGAAGGCCTACCGCAAGCAGGCCATCAAGTTCCACCCGGACAAGAACCCGGGCGACAAGGCCGCCGAGGAGAAGTTCAAGGAGGCCGCCGAGGCCTACGAGATCCTCAGCGACCCCGAGAAGAAGGCCCGCTACGACCGCTTCGGCCATCAGGCCCCGGGCGGCTTCGGTGGCGGCGGCCATGCCGGTGGCATGTCGATGGACGACATCTTCAGCCACTTCGGCGACATCTTCGGGGAGGCCTTCGGCGGTGGCGCGTTCGGCGGCTTCGGCGGCGGGCGCGGGCGCGGTGGCCGGGTGATCAAGGGCAGCAACCTCCGGGTCCGCCTCAAGCTCACCCTGGAGGAGATCGCCCTCGGCGCGGAGAAGAAGATCAAGGTGACCAAGCTGGTGCGCGGCAAGGGCAGCGAGTACGGCGCCTGCGGCACCTGCAAAGGCACCGGCCAGGTGACGCGCGTGCAGAGCACCTTCCTGGGCGCCATGCAGACCGTGAGCACCTGCCCGGCCTGCGGCGGCATCGGCCAGACCGTGAGCAAACGGGCTCCGGGAAGCGATGAGCACGGCCTGGTCCGCGAGGAGGTGGTGGTGCCCATCCGCATCCCCGCCGGTGTGGAGGAAGGCATGCAGCTCAACATCAGCGGCATGGGCAACGAAGCCCCGGCCGGAGGCGTGCCGGGCGACCTGCTGGTGGTGATCGAGGAGGAGGCCCACCCCGACCTGAAGCGCGACGGGCTGCACCTGCACCATGAAGCCTTCATCAGCATGCCCGACGCCGCGCTCGGCACCACCATCGAGGTGCCTTTGGTGCAGGGCCGCGCCAAGGTGAAGATCGAACCCGGCACCCAGAGCAACCACACCTTGCGCCTGCGCGGCAAGGGACTGCCCGGTCTCAACGGCCATGGCCCCGGCGACCTGCTGGTGCATGTGGCCGTGTGGACGCCCACCGACCTGACCAAGGCCGAGCGCGACACCTTGGAGAAACTGCGCCAAAGCCCCGGTTTCCAACCCCGGCCCACGGCCAAGGACAAGGGCTTCTTCGAGCGCGTGCGCGAGATGTTCGGCCACTGAGCGCGCGAGACCGGTGCCTATCTTGCTCGGGCCCCATGCTGCCCGCGCATCGTCCCAAGCCCCGCTCGTCGACCACGGCCGGAGGCGCCTCCGCGCCGCGCCCGTCCACAGCGCCTTCGCCCTTCCACCGGCTCCGGTGGGGCCACCTCGTCCCGGTCTGGTTCATCGGTGTGCCCTGCGTGTTCGTGCTGGCCGGGCCCACCCTGCTCACCACCGACGGCTGGCTGCGCCTGCTCGGTGCCCTCGTGGCCCTCATCGCCGTAGTGGCCCGCCTGCTCGACCGCCGCTACCGCTTCGGCCCCTGGGCCTCCTTCATCGCCGGGCTCTTCGGCGGGCTGCCCCTGCTGGGCCTTCTGGTGCTCAGCCTCAACCGCATGGTGGGTCGCGAACGGGTGGAAGAGCTCCGCATCGTGGGCGTCGAGCGTCGCGCCGACATCGATGGGTTGCTCCTGCACCTCGAAGGCGGCGCCTACGCCGACTTCCCGAACAAGCTGCGCATGGCCCCGCTCGACCCCTCGGTCTGGTCCGCCGACCGGCTCCGCACCACCTTCCACGACGGGATGTTCGGCTTCCCCGTGGTCGAGCATCAGGAACTGCTGCCCGGCCCGGAAGGCCATCGACTGCCCGACCGGACCCGCCTTCCCTGAGCCGTCCTCCGTCGGCTGACGCCCCTCACACGGGACCCCATCGCACGGGGCTACCTTCGCGCCGACCATGACCGCGATCCTCCTCTTCTTCATCCTTCACTGGTACCTGAGCCTCTTCGTGCAGACCTTCTACCTGCACCGCTATGCCGCGCACCACATGTTCACGATGAGCCCCTTCTGGGAGAAGGCGTTCCACGTGTTCACGTTCATCGCCCAAGGAAGCAGCTACCTGAGCCCTTACGCCTACGGAGTGCTCCACCGGCTTCACCACGCCTACGCGGACACGGAGCAGGACCCGCACTCCCCGAAATACGACCCCAGCCTCTTCAGCATGATGTGGCGCACCAAGACCGTCTACCACCAGCTGTTCGACCGGTCGATGCCGGTGGAGGAACGCTTCACCAAGGGAGTGCCCCAATGGCGCGCGTTCGAGGTGTTCGCCGACGCGTGGCCCACCCGCATCGCCTGGATCCTGGGCTACACCGCCTTCTATGTGGTCTTCGCCCCCAGCGCCTGGTGGTACCTGCTCTTGCCGTTGCACTACGTGATGGGCCCGCTGCACGGCGCCATCATCAACTGGTACGCCCACAAATACGGCTACCGCAACTACGAGGTGAACGACACCAGCCGCAACATGTGGCCCGTGGAAGTGCTCGTGATGGGCGAAGGCCTGCACAACAACCACCATGCCCACAGCGGCCGGGCCAACTTCGCGGCCAAGTGGTGGGAGTTCGACCCCACCTGGCCCATCATCCGGGTGCTGAACGGCCTGCGGATCATCCGGCTTCGGCCGGCCACCGTCCACGTGCGCGAGGTCAAGGCACGCCGGCAAGCCGCCTGAGCATCGTGTGAGCCTGAGCGATCAGCGTCTGCGGTCCGTGACCCGCAAGACGCATGGCACGCAGGCTGGTCGCCCCCTCCGATTTGCTGAGCTTGGCCCCGCTGTCGTCCGTGAGCAGCGGGTGGTGCAGGAACCGCACGGTCGCGAACGCCGACAGCCCCAGGACACGCGCCAGGTGCAGCTGCACCAGGGTGCTGGGAAAGAGGTCCTCACCCCGCACGATGAACGTGATCCCGTGATCCACATCATCGGCCAGGGAAGCGAGCTGATACGCCGGCCGGCGGGGCCGACCATCCTGCGACCGCTGCAGCAGCACCGGGTCCGGCAGCCACGCGAACGGCCGCTCCGTGCGGGGCGGGCCGCACAGGCCGTGGACGGTCACCTCTTCGTCCTCGGGGATCCGCACCCGCCAGGCGAGGGACCCATCGTCCAGGTCGAGGCCGGCGGTGCGGCAGCCGCAGGTGGTGCGGCCCGCCGCCATCAGGGTCGTGCGTTGCTGGCGCGAACAGCCGCAGGCGTAGACCCGACCGGCGGCACGAAGCGCTCCGGCCAGCTCCAGGTAGCGCGGGATGCGGAGGCGTTGCGACCCGTGCAGCCGCTGGTCCTCGGCATCCCGCGGGCCCACGTCCGGACGGATGCCCAGCCACGCCAGCCCCTCGAAGATGTCCTCCACATAGGTCTGGCGCTCCCGCTCGGCGTCCAGGTCGTCGATGCGCAGGCGGAGGGTGGCCCCGGTGTGACGGGCGAGCCGGTCGGTGAGCAGGAAGTTCAGGGCGTTGCCGGCGTGCAGGAAGCCGCTGGGCGTGGGTGCCAGGCGGGTGCTTCCGGGGTCGGTGGACGCGACGGGCTCGGGCATGGCGTGGGCGGTGCCCGGGGCGGGACTTGAACCCGCACGGCCCTTGCGGGCCAAGGGATTTTAAGTCCCTCGTGTCTACCGGTTCCACCACCCGGGCGGGGTCCGCGGGCGCGGGGCCGGCGGATGGGAACTCCCGAAAATAGCGATGCCCCCGCCAGGCGGCGAAGGCATCGTGAGCGAGAAACGGGACTCGAACCCGCGACCCCGACCTTGGCAAGGTCGTGCTCTACCAACTGAGCTACTCTCGCTTGGGACCCGTCCACGGCCGGACGGGGGTGCAAATATAGACGGTCCTTCGATCCATGCAATGCGCGGATCACGCCTTGCGCAGCTGCGCCGACCGGGCACCGGCCATCCGCTTGATCTCGTTGAGCTTCAGCAGGGCCTCCACCGGGGTCAGCGTGTCGATGTCCAGGGCCTCCAGCTGCGCGCGGATGCCTTCCAACGCGGGGTCGTCCAGTTGGAAGAAGCTCAGCTGCAGGTCACGGTCCAGGCCGTCCACAGCCCGCCGGCCGGGAGCGATCGGCAGTCCACCCTCCCGGTCACCGAGGTCGCCGGCATGGCTGCGTTCCAGGTGGGCCAGCACCTTCTCCGCCCGGCGCACCACGCTCTGCGGCATGCCCGCCATGCGCGCCACGTGGATGCCGAAGCTGCGGTCGCTGCCGCCCGGCACCAGCTTGCGCAGGAAGAGCACCCGCCCGTCCACCTCTCGCACCGCCACGCTGGCGTTGCGGATCCGCGGATAGGTCGCCGCCATCTCGTTCAGCTCATGGTAGTGCGTGGCGAAGAGCGTGCGCGGGCGGCCGGGGTGCTCGTGCAGATGCTCGGCGATGGCCCAGGCGATGGAGATGCCGTCATAGGTGCTGGTGCCGCGCCCGATCTCGTCGAGCACCACCAGGCTCCGCGCCGTCAGGTTGTTGAGGATGCTCGCCGTCTCGTTCATCTCCACCATGAAGGTGCTCTCCCCGGTGCTGAGGTTGTCGCTGGCGCCCACCCGGGTGAAGATGCGGTCCACCACGCCGATACGCGCGGCCGACGCCGGCACGAAACTGCCCGCCTGGGCCATCAGCACGATCAGCGCCGTTTGCCGCAGCAGGGCCGATTTGCCGCTCATGTTGGGACCGGTGATCACCACGAGCTGGCGCTCCTCGGGGTCCAGGAGCAGGTCGTTGGCCACGTAGGCCTCGCCCGGCGGCAGCTGCTGCTCGATCACCGGGTGTCGCGCGTCGCGCAGATCGATGGTGCGGCCATCATCGAGCACGGGGCGCGCATAGCCCCAGCGGACGGCGGTGAGCGCGAAGCCGCGCAGCACATCGAAGGCCGCCACCGCCGAGGCGGTGGCCTGCACCGAACGGATCCGCGCGCACACGGCCTCCACCAGCTCCGCGAAGCGCCGCGCCTCGAGGTCGAGGATGCGCTCCTCCGCCCCCAGGATCCGCTCTTCGAGCGCCTTCAGTTCGTCCGTGATGTAGCGCTCGGCGCCGACCAGCGTCTGCTTGCGCACCCATTCGGGCGGCACCTTGGCCTTGTGGGTGTTGCGGACCTCCAGGTAGTAGCCGAACACGTTGTTGAAGCCCACCTTCAGGGAGGGGATGCCGGTGCGCTCGCTCTCGCGCTGCTGGGCCTCCAGCAACAGGTCCTTCGCATGGCCGCTCACGTGCCGCAGCTCATCGAGCTCCGCGTCGACGCCGGCGCGGATGACCCCGCCCTTGTTCAGCGCCGCGGGGGCTTCGGCCTCCAGGGTGCGCGCCAGCTGGTCGCTCAACGTGCTGTCCACGTCGATGCCTTCGGCCACGGCGGCCATGGCCCCGCCCGCCCTGGCCAGCTCATCGCGCAGCGCTGCGGCGGCCTCCAGGGCGAGCCGCACCTGGTTCAGCTCACGCGGGGTGATGCGCCCGGCGGCGGCCTTGCCCGCCAGCCGTTCCAGGTCGCCGATGGCCTGCAGGTGCGGTCCGGAGCGCTCCAACAGCGACGGGTCCTCCACGCCCTGACCCACAACGGCGTGCCGGGCGCCGATCGCCACGCGGTCCACCACCGGGAAGGTGAGCCAGCGCTTCAACAGGCGCGAGCCCATCGGGGTCGAGCAGCGGTCGAGGACATCGCACAGGGTGCGGGCCCCTTCGTTCACCGGCGCCACCACCTCCAGGTTGCGCAGCGTGAACCGATCGAGCCCCACGTGGGCCTCGGGCTGCAGGCGCGCCAGCGCGGTGATGTGCGCCAACCGCTCGTGCCGGGTGTCGCCCAGGTAGTGCAGCACCGCCCCCGCGGCCCGCTGGCCCAGCTGCAGCTCCTCCACCCCGAAGCCCTTGAGGCTCGTGGTGCCGAACTGCCGCAACAAGCGTTCCCGGGCCAGGTCGTCGCTGAAGACCCAATCCTCCAGGGCGTAGCTGTACTGCCGGCCGATGAGCTCCTGGACCAAGGGGTCCTCGGCACCACGGGGATGCAGCAGCTCACTGGGGGCGTGGCCCTCCATGAACTTGCGCAGGCCATCCCCCTCCTCCTCGCCCACCAGGAACTCGCCGGTGGTGATGTCGAGGAAGGCCACGCCATAGCGGCCTCGTTGCGCGCAGACGGCGGCCAGCCAGTTGTTGCTCCGGTGGTCCACCACGCGGTCGCTGAAGGCCACCCCGGGCGTCACCACCTCGGTGACCCCGCGCTCGACCACCGTCCTGGCCAGCTTGGGGTCCTCCAGCTGATCGCACACGGCCACCCGGTGGCCCGCCCGCACCAGGCGGGGCAGGTAGGTCTCCAGCGCGTGGTAGGGGAAGCCCGCCAGCGGCACCTCCCCGGCGGCGCCGTTGTTGCGCCGGGTGAGGGTGATGCCCAGGACCTGGGCCGCACGCACCGCGTCCTCCCCGAAGGTCTCGTAGAAATCACCCACGCGGAAGAGCAGCACCGCATCGGGGTATTGCCCCTTGATGCGCTGATATTGCTGCATCAGCGGCGTTTCGCCGCGCCCCGCCTTGCCCATCGTGCCCGTGCCGGCCACCTATTTTCGCCAGCCCGGAAAAGTACGGCCCGCCCGCCGTCCCCCACCCCTCCGGTTATCCACGATCCATGCCCACCGACGACCGCAGGCTGTCCATCGACGAGCTGGGCCGGCCCAGCCCGGAGCAGTTCCGGACCGCTCCCCGACGGCCGGTGCGCGTGGTGCTGGATGACGTGCGCAGCCGCCACAACGTGGGCTCGGTGTTCCGCACGGCCGATGCCTTCGCCCTGGAGGGTCTCACGCTCTGCGGGTTCACCCCGCTGCCCCCTCATCGCGAGATCGAGAAGACCGCGTTGGGCGCCACCCACACCGTGCCCTGGGAGCATGCCCCCGACGCCGCCCAGGCCGTTCGGCAGCTGCAGGCCCGCGGCTACCGGGTGCTGGCCGTGGAGCAGACGTTGAAGGCGCTGCCCCTGACGGAGGTGGCGCATCCGCCCGACGCCCCGCTGGCCCTGGTGTTCGGCAACGAGCTGCACGGGGTGAGCGATGCGGTGATCGCCGCCTGCGACGGCTGCCTCGTCATTCCCCAGCACGGCGCCAAGCACTCACTGAACGTATCGGTGTGCGCCGGGGTGGTGCTGTGGTGGTTCGCCGGGCGGTGAGCGGCCCGAACCCGGCCACCGGAACCCCGTAGAAAGGCAACCCTGGCCCGTTCAACAGGTCTATGGGGATAGGACGGCCGCCGGTCACTTGGCCGTTCCGCCCCAGCGGATACATTTGAACGGAAACCGGGTGGACGCATGAAGGGACGCTACGCGCTTCGCATCACTGTCCTGCTGCTGACGGGCCTCCTGGGAGGCGCCGGTCTTCATGCCCAGTACTTCCGCAAGTCGAACTACTGGAAGACCAACCGCAACGAGATCACCATCGGGCTCGGCGCGTCCAACTTCCTGGGCGAGCTGGGCGGCCGCGACCAGATCGGCACCTCCTTCATCTGGGACCTGGAGTTGAGCCAGACGCGCCCCGCGTTCAGCCTGGGCTGGCGCTACTACCTCCGCGAGAAGATGGCCTTGCGCACCTCCCTCACCTACGGGGTGCTGGCGGGCAACGACAACCTCACGGCCGAGACCTTCCGCCGCAACCGGAACCTCAACTTCCGCAGCGATGTGTTCGAGTTCAGCGTGGTGTACGAGCTGCATGCCTTCAAGGAGGAGCTCGGCCACATCTACGACCTGCGAGGGGTGAAGGGCCAGAAGGCGAGCCGGGTGGGGCTGTACGGCTTCATCGGCATCGGCGGCTTCTACTTCGACCCGCGGGGCAAGTTCAACAACAGCTGGGTGCGCCTGAAGCCGTTGCGGACCGAAGGGCAGGGGCTGCCGGGCGGGGCGCAGGAGTACAGCAACTTCGGGTTCTGCGTGCCCATGGGCTTCGGCATCCGCAAGGCGCTCACCAAGCAGTGGAGCGTGGGGCTGGAGCTGCAGCACACCACCACCTTCACCGACTACATCGACGATGTGAGCACCGTGTACTACGACCCCGAGGCCATCCGTGCGGTGAGCGGCGATGTGGGCGTGTACATGGCCGACCCCAGCCTGGGCGTGGGCGACAACGTGAACGAGCTGACCACCAGCCCCGGCCAGCAGCGCGGGGACAGCAGCGACAACGACGCGTACCTCTTCATCAAGCTGCAGGTGCACCACAAGCTCTACAAGTACAAGAGCGGCAGCAAGAAGTACCGCACCCGCATCCGCCGCCAGAAGATCATCTTCTGAGCAGGGTCCGCGGCTGTGCCGTGGATCTCCCCCTATCTTCCTTTCTCCTCTGCTGGTCCGCGACTATGCCGCGGATCGTCTTCTCGTCCACCCGCCATCTGCTGGTCCGCGGCCATGCCGAGGATCCGTCCCTGCCGAACCACGGCTTTGCCGCGCCTCCGGACTTCCACCGCGCATGTCCGACGACCTCCGTCCGCTGACCGTTCCCGTCAGTCCTTGGGACAAGCGGACCGGAGGTGGCCGGTTCCGGACAGGCCGAGCATTCGATCGGTGGGCTCCACTGAACAAGGCGTAGGTCTCCTCATCCGCGAGGCTCACCTCGCGCCAAAGACCTCCGCGTTCCTAGGCATCCCGTGGGTCGGTTCATTCGACCCGAAACACGGTATTCGCAACAGCCGCGGACGAGCCACTCGATGCCCGTGCGGACCAACGGGAACTGGTTGCGACCTGACCACGGCGCATGCCCCGAAGCCCACGAAAAAGCCCCCGGCCATCGCCGAGGGCTTTCTCCGGTGCGGTTGCGGGCTTAGATGCCCAGGTTGTCCTTGAAGGCGCGGAACTCCAGGTCCTTGCGGGCCTTGTCGGCCAGCTTGGCGTCCTTCTGCACGGCCAGGGCGAGGTTGTTGCGCACCATGTCGCCGTTGTTCTGGCGGGCGCCGCAGATGGCCATCAGGTAGTGGCCTTCGGCGCTGTCCTTGTCCGGGCTGGCCTCCAGCATGCGCTGCGCGGCGGCGGCGTCACCGCTCAGCAGCTTCGCGAGCGCGCTGTTGAAGTCGTTCACCCCGCTGAAGCTGCTGTTGGCGCTGCCGTAGTCGCCGTTCTGGATGTGCACGATGCCCATGTTGTAGCTCACCTCCGGACCGGCGGCGGTGGACTTCTTGTAGAGCTCCATGGCCTTCTTGCGGTCGCCCTTCAGGCGGGCGCAGGCGCCGAGGTTGTTGGTGCTGATGGGGTTGTCCTGGATGCTGTTGGCCTTCTGGAACTGGGCCTCGGCCTCGGCCAGGCGGTTCTGCTGGAAGTGGATGTAGCCCACGTTGTTGGCCCCGCGGTAGTCCGTGGGGAAGATGCGCTCGGCCTCCTTGTAGATGCGGAGCTGCTCGTTCATGTCCGTGGTGAGCGTGGCGGCGAAGAGCAGTTCCTCGATGGTGAGGCTGTCCGGCATGGTGCGGCTCATGGCCGTGAGCTGCTCGTCGGTCTTGCCCACGCGCTCGTAGTTCAGCTTCACCTCGCTGCGGCGCAGCTTGGGAAGGATGCTCTCGCGGATCTCCGTGTAGGTGGCCGCCATGTTCTTGATCTCGCTCTCGCGCTTGTTCACATCGGGGTACATCCCCAGCACACGCAGCACCAGGTCCTTGTCCGCGAAGCTGCTCGCCTTCATCTCCCGCTCGAAGCCGTCCCAATCCTCACCGTGGCTCGTGCTGGTGAACAGCGAGTCGCCCTTGGCCAGCTTGTTGCGGCCCAGTTCGGCCTGCAGCCAGCGCATGGCATGCTTGTCCCGCTTGTTGGCGAGGCCCTCGTTCATGTCCACCTCTCCTTCCGGCGAGGCGTACGCATCGATGCGGATGCCCTTGATCACCACGTTCGGGTTCTTGGCGTTGGCCTTCAGGAAGTCCTGCATGGCCTTCACATCGGCGTCCTTCATGTCCCCGTTCACCGGCACATCGCTGGCCACGTTGTAGTTGAGCTGCAGGTCCTGGCTGTGCTGGGTGATGCGCTGGAAGGCATCCTTGGCCATGATCACCTTGTCGTCGCTCTTCACCAGGTACGGCGTGGTGATGACCCCGTCGGCGATCTTCACCGGGTCGAAGGGCTTCTCCTTCTTGCCCTGCTTGCCGAGGATCTTGATCATCAGCTCGCTGGTCTCCATGCTCGGCGCGTACGCCACCTTGTCGGTGTAGTTGAAGTCCTTGCCGCTCTCGTAGGGGATCACGGTGTAGTTGCCCGCGGCGCCCTCGCCCTGGAAGCCGGCCATCTTCAGCGGGGTCTCGCCCCCGGCATAGGTGATGGCGGGCGTCAGCTCCACCTGGGCCTTCTTGTAGAAGTACTTGCCGGGGAAGTTGCCCCGGATGTTCACTGCCACACTGTCGCCCTGGACGATGAGGGGGTTGGGGTCGACCGTGTACTTGATGGTCTCGGCGTACTTGGTCATTTTGCCCAATCCGCCGCAGCCGGCAAGAAGGAGGGCTGAGCAGGCCAGGAAGGCCATGCCGCGCAGGGGGACGTGTTTCATGCGTTCGGGATGCTGATGGTCAGGAGGTTCCGGGCGCAAACATAACAACGCCCCCGTGGGTGGACCGGGTCGATCCGGCCAATTCTCCACGGCGCCCTGTGGATCAGAGCTGCACGACGTCGAACGGCTTGGCCTGCGGGCCCTCCAGGCGCCGGCACAGGGCCTCGTACGCACCCGGGTCCTGCAACAGGTCGTGACCGCCCAGGTCCACCACCAGCACCTGCGAGCCATCGGTCTTCTGCAGGTGGTCCATGTACAGTTCGCGGAGCCGCTCCAGGTAGTCCGGCCGGATGTCCTGCTCGTAGCTGCGGCCCCGTTCGCGGATGCGGTCGCGCACCCGCTCCAACGGCAGGTGGAGGTAGACGATGAGGTCGGGCCGTGGCAGCGAGCCGTACATGATGCGGTACAGGTCGCGGAAGAGCGTGTTCTCCTCCGGGTTGAGGGTGGCGCTGGCGAACACCAGGGATTTGCCGATGGAGTAGTCGGCCACGGTGCGCGGCGCGAACAGGTCCTGCTCGCTGGCCCGCTTCAGCTGGTGGTAGCGCTGCGCCAGGAAGCTCAGCTCCACGGCGAACGCGTAGCGCTGCGGGTCGGCATAGAAGCGCGGCAGAAAGGGGTTGTCGTCGAACTCCTCCAGCACCAGGCGCGCGCCCCAGCGTTCGGCCAGCCGCCGCGCGAGGGTGGTCTTGCCCGCGCCGATCAGCCCCTCCAACGCGATGTAGCCGTGGTGCATGGGGCGCGAAGTTGGGCGATCAGCGCCGCCGATCGTCCAGCAGCTGCAGCAGGGTGCGGTCGCGGCCGGGGGGCACCGTCAGCGGCAGCAGGTCGGCCGCGGGCGCCAGCGCGAAGGCGCGTTCGTGCAGCCGCGGATGCGGCACCTGCACTCCGGGCCGGTCGATGCGTTCCGCGCCCCACAGCAGGATGTCGATGTCGATGCAACGCGACGCATAGCCTTCCCCACCACGCACGCGACCCAGCTCGCGTTCGATGCCCAGCAGCCGGTCCATCAGCACCTCCGCAGCGAGGGCGGTCCCGATCAGCAGCGCGCGATTGAGGAAAAGGGCCGGCCCGGCGAAGCCCCACGGTTCGGTCCAGTGGTCACGGCTTCGGGCCAGCACCGGGCCGCAGCGCGCGGCGATGGCCTCTTCGGCCCGGGCGAAGGTGGACCGCACATCGCCCTGGTCGGCCCCCAGCAGCAACAGCACCTCGGCCCCCATGCGGCGAAGGTACCCGGCACCTTCCATCCCCCCCGCCCACCGCTGGTGTGATCGCCGGGGAACGCCGGCGCAACGCCCGGGTACTTTCGGCCTCCGAACGCAACGACCTCCTGACCATGGGCCAATTCCTCAAGTACGTCTTCGCCTCCATGCTGGGCTTCCTGCTGGTGTGCGTGCTGCTCTTCGTCCTCCTTCTCGGTATCGTGGCCGCCGCGGGCGCCTCCTTCGGCGACAAGGCGCCCACGGTGAAGAAGGGCTCGGTACTGCATCTCCGCCTCGACGATCAGATCGTGGACCGTGGCCGCAAGGACGACCTGGAGATCGACTTCGGCCCCTTCCAAGGCGCGGGTCGCACCGGTCTCGACGAGCTGCTGGAGAGCATCGACAAGGCCGGCCGCGATGAGCGCATCAGCGGCATCTTCCTGGAGCCCACGATGCTGAACACCGGCAGCGCCACCGCCCAGGAGATCCGCCGCAAGCTGCTGGAGTTCCGCACCAAGAGCGGCAAGCCCATCTACGCCCACTCGGAGTTCCTCACCCAGGGCACCTACTTCCTGGCCAGCGCGGCCGACTCGGTGTTCGTGGTGCCGGAAGGCGACCTGGACTTCCGCGGCCTGCAGGCGCAGCTCACCTTCTTCAAGGGTCTGTTCGACAAGGCCGGGGTCGACATCCAGTTCATCAAGGGCAGCAACAACAAGTACAAGAGCTTCGGGGAATCGTACACCGAGACGGAGATGACCCCGGCCAACGAGGAGCAGCTCGGCGCGCTGATCGACGGCATCTGGGACCAGTACCTGGAGGCCATCGCCGCCTCGCGCCACCTGGACAAGGCCCGGCTCGACCGCATCGCCGACAGCCTCGAGATCCGCCAGGCGGCCGATGCCCATCGCCTCGGGCTGGTGGACGGCACCCTGTACCGCGACGAGGTGCTGGCGCTGATGAAGAAGCGCTTCGGCGTGGAGGACGGCAAGGAACTGGAACTCGTCTCCCTCGGCACCTACAAGCGTGCCAGCGTGAAGGGCGACGATGTGATCACCGGCACGGCGACCTCCAAGTCGAAGGTGGCCGTGGTGTACGCCACCGGCGGCATCAGCAGCGGCAAGGGCGACGAGGAGAGCATCGGCAGCGAGACCCTCTCGGAGGCCATCCGCACGGCGCGCGAGGACAGCACGGTGAAGGCCATCGTGCTGCGCGTGAACAGCCCCGGCGGCAGCGGCCTGGCCAGCGACGTGATCTGGCGCGAGATGGAACTGGCCCGCGCGGCCAAGCCGGTGGTGGTGAGCATGGGCGATGTGGCCGCCAGCGGCGGATACTACATCTCCTGCAACGCCAACACCATCTACGCGGAGCCCAACACCATCACCGGCAGCATCGGCGTGTTCGGCATCATCCCCAACATGCAGGAGCTGCTGAACGAGCACCTCGGGGTGACGGTGGACGGGGTGAAGACCAACCACTACGCCGACCTGTTCGATGTGTCGCGCCCCCTGCGCGCCGATGAACGGGCCCTGATCCAGGGTTTGGTGGACCGGTTCTACGAGAACTTCAAGGCCCGCGTGGCCGAAGGCCGCAAGATGTCCGTGGCCCAGGTGGACAGCGTGGGACGTGGTCGGGTGTGGACCGGCACGGATGCCAAGCGCGTCGGCCTGGTGGACGAACTGGGCGGGCTGGAGGACGCCATCGCCGCGGCCGTCCGAATGGCCGGGCTGGAGAGCTACCGCACCGTGGGCTATCCCGAACAGGAGGACCTCTTCAAGAGCCTGATGAAAAGCCTGAACACCCAGGCCTCGACCTATGTGGAACGCGAGGTGCTGGGGCTTGACCCCGATGTGGTGCGCCAGGCCCGTGAGCTGCAGCGCGTGAAGCAGGCCACCGGCATCCAGGCCCGCATGCCCTTCAGCATCGACGTGCACTGAGCGGGCCGGAAACAGCGAAGGGCCGTTCCGAAGAACGACCCCTCGACTGCCCTAACGATCGGTCCACTGACCAAAACCTGAGGTTGGTACGGGGACACCGGGCGGCAGGTTGCAGTGCACCGGAAAAAAAAGCGGCCCTCAGGTCAACTCCACATGGAACCCGCTGTGGTTCCGCACGTTGAGCACGCGGCCATCGCCCCACACCAGGTATTGGCCCTTGATGGCGGCCAGCGTACCCGCCACCTCCGGTTCCTTGTCCAGGTTGATGCTCTTCACCTTGGGCGGCAGGTGGTCCACCGGGTAACGCAGCACCCACACCGCGTCATCGGGCAGGGCGTGTGACTTCAGCTCCTGCGGCAAGGCGTCCAAGGCCCGGGGGCGTGCGGCGATCAGCGCATCGGGCGCGGGATCCATCGGGCGCAGCATGGCCCGCCAGTCCGTGCGGTCCGCAAGCACGCGCTTGAGGGCCACTTCGATCAGGCCTGCGAGCTGCCGGTAGGGGGTGCGCGCGATGGGCAGGGCCTGCACAGCGCCCTGATCGATCCAACGCACCGGCACCTGCGTGCTGCGGGTGACGCCCACCTTCACCCCGCCGGTCCAGCTGAGGTAGACGATGTGCTCCTGATCGTGATGGGCCCGTTCCCACGCCGGATCGCGCCCCTCACCCAGGTGGGCGCGACAGAGCTCGGGCCGCACGATGCACTCGGAGGCCTCCGGTGCATCGCGGAAGCAGGGAAAGCAGAACCCCTGGCCGAAGAACTTGGTCACGCTCCGCCCGCACACCACACACGTCTTGGCGCCCGTGGCCCTGATGGTCAGGGCCGCACCGACGCGCTCGTTGAGGTCCACGGCGGAGCCGCCCAACTGCATGGTGTAGCGCACCTCGCCGGCGTGCGGGGAGGTGCCGGTGACCAAGGCGGAGCTGAGCTTACGGAGGGGTCCGGCGTGCATGTCGGCGGCAGGTCCTTACCTTTTCGGCACAAGATAGCCGCGCCAACGGTCCCCACCCGATCCCGACATGCCCGTCAACGCGCTGTTCTCCTTCCTGATCAAGAAGCGGCTGCAGCAGATCCATCTGTTCCGCGACAACCCGCACGAAGCGCAGCTCGAGGTGTTCCACCACCTGGTGCGCAGCGCCCGCCATACCGAATGGGGCAAGCGTCATGAATACGGCAGCGTGCGCGACCCCGATGTGTTCCGCGAGCGGGTGCCCCTGCAGGACTACAACGATGTGCGCCCATACGTGGAGCGCATGCGCCAGGGCGAGCAGAACCTGCTCTGGCCCACGGACGTGAAGTGGTTCGCCAAGAGCAGCGGCACCACGCAGGACCGCAGCAAGTTCATCCCCGTGACGCGCGAGGCGTTGGAGGACTGCCACTACAAGGGTGGCAAGGACCTCATCGCCCTGCACTACGAGCAGTTCCCGCAGAGCAAGCTGTTCATGGGCATGAGCATGGTGGTGGGCGGCAGCAGCACCATCGAACGCCTGCGTCCCGACGCCTATGCCGGCGACCTGTCCGCGATCATCATCCGCAACCTGCCCATCTGGGTGGAGTTCCGCCGCACCCCCGCGATCGAGGTGGCGCTGATGGACAAATGGGAGGAGAAGATCGAGCAGATGGCGCGCGAGACCATGCGCGAGGATGTGCGCTGCATCGCGGGCGTGCCCAGTTGGACCTTGGTGATCCTGCGGCGCATCCTGGAGCTCACCGGCAAGCGCCACATGCTGGAGGTATGGCCCAACCTGGAACTTTTCATGCACGGCGGCGTGAGCTTCCGGCCCTACCGCGAACCCTTCGCCGCGCTGTTCCCCTCGCCCACCATGAACTACCTGGAGAGCTACAACGCCAGCGAGGGCTACTTCGCCATCCAGGACCGGCATGGTGCGGACGACCTGCTCCTGATGCTGGACTACGGCATCTTCTTCGAGTTCATGCCGCTGGACCAGGTGGGGCGCGAACGGCCGGAGACCAAGCTGCTGCACGAGGTGGAGGTGGGGCGGCAGTACGCCCTGGTGGTGAGCACCAATGCCGGCCTCTGGCGCTACGTCCCCGGCGACACCGTGCGCTTCACCAGCGTGCGCCCCTACCGCATCCAGGTGAGCGGTCGCACCCGCAGCTTCATCAACGCCTTCGGCGAGGAGCTCATCGTGGAGAACGCCGATCGCGCCATCGAGGCCGCCTGCCTCGCCCACCGTGCCGTGGTGCGCGAATACACCGCCGGGCCGATCCACCAGACCGCGACCGGACGCGGCGGGCATGAGTGGCTCATCGAGTTCGAGCGCGCTCCGGAGGACCTCGACGCCTTCATCCGTTCCATGGACACCACCCTGCGGGAGGTGAACTCGGACTATGACGCCAAACGCACCGGCGACCGCATCCTGGCCATGCCCGTGGTGCATGCAGTGCCGGAGGGCACCTTCCACGAGTGGATGAAGCAGCGCGGGAAGCTCGGCGGCCAGCACAAGGTGCCGCGCCTGGCCAACGACCGCAGCTACCTGGAACAGTTGTTGCCGCAGCCGGTGCCGTGATGCCGCGCCTCCTTCACACCCTTGCGGTGCTGGCCGCCCTGGCGGCCCTCCACAGGCCCGTCGCCGCCCAGTCCGAGCCCCGGACGGAAGCGGTGATCGAGGGGCGCTACGACGCCTTCACCACGGATGAGCTGGGCAACGTGTACGCCCTCCGTGGCGACGAGCTCACCCTGTTCAACCCGCGCGGCGAGAGCTGGCTGCGCAACAGCGTGAAGACCTTCGGCCGCATCGCGGTGCTCGATGCCTTCTACAGCCTGAAGCCCTTGCTCTTCAGCGCCGAACAGGGCCAGCTGGCGATGCTGGACAACACCCTCAGCCTGCAGGGCAGCGTGATCAACCTGCCGCGGAGCGGCTTTCCGCAGGTGGTCCTGGCCTGCGCCAGCGTGCAGAACCATTTCTGGTTCTTCGACCAGCGCGAAGGCGAACTGATCCGCGTGGACGCGCAGCTCCGGCCCGTGGCCGCCACCGGCCGCATCGACCAGCTCATCGGCCTCACCCCGGAGCCCGTGCAGATGCAGGAGCTGGACAACTGGCTGTACGTGAACTCGCCGAAGCACGGCATCCTGGTGTTCGACATCTTCGGCACCTACGCCCGCACCATCCCGCTCACCGGGGTGGAACGGTTCGAAGTGCGCCACCGCTCGCTGTACCTGGTGCGTGCCGGGCGGTTCGAACGGTTCGACCTGCGCGCACTGGACACCACGCCCCTGCCGCTGCCACCGCTCCGCGAGGGCGAGGTGCTGCGCGACGCCCGCGTGGAGCAAGGCCGCATGATGCTCCTGCTCCCCGACCGGATCGTGATCGCCCGGCTGCCCGCGCCCTGACTTTTCCACAAGGGCGCACCGCGCATCGGGCGGCGGATATCTTCGCCATCCCGCTTCAGCACCGCCACCCATGCACATCGCGATCGCCGGCAACATCGGTTCGGGCAAGACCACCCTCACGCAGCTCCTGGCCAAGCACTACAAGTGGGACCAGCTGCAGGAGGCCGTGGACAACAACCCGTACCTCTTCGATTTCTACAAGGACATGCAGCGCTGGAGCTTCAACCTCCAGATCTTCTTCCTCAACAGCCGGTTCGAGCAGTTGCTGGAGATCCGCCGCAGCGGGCGCAGCGTCATCCAGGACCGCACCATCTACGAGGACGCCTTCATCTTCGCTCCCAACCTGCACGCGATGGGGCTGATGACCACGCGCGATTTCGAGAACTACTTCCGCCTGTTCCAGAACATGGACAGCGCGATCATGCCGCCCGACCTGTTGATCTACCTGCGCGCCAGCGTGCCCAACCTGGTGAAGCAGATCGCCGAGCGCGGCCGCGAGTACGAGAACGGCATCAGCATCGACTACCTCAAGCGCCTCAACGAGCGTTATGAGGCCTGGATCAGCACCTACGACAAGGGCAAGCTGCTCATCATCGATGTGGACGACAACGCCTTCCACGTGAAGCCCGACGACCTGGGCAAGATCATCCAGTCCATCGACGCGGAGATCCACGGCCTCTTCCCGGCCGAGACACCCTCCACCAACGGCCACGCCAAACCCGCGAAGGCAACGACCAAGGCGCCGGCCAAGGCCGCTGCCAAGAAGCGCTGAAGGTGCCGTTCGGTGAGACGCTCGTCGAGCTCATCGTGGACGCATTCGCCAACGGTGTGCTCGAAGGTCTCGTCGGCCTTTTGCGGCGGCTAGGCGCTCTCGTCAGAAGCCTGCTCATCCCCAGGCTGACCTATCGCTCAGCATTGCGCGGAAGCTGGAACAGGCGGGTGGGTGCGGTGGTCCTGTTGCTGATCATCGCAGGCGTTGTCCTGATCACCTGAACGGCGTGCGTGGCATACGACGCCCATAACGGCGAACGCCGCGCCATGAGCGCGGCGTTCGCCGTTCAGGAGCCCGGGATCAGAACCGGTCGCCGAGGTCCAGCGCGGCGGACACGCGGTCCGTCGCCGGCGCCTCGGGCAGGCTGGCATCGCTGCTGCCGGCCGGCATGTTCTGCATCACCGGCGCCGGCGTGGCGGCGTGGTGACCCGTTTCCGCGATGTGCGGTGCGATGATCAGCGCCACGATCGAGGTGAGCTTGATGAGGATGTTCATCGAGGGGCCGCTGGTGTCCTTGAAGGGATCGCCGACGGTGTCGCCGGTCACCGCCGCCTTGTGGGGGTCGCTGCCCTTCTTGTAGGTCTGCCCGTCGATCACCACGCCCTTCTCGAAGCTCTTCTTGGCGTTGTCCCACGCACCGCCCGCGTTGTTCTGGAAGATGCCCATGAGCACGCCGCTGACGGTGATGCCGGCCAACAGGCCGCCGAGCGCCTCGGGCCCGAACGCGAAGCCCACGATCACCGGGCTGAGCAGCGCCAGGGCGCCGGGAAGGATCATCTCGCGGATGCTGGCCTGCGTGCTGATGGCCACGCATTTCTCATACTCGGGCTTGGCCTTGCCTTCCATGATGCCGGGGATCTCCCGGAACTGGCGCCGCACCTCCTTCACCATGTCCATGGCCGCCTTGCCCACCGCACTGATGGCCATGCTGCTGAACAGGAAGGGGATCATGCCGCCCACGAAGAGCATGGCCAGCACATCGGCCTTGTAGATGTCGATGGCGGTGATGCCGGCGAGGCCCACATAGGCCGCGAAGAGCGCCAGCGCGGTGAGCGCGGCGGAGGCGATGGCGAAGCCCTTGCCCGTGGCGGCCGTGGTGTTGCCGGTGGCGTCGAGGATGTCGGTGCGCTCACGCACCTCCTTGGGCAGGCCGCTCATCTCGGCGATGCCGCCCGCGTTGTCGCTGATGGGGCCGAAGGCGTCGATGGCCAGCTGCATCGCGGTGGTGGCCATCATGCCCGCGGCGGCGATGGCCACCCCGTAGAGGCCGGCCAGCTGGAAGGCGCCGAAGATGCCCGCGGCCAGCACGAGGATCGGCAGGAAGGTGCTCTCCATGCCCACCGCCAGACCGCCGATGACGTTGGTGGCATGGCCCGTGCCGCTCTTCTGCACGATGCTGTCCACCGGCTTGCGGCCCATGGCCGTGTAGTACTCGGTGATGTAGCTCATCAGGAAGCCCACCACCAGGCCGAGCACGATGGCATAGAACACGTTCATGCGCTCGATCTGGAGCACCACCTCGCCACGCTGGAAGGTCATGGTCTCCGGCAGCATCCAGCCGATGACGAAGAAGCTGGCGATGGCCGTGAGCACGATGGAGCCGATGTTGCCCTTGTTGAGGGCGGCCATCACGCTGTCCGTGTCCTTGTTGATGCGCACGAAGAAGGTGCCCACGATGCTGAAGAGGATGCCGAGACCGGCGATGAGGATGGGCAGCAGGATCGGGGCCATGCCGCCGAAGTTGTCGGCGCTCACCACCTCGCGGCCCAGCACCATGGTGCTGAGGATGGTGGCCACGTAGCTGCCGAAGAGGTCGGCGCCCATGCCGGCCACATCGCCCACGTTGTCGCCCACATTGTCGGCCACGGTGGCGGGGTTGCGCGGGTCGTCCTCCGGGATGCCGGCCTCCACCTTGCCCACCAGGTCGGCGCCCACGTCGGCGGCCTTGGTGTAGATGCCACCGCCCACGCGGGCGAAGAGCGCGATCGATTCGGCGCCGAGGCTGAAGCCCGCCAGCACCTCGAGGGCCTTCATCATCTCCTCGCCATTGGGGCTGGCCCCGTTGACGTACATCCTATAGAACACGATGAAGAGCACGCTGAGGCCCACCACGGCCAGGCCGCTCACCCCGAGGCCCATCACGGTGCCGCCGTTGAAGCTCACCTGCAGGCCCTTGGCCAGGCTGGTGCGCGCCGCCTGCGTGGTGCGCACGTTGGCCTTGGTGGCGATGTTCATGCCGATCCAGCCCGCGAAGGCGCTGAAGAAGGCCCCGATCAGGAAGGCCACGGCGATCACCCAGTCGCTGTGCTCCACCAGCGTTCCGCTCCAGGCCAGCAGCACCGCGGCGATCACCGCGAACACGCCCAGCACCTTCCACTCCGCCTTCAAAAAGGCACTGGCGCCCTTGGCGATGTAGCCGGCCAGCTCCTGCATGTTGGCATCGCCGGCGTCCTGCTTGCTCACCCACATGGCCTTGGCCACCATGACCACCAGGCCCACCACGCCCAGCACGGGCAGGTAATACATCAGTTCAACTCCCATCTCGTTCTGTGTTGTGTATGGTCTTGTCCGTCAGCACCTTCCACCCCTGCTGGAGGGAAGAGGGCCGCGAAAATAGAAAAGTCCTGACGGAGTGCTGAGCGGTGAGCGGCGAGTCCCGGGTGGCGAGTGGATCCCAGCACCGCGACCGTGGTCGGTCCGGGCGGCATTCACCCGCCACTCGGCGCGGATGGTCTTGCGCGCAGCCACTCGCCGCTCAATCCGCAGGGCCAGTGCGCAGGCACTATCCCGCTCCGTGCACAGGGTGTTGCACGCAGGCCCTCGCCGCTCCTCACTTCCGCAGGTACATCACCTCCTTCACGGCGGCGATGACGCGGGCGGGGTTGGGCAGGCTGGCCTCGATCAGCGGGGGGCTGAAGGGCAGCGGGGTGTCGGCCTGATTGATGCGGAGCACCGGCGCGTCGAGGAAGTCGAAGGCGTCCTTCTGCACGCGGTAGGCCACCTCGCTGGCGATGCTCACCATCGGGAAGTTCTCGTCCACCACCACCAGTCGGTTGGTCTTCTTCACGCTGGCCAGGATGGTGGCGGTGTCGAGCGGGCGGATGGTGCGCAGGTCGATGACCTCGGCGTTCACCCCCTCCTTCTGCAGCTCCTCGGCAGCGGCCAAAGCAACCTTCATCATCTTGCCGAAG
>JAEUSW010000145.1 GCA_016788285.1 Flavobacteriales bacterium
GCGGTACCACGAACACCCGGGCCTCGGTGTGCAGGGTGGTGCAGTTGTCATCCGCTTCCAGGTAGAGCACCTCGCTCACCGGCAGACGGCTCCACTGCCGGCCATCGCGCACGAACACGGCCCTGCCCATCTCCCCCATCGATCAGTGTTTCAGGAAGCGCAGCGTGCCGCCCCCATCCCAGCGCAACAGGTGCATGCCGGGCGCCAGGCCCTCCACGTTGATGGCGGTCGTTCCACTCGTGGTGGTACCGCTCAGCACGCAACGCCCTTGCGCATCAAGGATGGTGAACGCCTTACCTGGATCGATGCCCGCCACATTCAGCACGTCCATGGCCGGGTTCGGGTACAGCACAGGGGGCGGCCGCTGCGGACCGGCGACACCGGTGGCCAGGTCCACCACCACGGTCACCGTCAGGGTGAGCTGGCAGCCGTTCGCGTCGGTGACGCCCACGGTGTAGGTGCCGCCGCTGGTGATGAGGATGGTCGGTGTGGTTTCGCCGGTGCTCCAATTGTAGGTGGCGAAGGACGCGCCCAGGCCAAGGGTGTAGGGCAGATCGGTGTCCAGGATGGTGATGGTCGGAAGCACCGCATTGCCGGTGTACGTGAACTCATCGGCGCCCATGTCGCAGACCGGATTGCCCCGGGCATCACCGTCGATGTCGGTGGCCACCACGAAGAAGTACGCGCCCACCAGGTCGTTGGTGCAGCCATTGAGGTGGAGGTCGGGTTGAAGCGGGAAGACGGGATCGATGTCGGTGTCGCCCTGTCCCAGTCCCGTCCCGTTCTGATGCGCGACGATGTCCGGATACTGGTTGCCGCCCACACTGCTCAGGGTGGGCCCTGTGGTGAACAGGTCATTGTGGTCCTCGGTGGCGACGTTCGCGGCCAGGGGGACCAAATAGGCATAGCCACCGGCGTTGTTCGCGAAGATGTTGTTGCGCACCAGGGCGTCCTGGCCGTCGGCGAACAGGCTCACGTGGTAGAAGGCATGGCTCTGGAAGGGGTTGCCGGCCGCCACGAGCACGCTGTTGTGCACGATCTTCATGTCCCACAGGTTGTACACCGCCATGCCCCACACATCGCCCGGTGCGCTGCAGCACACCATGTTGTTGCTGATCATGTTGCCGGTGGTGTTCTGGGTGTTCCCGCACTCGATGCCCGTGCAGCCACCGGTGGTGGCCACGGCCTCGATCCGGTTGCGGCGGATCTGGCTGCCACCATCGAAGAAGGTGGTGCGGATGCCCGTGAAGAAGTTGCCGTGCGAGGTGGTGATCCGGTTGTCCCCGATCTGACCGACCGCATTGTGGACGGTGATCCCTGTGGCATACTGGTCCTCCAACAGGTTATCGGTGATGATGAGGCCCTGCGAGCGGGCGCCGCCGGACCCCTCGAAGTCGAGCTCCATGGCCGCGTAGCCCTGGCGGAAGAGGTTGTCGCTGATCACAACGTCCTGCGGGTTGTCGATCGTACCGAGCACGTTCTGGCCGCAGTAGATGATGTTGCGTTCAAAGCCGCTGTTCTGGTCAGGCTCCGGGCTGCCCTCGAAGACGCACTGGGTGATGTGGAGGTTCTCGCATGCGCCGGAGAACAGGATGACGCGGGCGAACCAGGTGTTCAACGGCCTGAAGGTGATCGCTTGGAGCACCAACCCGTCCGTATCCTCCAACCTGAAGATGAAGTTGTCCGTGGAGCCGAGCGCGTCGTGCTCCAGGATCACATCATCGGCGTCGTTGGTCTCGCTCCTGAACGTGATGAAGCCCGGCGTGCCGCTGATGGCACCCAGGTCATACTGGCCGGTGTAGGTGCCGGGGCGGATGCTGAACGTGACATTGCCGGTGGCGCCCAGCGCGTTCAGGTCGTTCACGGCATCGGTCAGGGTCGCGTAGTCGGGGTTCAGGCCGCCCACGGTGAGCGTGCCGGTGAGTTGGGCGCTGACGTTCAGGGCCCAGGCGGACAGGAGGAGGGTGTGAACGCGTCTCATGGTGTGGCGAGCTTGTTGACAAGGCCTTTGCCGCGCTCCAGCAAGGTAGCACCCCCGCTCGCGCCCGCGCCGGTGGCCGCGGGCCCCGCCGCCTGCTGCTCGCCGCCCTCCTCCCTGCACAGGTATCCGGGCTCGTAGCTGCGCAGGCGCGCGATGTCGTTCTCGCTCACGTGGATGTACACCTCGATGGTGCTCAGCTTCCAGCTTCCGCCCACCTGCTGGCCGTTCCTCCAGGTGGTGCCCCCCTTCTCCCACACGAAGCGGCTGGCCTTGTCCTTCACCTTGTTCCACAGGGAGAACTGGCCGTTGTAGTACTCCTTCTCCGCGGGCCGCGCACAATACTGCTCCCCCCAGTTCATCTGGCTTCTGCAGCACACCTGCAGGATGCTGTTCATCCACTCCTGCGCCTGCGGTGACAGCTGCGTGGTGCTGCCCTCCACGAACCAGCCGGCCGCGAGCACCTGCATCAGGTAGGCCCGGATGCGCTGCTCATCCGCCGTGCGCAGGATGTCCACCGTGTATTGCATGGCCTCGCGGTCCGTGGCGAAGGCCGGAACGTTCACCACGGGCAGGGAGGCCGCCGCGGCCTGCGCCTGCCGCTCCGCCGACACGCTGCCCAGGGTGGGCTTCTTCTTCAGCTCCCACTCGGCATACTCCTTCCGCTCGCCCCGCGTGCTCTCCTTCTCTTCGCTGATCACGTTGTCCTTCCACGGGGCGTTGATGGCGTCGCGGTAGAAGTGCACCAGCAGCCGGTCCGTGTACACCACCGTCCACGTGGGGCCCTCCTTGCGCTCGTAGGCCGTCTCCACCGGCACGGTGAGGTGCGTGGGACTGTCCCAGATGGGCCCGCCTTCCTCCGGGAAGCGCAGGTAGTGCAGGTCGCCCACGATGCTGTTGAACTTGTACTCGCCGAGGGCGCCGCGCAGGTTGCCCCGCAGCATGCCCATCACCTCGTCCTTCGACGGCCCGGGAATGCCCGTATAGGAGTTGTAGGTGGTGAGGAAGTCCTGGTACGTGTTGGTCACGTAGCTGTAGCGCGCGAAGCCACCGACCTCGATCTGCGCGTTCGGGTACTCGGGGATGTTCGCGTTGCGCCACACCACGCAGGCCCGGTCCCAGTAGTACTGGCTGTTGGCATCGCTCCACACCTTCTTGATGGTGCCGGGCCGGAGCTCCTTCCGGATCACCCCGGGCCAGCTGATGTCCTTGAGCACCTGGGCATCGCTCGGTTGGGCATGGGCCGCGACCGCGCAGAGACTGATGGCGGCGGTGAGCAGGACGTATCGGGCGCGCATGGCAGGGGCGTTGGTGCCACGAACCTGACGCATATCCGGCGTGAGCGCCCCGCCGATCGGGTGAACGTCGCCCGGGATCGGGTGAACGTCAAAGGGTGCGGATCCGCGCCATCAGCGCCTCCTTGTGGGTCTTGCCCACAGGGAGGGACTGTGCACCGATGCGCACGTAGCCCTCCTCCACCGCGGTGATGCGGCGCGTGTCCACCAGGTAGCTGCGGTGGATGCGCAGGTGATGCGCGCTCTTCAGCTTCTCCTCCACGGCGCCCAGCGTGCTGGTGATCACGTATTTCTTCGCCGGCGTGAATAGGGTGACGTAGTTGTCGTCGGCCTCGGCGTAGTGGATGTCGTCGATGGCCACTTTCACCAGCCGGCCCTTCTCCCGGATGAAGATGCTGTCGGCGATGACGAAGTCGTTGCGTTGCGCATCGGCGGGCGCGGCCGTGGCGTCCATCCCGCTGGCGTGACGCGCCAGGGCCAGCTCGATCTGGGCGCGCAGGTCGTTCTCGTCGAAGGGCTTGATGATGAAGCCCGCGGGCTGCAGGGGTTTCACGCGCTCCAGCGTGGCCTTGTCGCTGTGGCTGGTGACGAAAATGAACGGTGTGGCGTGCTTCGCCTTCACCTTCTCCGCCAGCTGCACGCCGTCGGCGCCTTCACCCAGGTTGATGTCCAGCAGCAGCAGGTCCGGCCGTTGCGCGGCCACTTCGCCCATGGCCTCCAGCGCATTGTCGCACACGGCGCAGACCTCGTAGCCCAGCTCCTCCAGGTGCGCGCGCAGGTCCTCCGCGATCAGCGGTTCATCTTCCACGATGAGGATGCGCACGGCGGACATCAGCGCGCAAGTTTGAAATTCCGGATGGACAGGTGCACACGGGTTCCGTTCGCGCGTTCCACCGCATGCTCGGCCTTCAGCTTGCCGGCGAAGGTGCGGACCATGTTCAGGCCGAAGCCCCCCTGCGCATCGCTCGTGGCGGCGGCACCCACGCCATCATCGGCCACGAGCAGTTCCAACGCATCGGTCGCGCGCCGCAGTCCCACGCGCAGCACACCGGTCCGCTCCCCCGGCCAGGCATACTTCAGCGCATTGGTCACCAGCTCGTTCAACACCAGTCCGATGGGCACGGCGGTATCCACGTCCAGGGCCAGGTCCTCCACATCGAGCTCCGGACGCACCCGGTCGCCCAGCGCATAACTGGTGACGAGTCCGTTCACCAGCTTCTCCACATACTCCTTCATGCGCACGCCGGTGAGGTCGCCTTCGCGATAGAGGTCCTGATGGATGAGGGCCATGCTCTTCACGCGCAGTCGGCTGTCGTTCACGGCCTCCTTCGCCTTCTCGTCCGTGATGCCCCGGCCCTGGATGCTGAGCAGGCTGCTCACGGTCTGCAGGTTGTTCTTCACGCGGTGGTGGATCTCGCGCACCAGCAGCTCCTTCTCCTGCAACTGCGCCTCGATGATGGCGTTCTTGCGCGCGAGCTCGGCCTCGCCCCGGCGCTTCACGCGGTAGGCCCTGAACGCGAAGAGGGCCGCCAGCAGCAGCAGCACGGCCCCACCAGCGATGGCCTTGATCGTGAGCGACCGGCGTTCGAGCTGCGCCTGGTTCTCCTTCAGGAGGAGGTCCTTCCTGCCGCTCTCGTACTTCTCCTGCAGCTCGGTGATCCCCGCCATCCGCTCCTCGGTGAACACGCTGTCGCGCCATTGCCCGAAGAGGCGTTGATGCGTCAATGCACTGTCCAGCCGCCCCTGCCCCTCGAACCAAGCGGCCAGGTCCTCGTGAGCACGTGCGGTCTGTTGGGCATTGCCCATGGCCAGCGCCGTGACCAGTCCACTGTCCAGCGCCACGCGGGCCTCCAGCGCCCGGCCCAGGTGCCCCAGCATGCGGCCCTTGCCCAGGAAGGCCATCGTGCGCGTGTGGTCGTCCTCGTTGTTGCGCGTCCGGTCCAGCGCGGCCTGGTACGCCGGCAGGGCGAGCGTGTGCGCACCCATCGCGGCATGGGCATTGCCCAGGTTGAGCCATGCGCTGGCCGCATGCGCACGCTGGCCCACACCGTCCAAGGCCTCGGCGCTGCGCCGATAGATCACCGCCGCGCTATCGTGACGGCCGCTCTCCTGGTGGATGTTGCCCAGGTTGTTCAGCACGTTGGCCAGCCACACCGTGTCGCCCTTGGCCGCGAACCCGGCCCGCGCCGCGTTGAAGCGCTCCAACGCCTTGTCCAGCCGCCCCTGCTCGATCAGCACACCGCCGATGTTGTTGTGCGCCATGGCCGTGTACCAGCCATCCCCCTCACGTTCGAACCGTTCCAGCGCGCGCGTGTAATGCACCATCGCCGCATCGTACTCGCTCTGCGTGGCGTGGCACATGCCCTGGAAGTTCTCACCCTTGCCGATGTGGTGGTCGCTCTTCGCGGCCTCGGCGATGCGGGTGTACTGCACCGCGTGGGCCAGGGCCCGGTCCGGGGCGGTGAACACCTGCGCGCGGATCAGCTCGGTGAGCACCGGCAGACGCGCGGTGTCGTTCGGCAAGGCGTTCAGCACCCCCAGCAGGCTGTCCACCTGCGCCCGCAACGCGCCTGTGGCGAGCAACCCGAAAAGCAGGGCGGACCAGCGCATGGCCGCAAGATCGAAGTTCCCGCGGAAGCAACGGCAGCATGCCGGATCCTCGTCCATCCTGAAAGCACCTGCTTCATGCGGACCATCAGGCTCATGCCCGTCGCGTTGCTGCTGCACACGCTCCCCGCGTTCGCACAAGGCCCACCCGCACCCGTGGCCAGCTGGTTGAAGGAGCGCGCCGTGACCAGCACCACCAGTGAGCTGGCCGCATCGCGCATCGCTGCCGTGGTCGCCTCCTCCCCTGTTGTCGGACTGGGAGAGGCCACCCACGGCCAGCACGAAGCCTTCGACCTGAAACGGCGGGTGACCATGGCGTTGATCCGCGTGCACGGGTTCCGCACCGTGGCCTACGAAGCGAGCGCATCCATGGCCCGGGCCTGCAACGACTACATCCAAGGGCACACCCAGGACCGCGATGCTGCGATGGACGGTTTCGGCATGCTCATCTGGGACGTGGAAGAGAACGCCGCCCTGCTCGATGACCTGCGCGCCTGGAACATGTCCGCCGCGCCCGCCGACCGTGTGCGCTTCATCGGCTTCGATGCGCAGGATGGTGGCGCGGTGGCCGACCGCATCAAGGAACTGGTGAGTGACAGTGCCCTCGTGGGCCGGGTGCGCTCCGCAGTGGAGCGTGTGGAAGCCGCCATCCACCAGCTGTTCCAGGGTGATCGTACGGCACACACGGCCTTGTTGAGCGATCTGGCGGAATTGGAGCGGGACCTGTCCGCAACGAAGGCGGTGAAGCCGCAAGACCTGGACGAACTGCGGCTGCGTGTGCTGGAGTTGCGCGCGTTCGTCACCATGTATGCGTCACCAGGCGGCCGCGACCAGCTGATGGCCGATCTGCTGCTGGCGCAGCTTGACCCCGGCGAACGTTGCGTGGCGTGGGCGCACAACGGGCATGTGAAGCGCTCGGCCCTGGACTACCTCCGCTCCGAGGAACTGGCGATGGGCGGGCACCTGGCCAACACCTTGAAGCAGGACTACTATGCCGTGGGCTTCGCCTTCGGTTCCGGCGGCTTCCAAGCGAACGCACCCGACAGCACCGGTCGTTGGGGCTTCAGGCGCTACACGCACCGCGCCCCGGCCACCGGCTCGTTGGAGGCCGAACTGGCGGCGACCGGCCTCGGCGACCTGTTCGTGGACCTGCGTTCCGCCCCGGCCGACAGCACGGTCCAGGCCTGGTCGCACAGCGGGCACGGCCACCGCTGGTGGGGCGGCTACCAAGTCCCCGACGACTGTGATGAACGCACACGCGATGCATCCCAGCTGATGCCCATGGTGCCCGCGAACGACTTCGATGGCCTGGTCTTTCTGCTCCGCACAACCGCGGCGGAGCCCATGGACAGGTCGCGGATCATCGCTCCGCAACATTGATATCCGCCGGGTTGCCCACCTTCGTGCACCATGGACAACATCTTCGACCGCGCCGTGTGCGATGCGCACATCGCCCGCATCAAGCAGCTGCGCAAGGACACGCG
>JAEUSW010000178.1 GCA_016788285.1 Flavobacteriales bacterium
AGGTCGCGCAGCACGCTGGCCTTCACGTTCAGCTGCAGGCTGATGCTCTGGCGGATGCCGTTGGGGATCCAGTTCACGTTGAACTCCCAGCAGTGCAGGTCCCAGTACAGGTTCAACGAGCTGGGCGTCCATTCACCGGCCACCACGTCATAGCCGCTGGACACCCCCAGCTTCCAGTACTTGAACAGGGTGACGTCGCCGTTGAACAGCACGCTCTGGCGCTCCTGGTCCTCGATGCCGTCCACGTAGCTGGGGTTCAGGTCGTAGCTGTAGTTCACGCTCAGGCGCCACGGCATGTTGAAGTCGATGGTGGCGCCCTTGTTGGGGTCCGACTCGCCCACCACGGGCTGCTCGCCCGGCGCGGCGGGGGCCTGGCCGTAGCGCTTGCTCTTGAGGTCGAAGCCCACGGCCACGTTCATGGCGGTGAGGCGGGCGAGGGCGCCGCTGCGGTCCACCTCGGCGCGATCGATGCGCTGCCCCTGGGCGTTCACCGCGTAGGGGTCCCACACGCTCACGAAGTTCACGTTCACGAGGTTGAGCAGGGTGGTGCGGGCGCTGAGGTTCACGGGCGACCAGTTGAGCGAGTCGCGGATCCAGTCGTAGCTGGTGTTCAGGCCCACGAAGTCGAGCAGCTTCACCTTGCGGAAGGCCTGCTGGTCCTCCTCGCCGGCCTTGGCGTTGCGCACCTTGGCCTCCAGGCTCTGGATGAGGCCCAGGCCCACCAGGCCGCTCTCCCCGGCGGGGGACGAGCCGTAGAGGCCGTTCTGGAAGGGGTTGTAGGTGGCGGCCACGGACCCGTCCGGCGCGAACACCTCCACGGTGGGGTCCAGGTCGGGGCGGTAGCTCAGCCGCAGGCTCGGCGTCAGCACATGCCGCACGGCCTTCAACCAGCCCCCGCTGAACTGGTACATGCCGTACAGCTTGCTGGTCAGGGTGGCCGCCGCGACCCAGTCGCCGTTGCGCGTGAAGCCCGGCACCTCGTTGGCGAGCACGGTGTCGCCTTCGGCGTCGTACTCCTGCCGCAACCGCTCGAAGTACCAGCGCTCGGTGAGGGTGAGCTCGGGGTTCACGGTGAAGAAGCGCGTCTTGAACGCCGAGCTGAGGGTGGCGCCCTGCCGCACGCCGTTGCGCAGCTCGCGCATCAGGGTGGGCAGGTTGGCCCAGTAGAGGCGCTCCTCGGTGGTGTTCAGCTGGTTGTCGAAGGCCAGCGCGTAGGCCACGCCGATCTGCTCGAACCACCGACCGGTGGACACGCGCCGCTGGAAGGGCAGCACGCGGCTCATGTTGAAGGTGAGCGCCGGCACGGTGAGGTTGAAGGAGCGGTTGCCGGTGTTCTGGGCGTGCCGCAGGTTCACCGCCAGGGTGAAGGGCCGGGAGGGCCACAGGTGCGTCCAGCCGATGTTGCTCTGGAACGTGTTGCTCAGGAAATCGATCGTGCTGCTGTTGAAGTTGTTGCGGAAGTTGTTGCTGGTGCCCAGGTGCACGCTGGCCGTGAAGCGGTCGCTCAGGCTGGCGCGCGTGTCCATGGTGTGGTTCCACTTCACGAAGAAGTTGCGCTGCCGGCTGAAGTCGGGGAAGTCGGGGATGCTGCTGCGCTGCGTGCTGTGGTCCACCTGCAGGGCGCCGGTGTAGCGGTAGCGCGTGCGGTAGCGGGTGCTGGCGCGCAGGGCCCAGCTGCCGCGGCTGTAGATGTCGCCCGTCACGCTGAGGTCGGCGTGCTCGCCCAGCATGCGGTAGTAGCCGCCGTTGAGCAGGAAGAAGCCCAGGGTGGGGCTTTCCCCGTAGGTGGGCATCAGCACGCCGTTGGTGCCGCCGCGTTTGTTGGGGAAGAAGCCGAAGGGGATGGCGATCGGGGTGGGCACGGGCCCCACCTTCATCACGGCCGCGCCGGTGACGATCTTGTCGTCGGGGATCACCATCATGCGGCTGGCGCGGAAGTGGTAGTGCGGCCGGGGCCGGTCGCAGGTGGTGAGCAGGCCGCCCTTGCTGTGCACCTCGCCGTCGCCGTGGCGTTTGCTCACCCGGGCCTGCACGTAGGTCTCCTGCTCGCTGGTGCGCACCTCCTTGATCAGCCCCTTCTGCGTGCGGAAGTTGTAGCGGATGCTGTCGGCCTCGATGCGGTGGCCCTCCTGGTCGAAGGCGGGCTTGCCCGCCACCGCCCCGCTGCTGTCCGGCACACCATGGGCCCGGGCCTCCTCGTTCTTGAAGTGGTACTCGATGCGGTCCGCCGTGAGCGCCACGCCTTTGTACTGCACCCGGGCGGCCCCGAAGAGGTACACGATCTGCTGTTGCAGGTCGTACCGGATGCTGTCGCGGGCGCTGTACGTCACCGGGGCGTCCAGCGCCTGGCCCAGGGCGGACGGCCCGGTGGCAACCAACAGGAACGTGATGAAAAATGCGACCGTGCCCGACCGGCCCCGCCAAAGGGGGCCGCTAGTTTCGCGCCCTGTGGAGAGGATGCATCGCGCCGGCGCCATTCGCGGGCCGAAAATAGGGCTTCGCGCCCGGGGGGCTTCCCCGGCCGCCAGGGCGGTGGTGCGCATCGGGCTGGCCGCGTGCGCGGCGCTGCTGCTGCCTGCACGGACCATGCCACAAGGCCCCGCCGTGGGCGATGTCAACCGCATCCGCACGGTGGTGCTGGACGCGGGCCACGGCGGCAAGGACCCCGGCAACCTCGGCACCGGGCGCTACAAGACCACCGAGAAGCACGTTTCGCTCAACGTGGCCAAGCTCCTGGGCAAATACATCACCGAGTCGTTCCCCGATGTGAAGGTGGTGTACACCCGCGAGGACGACCGCTTCATCGAGCTGCGCGAGCGCTGCAACATCGCCAACCGCGCCAAGGCCGACGTCTTCATCAGCATCCACTGCAACGCCAACGACAACAAGGACCCGCACGGCTGCGAGACCTACGTGATGGGCCTGCACAAGACCGAGGCCAACATGAAGGTGGCCCAGAAGGAGAACGCGGCCATCCTCCTGGAGGACGGGCACGAGCTGAAGTACGACGGCTACGACCCCAACGACCCGGAGAGCATGATCGCGCTGAGCCTGCGGCAGAACGTGCACCTGGACCACAGCCTGCTGCTCAGTGCCCTCATCCAGAAGCAGTTCAAGGAGCGGGTGGGCCGTCCGGACCGCGGGGTGAAACAGGCCGGATTCCTGGTGATCAGCTACACCACCATGCCCAGCGTGCTCATCGAGCTGGGCTTCCTCACCAACGCCAACGAGGAGGATTTCCTGCAGGGCGACCAGGGCCAGGACTACATGGCCTCGGCCATCTACCGCGCCTTCAAGGAGTACAAGGCCACCGTGGAGGGTGTGGAGCTCACCGCTCCGGCGCCCGTGGTGGACACGCCCAAGCCCCCCGTGCCCGAGCCGGCCACCTCCGGCGTGCGGTTCAAGGTGCAGGTGGTCACCTCCAGCAAGCGGATCGAGCCCACCGCGAAGAACTTCAAGGGCCTGGACGGCGTGGAGGAGCACCGCGGCAACGAACTGTACCGCTACACGGTGGGCGATGAGCCCACGCTGGAGCGGGCGCGGGCCGTGCAGAAGCTGTGCCGCGAGAAGGGATACGACGGCGCCTTCATCGTGGCCTTCCGCGATGGCGTCCGGATCGATCTGCAGGAAGCCGTTAAATTCGCCCAGAGCCAATAACGACAGGCATTGCCGAAGCTCAAACGGGAGTACGCCATCGCCCTGATGGTCATCGCTGGAGCGCTGCTCCTGATCTTCGGCGTCAACTACCTCAAGGGGCTTGACCTGCTGCAGCGGCGCAACGTGTACCACGCCGTGTACACCGACATCTCGGGCATCGCCGAGACCTCGCCGCTGCTGCTCAACGGATACAAGGTGGGCAGTGTGGTCGGCACCGACCTGCTGCCCGGCCCCGCCGCCCGCATCGTGGTCTCCTTCCAGCTGAACGAGGACGGGCTGAACCTGCCGCGGGACACCCGCATCCGCATCAAGGGCGACCTGTTGAACAAGTGGACCGAGCTGATGCTGGGCGACAGCGCCGTGTTCGCCGAGCCCGGCGACACGCTGATGGGCGACGTCACCCCGGGCCTCACCGAGGCGCTGGGCCAGCAGATCGACCCGCTGAAGCGCAAGGCCGAGACCATGCTGGTGAGCGTCGATTCGGTGCTCACCGCCTTCCAGCAGGTGCTGAACCCCAAGGCCCGCAACGACATCGACAGCAGCCTCTCCAGCATCCGGTCCACGCTGGAATCCCTCGACAAGGCCGCCCAGCAGCTCAACCAGCTGATCGCGGTGGAGCGCCAGACCATCAGCGCCACGCTGGGCAACCTGGAGAGCGTGAGCGGCAACCTGCGCAACAACAACGTGCAGATCACGCGCATCCTGCAGAACCTGGACACCACCGCCGCCACCCTGGCCAACGGCAGCATCCAGCGCACGCTGGCCTCGCTGGACAGCACCATGGCCGAGGCGCGCACCATCATGGGCGGCCTGCGCGAGGGCAACGGCACCCTGGGCCAGCTGATGGCCAACGACAGCCTGTACCGCAACCTGGAGCGGGCCAGCAACGAGCTGGACCTGCTGCTGGAGGACGTGCGTCTGAACCCGAACCGCTACGTGCATGTTTCGGTGTTCGGGAAGAAGGACAAGCTGCCGAAACTGAGCGACAGCGACGTGCAACGGATCGGTGAGGCGGTACGCAACGGAACGAAGGAATGAGCATCGGGCAGATCGTCTTCGTGGTGCTGCTGGCGGGCGCCGGCGCCTGGTTCGGGCGGCAGGTGATGCGCATCCGGCGCAACATCCTGCTGGGGCGCGACGAGGACCGCACCGACCGGCCGGCCGAGCGCTGGGCCGTGATGGCGCGCGTGGCCCTCGGCCAGAGCAAGATGGTGGTGCGTCCCGTGGCGGGCCTCCTGCACATCCTCATCTACGCCGGCTTCGTGATCATCAACATCGAGGTGCTGGAGATCGTGATCGACGGCGTGTTCGGCACCCACCGCGTGTTCGCCTTCCTGGGCGGGCTGTACGACGTGCTCATCGGCGCCTTCGAGGTGCTGGCCTTGGGCGTGCTGGTGGCGTGCGTCGCCTTCATCGCCCGCCGGGCCGTGCTGCGGCTGCCGCGCTTCCACAAGCCCGAGATGAAGGGCTGGCCCTCGAAGGACGCCATGATCATCCTGGTGACCGAGATCCTGCTGATGAGCGCCTTCCTCACCATGAACGCGGCGGACCTCACCCTGCAGCGGCTCGGCGCGGAGCATTACGTGCAGGCCGGGGCATTCCCCGTCAGCAGCGCGCTCGCCCAACTTGCCAACTTATCAACCTGGCAACCTGCCAACTTGGAACTGGTCGAGCGCTTCTGCTGGTGGTTCCACATCATCGGCATCCTCGCCTTCCTCAACTACCTGGTGGTGAGCAAGCACCTGCACATCCTGCTGGCCTTCCCCAACACCTGGTACAGCAAGCTGGCCCCGCGGACCGAGATCGCCAACATGCCGCGGATCACCGGCGAGGTGCGCAGCATGCTGGACCCGGCCGTGGCGCCGCCGGCGCCCGCCGCCCCGCGCACCGTGGCCGGCGTGGAGATGCCCGAGCGCTTCGGCGCGAAGGACGTGTTCGACCTCAGCTGGAAGAACCTGCTGGACGCCTACACCTGCACGGAGTGCGGGCGCTGCACCAGCGAATGCCCGGCCAACCTCACCGGCAAGCTGCTCAGCCCGCGCAAGATCATGATGGACACGCGCGACCGGGTGGAGGAGGTGGGCCGGGCGATCGACGCCAAGGGCACCTGGGAGGACGATGGCAGGAGCCTGCACAGCCGCATCAGCGACGAGGAGCTGTGGGCCTGCACCACCTGCAACGCCTGCACCGAGGCCTGCCCGGTGAACATCGACCCGGTGGACATCATCATGCAGATGCGCCGCTACAAGGTGATGGAGGAGAGCAGCACGCGGGCGGCCCTCACCGGCATGTTCAACAACGTGGAGAACAACGGCGCGCCCTGGGCCTTCGGCCCGGACAAGCGCATGGACTGGACGCGGTCCTGATGCCGGCAACGAACGCACCCGCCATGCGCAAGCCCACCCTGATCGAGACCACCGAGAACGGCAAGCGGGTGAGCCCCAAGCTGCCGGCGGGGATGAAGAACTTCCTGATCGACATCGACGGCACCATCTGCGAGGACATCCCCAACGAGGAGCCCTGGCGGATGGCCGATGCGGAGGTGTTCCCCGAGGCGCTGGAGAAGCTGAACATGTGGTATGAGGAGGGGCATATCATCACCTTCTTCACCAGCCGTACGGAGGAGCACCGCGCGGTGACGGAGCAGTGGCTGAACAGGCACGGGTTCAAGTACCATGTCATGGTGATGGGCAAACCCCGCGGCGGCAACTACCACTGGATCGACGACCGCGAGGTGAGGGCCACGCGGTACGAAGGGCATTTCACGGACCTGGTGGAGAAGCGCCGCACCGTGCAGGTGTTCGAATGAACTGTAGCATCGACCCACCGGGTCGACCCGTTGAACAACCCCGATGAGCGACCTCCGCATCCCCACCATGGCCGAGATGATGGCCGCCGGCGAAACGCCCGAAGTGCTGTTCTGGGTGGGCTGCGCCGGAAGCTTCGACGACCGGGCGCGCAAGATCACCAAGGCCTTCGTGCGCATCCTGAACGCCGCGAACGTGAAGTTCGCCGTGCTGGGCACCGAGGAGACCTGCACCGGCGACCCCGCCCGCCGCGCCGGCAACGAGTTCCTCTTCCAGATGCAGGCGCTGCAGAACGTGGCCGTGCTGAACGGCTATGGGGTGAAGCGCATCGTCACCGCCTGCCCGCACTGCTTCAACACCCTGAAGAACGAGTACCCGGCGCTGGGCGGCACCTACGAGGTGATGCACCACACGCAGTTCATCAACGCGTTGCTGAAGGAGGGGCGGATCAAGGTGGAGGGCGGCGACTTCAAGGGCAAGCGGATCACCTTCCACGACCCCTGCTACCTGGGCCGCGGCAACGGCGAGTACGAGGCCCCGCGCGAGGTGCTGCTGAAGCTGGACGCCGCGCTGGTGGAGCTGAAGCGG
>JAEUSW010000217.1 GCA_016788285.1 Flavobacteriales bacterium
AGCGCAAGCATCCGGAGATCGACCTGCTGGGCATGGCCACCAATGTGCCCGAGGGCATCGAGCTGTTGAGCAAGGTGAAGCCGAAAGTGCTCTTCCTGGACATCGAGATGGGCAAACAGACGGGCTTCGACCTGCTCCAGGCGATCGGGCCCGACCGGCCGCACGTGATCTTCACCACCGCGCACGAAGGCTACGCGGTGAAGGCCATCCGCTTCAGCGCGTTGGACTACCTGCTGAAGCCGGTGGACGCCGAGGAGCTGGCCACGGCCATCGGCAAGGTGCGGCAGGAGGAGCGCACGCCGCAGAGCCCCGACCAGTTCATGGCCTTGCTGAAGAACCTCACACGCCCCGCCGGGGCCGAAAAACGGATCGCCCTTCCGGTGGCCGACGGGTTGGAGATGGTGGACGTGGACGACATCATGTACTGCGAGAGCGACAGCAATTACACGGTGGTCCACCAGAAGGACAAAAAGCGCCTGGTGATCAGCCGGACGCTGAAGGAGTTCGAGGACATGTTGGACCCCACGCAGTTCGTGCGCGTTCACCACAGCTACCTGATCAACGTGAAGCACGTGAAGAAGTACATCCGCGGCGAGGGTGGCGAGGTGATCATGACCGACGGCACCAACGTGGCGGTGAGCCGGCGCAAGAAACAGGAGCTGATGGACAGCCTGGCCAAGCTCTAGCGGCGCGCGGACGGTGCACCGAACGAGCCAGGGGCGCCCGTGGGCGCCCCTGGCTCGTTCGGTGGCGGATGGATCAACCGGCCAGCAGGCGCTTCACCAGCGCGGCGATGGCGCCGCCATCGGCCTTGCCCGCCAGTTGCTTGTTCGCCTCGCCCATCACACGGCCCATGTCCTTCATGCCGTTCGCCCCCGTAGCGGCGATCACGGCGCGCACGGCGGCCTCGAGCTCCGCTTCGCTGAGGCGAGCGGGCAGGTAGGCCTCGATCACCCGGGCCTGGGCCTCCTCCTCGCCGGCCAGGTCGGTGCGCCCTTGCTGGTGGAAGATGGCCGCCGCCTCGGCCCGCTGCTTGTGGAGCTTCTGCAGGATGCGCAGCCCGGCCTCGTCGCTGATGCCGGCCGTGCCTCCGCCTTCCTTGGTCAGCTCGAGCAGGATCGCGCTCTTGATCGCCCGAAGGGCGTTCAGCCGGTCCTTGTCGCGGGCCAGCATCGCGGCCTTGATGTCCGCATCGATGCGCTGTTGGAAGTCCATGGGCGTTCGCGTCAGTCGACGTTGTCGTGCAGGAACGGGTTGTTGCGCTTGAGCTCCACGCGGCGCTCGCCGTTCTCGTCCTGGTCCTCCGTCAGGGTGTAGCGGCTCACGTTGCTGTCCGTGCTGCGGGGTCCTTCGCTGAGGGCGATGCGCTTGCGGACATAGGCGGGCTCGCGCTCCATGTCGTTGATCCCGTTGGGCGAACGGAGGCGCATGGTCATCTCCCGCATCCGCATGAGGCGCTCTTCCACGCGGGCCTGGTGCTCGGCCGGGTTCAGGCGGGCCTGGGCGGGCTCGTTGACCGTGGTCGCTGCGGTGGGCGGTGCCGGCGTGGAACCGGTCGGCGTCGCGGGCGCTTCATACAGGTCAAAGCGCACCTTCCCTTCGGCCGGCGGTGTCACCTCCAGTTCCACGGTGCGTTCGTTCACCGGGGTCACCGGCCGGGGCAGCTCGTTCGCCACCGGGTCCGTTTGCTGGACGGCGGGTTTCAGGTAGGGCTCGAACGGAGCGCCGGCGGGTGGTTCCGGGGTCTTGGCCTCACGCAACGGGGCCTGAGGCACGGACGGAGCGGTGGCCACCGGGCTGCTGATGGGCTGGGTGATCATCGTGGGCACGTCGGCGTCCAGCGGGATCACCTTGCGCGCTTCGGGCACATGCCCCACGGCGCCGGTCTCCGGATTCACCTGGAAGCCCGTGGCGATCACCGTCACGCGCAGGCGTTCGCCGAGGCTCTCCTCCCTGCAGTAGCCCCAGATCACGTCGGCGCTGCTGCCGGCCGCATCCTGGATGTGGTCGGTGATCTCACTGATCTCGTCCATCAGCACCTCGCGGGCGCCGTGGCTGATGTTCAACAGGACGAACTTGGCCCCTTTGATGTCGTTGTCGTTGAGCAGGGGTGAGGCCAGTGCCTCCTGTGCGGCGCGCAGGGCGCGGTCCTCTCCTTCGGCCTCGGCCATGCCCATGATGGCCGCGCCGCTGTTGGACATCACGGTCTTCACGTCCTCGAAATCGACGTTCACCTTGCCGGTCATGGTGATGATCTCGGCGATGCCCCGGGCGGCGGTGGTGAGCACGTTGTCGGCATGGCCGAACGCGTTGTCGAGGCTCAGGTTGCCGAAGAGGTCGCGCAGGCGGTCATTGTTGATCACCAGCAGGGTGTCGACCGAACGGCGCAGGTCGTCGATGCCGCTCACGGCCTGGAGCTTGCGTTTGCGGCCCTCCCACTGGAAGGGCATGGTGACGATGCCCACGGTGAGGATGCCGAGCTCGCGGGCGATGCTGGCGATCACCGGCGCTGCGCCTGTGCCCGTGCCCCCGCCCATGCCCGCGGTGATGAAGACCATCTTGGTACGGGCGCTCAACAGGTGGCGGATCTCGTCGAGGTTCTCCTGGGCCGCGTCCTTGCCGCGTTCGGGAATGGAGCCCGCGCCGAGGCCATCGGTGAGGGCCGGACCGAGCTGCACCTTCACGGGCACCGGGCTGATGTCCAGCGCCTGCTTGTCGGTGTTGCAGATGATGAAGTCGACGCCCTTGATGCCCTGGGCGTACATGTGGTTCACGGCGTTGCTGCCGCCGCCCCCCACGCCGATCACCTTGATGATCGAGGAGAGCTCACGGGGAAGATCGAATTTCATGTCGTTGCGGATTGGAGAGTGGAACTGCGGTGGCGGGGATGCGGTCTAGATGTCGTCGTCGCTGAGGATCTCGGAGGCGCCCTTGATCACCTTGTCGAAGAAGCTGCCGACACGGCTGCCCTGGCTGTGGCCCTTCACCTTGGGGGCCTGGGCCGGCTGGGCGCCCTGCTTGGCGCGCTGGCGATGCAGGAAGTCGAAGCCCTTCATCACCAGGCCCACGCCCGTGGCGAACAGCGGGCTGGTCACCTGCTCCACGTTGCTCTTGGCCAGATGCTCGTTGGGGTAGCCGATGCGGGCGGTCATGCCGGTGATGTACTCCACCAGCTGGCGCAGGTGCTTGAGCTGGGCACCGCCGCCGGTGAGGACCACCCCGGCGATGAGCTGTTTCTCGAGCCCGCTGTTCTTGATCTCGAAGTGCACGTGCTCGAGGATCTCCTCCATGCGGCTCTGGATCACCTCGGCGAGCATGCGCAGGCTGATCTCCTTGGGATCGCGGCCGCGCAGGCCGGGGATGCAGACGACCTCGTTGTCCTTGTTCTCCGCGGCGAGGGCGCTGCCGAACTTCACCTTCAGCAGCTCGGCCTGCTCCCGCATCACCCCGCAGCCCTGCCGGATGTCCTCGGTGATCACGTTCCCGCCGAAGGGGATCACGGCCGTGTGGCGGATGATGCCGTCATAGAAGATGGCGATGTCCGTGGTGCCTCCGCCGATGTCGACGAGCACCACACCGGCCTCCTTCTCCTCGGCGCTGAGCACCGCGTCGGCGCTGGCGAGCGGTTCCAGGATGAGCTCCGTGACATCGAGGCCCGCGCGGTGCACGCACTTGTTGATGTTGCGCGCCGCGGTGACCTGGCCGCTGATGATGTGGAAGTTGGCCTCCAGCCGCACGCCGCTCATGCCGATCGGGTCGCGGATGCCCTGCTCGCCGTCCACGATGTACTCCTGCGGCAGCACATGGATGATCTCCTCGCCGGGAGGCATCACGAGCTTGTACATGTCGTCGATCAGCAGGTCGATGTCCAGCTGGCGGATCTCCTCCTCCAGGCTCTGGCGGGTGATCATGCCGCGGTGGTGCATGCTGCGGATATGCTGCCCGGCGATGCCCACGTTCACCGTGCCGATCTCCACGTTGGCGTTGGCCTCGGCCTCCTTCACGGCGGCCATGATGGAGTCCACCGTCTTCTGGATGTTGGCCACCATGCCGCGGCTCACGCCTTCGGAGCGGCTGCGGCCCATGCCGAGGATCTCGATCTTCCCCTGTTCGTTCTTGCGCCCGACGATGCAGGCGATCTTGGTGGTGCCGATGTCCAATCCGGCCACGATCTCTTGTTGGTCCATGTGTACAGCGTGTTAGGGCGTTGTGCGTTGCGTGCAGACGACCTGGCCGTCGAAGCGCAGGTCGATGATGGCATGGCGGCGCCAGTCGGTCTGATCGATCCCCTGGCGGTAGAAGAGGCGGAGCTTGGCGAAGCGTTGATCGAGGCGGTCGGCACCACCGATGCGGATGCGCTGCCCCCCCACCCGGGGCACCAGCTCGAACTGGCCGTCCGGGGCGACGACGATCTGGTCGATGAGCGCCGCCCAGAAGGGGTCCTGGCGGAGGAAGGTGGCGATGCGATGCACCTCGGGCAGCCGGGAGGCGGTGATCAGGCTGTCGGCGGACCGCAGGTCGATCACCCGCTCGGAGGCCCCGTCCAGATGCACCGCACCGAGCGCCACCGGCACCCGGGCGGTGTGCTGTGCGCTCAAGGGCATGGTGTGGCCTTCGGCGTCGAGGTAGTAGCCCCGTCCATCCTGGTCGAACACGCGCACGACGGGCATGCGCTGCTCCACCCGGACGTGAAGGATCCCGTCCAAGGTGTGGTATGCTTCCGCCGTGCTGACCCACGGCACCGCACGGAGCCGTTGCTCGATGGCCTCCAGGTCCATCTCCGCCACCGGCACGCCCACGACCTCCTCGCCCATCCGCAGCACCTGCTCGCGCACCTGTTGCGGGGTGATGAACCGCGCCTCATCGACGGCGCGTACATCGATGGCAAGGTCCTGCACCGGCCGGCGGTCGGCGGTGCGCTCCACGAAGCCGAGGGCCGCCACGACAAGGGCGGCGGTGGCGACCAGCAGCACGGGACGGACGAGGGCGCGCGGGGCGTTCATGCGGCAGCGGGGTGTTGAAGGGCGTCGGCGATGCGGGGCACGAGCCGGTCGATGTCGCCGGCGCCCAGGGTCAACAGCAGTTCGGGACGTTCGGCGGACAACCGTGCGATCAGCTCGTCCCGGCCCACAAGGTGCTTGTCGGACATGTCGATGCGCTCGAGCAACCAGGCCGAGGTGATGCCCGGGATGGGCTCCTCACGCGCCGGATAGATGTCCAGCAGGTACAGCCTGTCCGCGCCGGCGAGGCTCCGTGCGAAACCATCGGCGAGGTCCCGCGTGCGGGTGAATAGGTGGGGTTGGAAGACGATGGTGAGCCTGCGCGTGGGATGGAGCTCGCGCGCCGAACGGATCGCCGCATCCAGTTCGGCGGGATGGTGGGCGTAGTCGTCGATGAAGACCATCGCCGGTCCGCCCAGGATCGTCTGGAACCGGCGCTCCACCCCCCGGAACGATGCGAGCGCGGCGCGGACCGCCTCCGGCGCCACGCCCGCGCGCAGCGCCATCGCGGCGGCGGCCGTGGCGTTCTCCACGTTGTGGCGTCCGGCCATGCCCAGGCGCAGCCCCCGGAGGGTGACGCCGCCGGTCACCAGATCGAAGTGGTAGGCCCCCTCTCGCACCTCCACCTGCTCGGCGCGGGGCACACCGTGCCCACCGATGGCATAGGTATCGGCCTTCAGCGCGGGGAGCACGGTCTTCACGCGTTCATGCACGAGCAACGACCCGGTGCACAGGTCCGCGAAGGCGCTGTAGGCCTCGAGCATCGCCTCGGGCGTGCCATAGATGTCGAGGTGGTCCGGGTCGGCCGCGGTGATGATCGCGTCGGTCGGTCGCAGCTGCAGGAAGCTGCGGTCGTACTCATCGGCCTCCACCACGTTCGCCACGGCGCCTTCATCCAGCAGCACATTGGTGTTGTAGTTGGCGCTGATGCCACCGAGGAAGGCGTTCACCGGCACGCCTCCGCTGTGCAGCAGGTGCGTCAGCAGGGTGCTCACGGTGGTCTTGCCGTGGGTGCCCGCCACCGCATAGGTGTGGCGGTCGCGGGTGATGAGCCCGAGCAGTTCGCTGCGCTTCACGATGCGGGCGCCGGCGGCGGTCCACCAGGCCAGCAGCGGGCTGGAGGCGGGCACGGCGGGCGTACGCACGACCAGCACGTCCGACGGCCGCTCGCGCAGGGCGTCGGGGATCGAGGCCGGGACCTCGTCGAAGTGGATGGCCATGCCCTCCGCGGCCAGGCTCTCGGTAAGCGCCGACGGTGTGCGGTCGTAGCCCCCGACGACGGCGCCGGCGCGTCGGAAATAGCGGGCCAGGCCGCTCATGCCGATGCCGCCGATACCGACGAAATAGAGGCGCTGGACCGCGGTGCTCATGGGCGCGTGGTGGTGTTGGCGAGCGCGATCACCTCATCGGCGATGGTGCCGGCGGCGTCGGGTCGGCCGAAGGCGGCGATGGCCCCGCGCATGCGTTCCCGGGCCGGGGCATCGCTCAGCAGGCGCAGCACCGTGGGCCCGAGCTCCTGCGTCGTGTCCGTGTCGCGCACGAGGAGCGCGGCACCGCGGTCGGTGAGCGCGCGGGCGTTGGCGGTCTGATGGTCCTCGGCCGCGGTGGGCAGCGGCACCAGCACGGCGGGCAGCTTCACCAGGCAGAGCTCGCTGATGCTGATGGCGCCGGCCCGCGCCACCACCACATCGGCGCAGGCGTAGGCCAGGTCCATGCGGTCGATGAAGGCGCTCACCCTGCACCGATCGAACGCGATGTCCGCCACCGCCATGCGGGCCTGCTCGAGGAAGGGGGTGCCCGTCTGCCAGATCACCTGCACCCCGGCCTCTTTCCAGCCCGCCAGCGCCGCGGCCACACCATGGTTCACGCCGCGCGCACCGAGGCTCCCGCCGGTCACCAGCACCACCGGGGCGTCACCGAGGAGGCCGAAGTGCGCGAGCGCTTCGGCACGCTTGCCCTCCAGCTGCACGGTGGCGCTGCGCACCGGATTGCCGGTGAGCCGCAGCCGGTCCTTGGGGAAGTACTTCTCCATGCCCGGGTAGGCCACGCAGATGCGGTGGGCGCGCCGACCGAGGTGGATGTTGGTCTTTCCGGCATGGCTGTTCTGCTCCTGGATGAGCGTGGGCACCCCCATGCGCTGGGCCACGGCGATCAACGGGCCGCTGGCATAGCCGCCCACGCCCACCGCCACGTCCGGACGGAACGAGCGGACCAGACGGCGCGCCTTGAGGAAGCTGCGCAGCAGCATCCACGGCAGGCCCAGGTTGGCCAGCACGGCCCCCCGTTGGAAGCCGCGGATGGGAAGGCCCTCGATGCGATAGCCGGCCGCGGGCACCTTGGTCATCTCCATGCGACCCTCCGCGCCCACGAAGAGCACCTCCGCATCGGGCAGCCGTTCCCGCACGGCGCTCGCGATGGCGATGGCCGGGAAGATGTGCCCGCCGGTGCCTCCTCCGCTGATCATCAGCCTAAGCGGCCGCCGGGGCGGTGCGGGGTTGGGGTTCGACATGGTCGTTCGCGGGTTCGTCGTACACACTGCGGCTCACGCTCAGCACGATGCCGATCATGAGGCTGGTGAACCAGATGGAGGTGCCGCCCATGCTCACCAGGGGCAGCGGCTGACCGGTGACGGGCACGAGGTTGACCGCCACGGCCATGTTCACCAGGGCCTGCAACACCAGGCTGAGGCTCAGGCCCAGCGCGGTGAGCGCGCCGAAGGGCTTGGGGCAGAGCCGGGCGATCTTCACGGCGCGCCCCATCAGGATGAGGTAGAGCAGCAGCAGGCCGAGGCCTCCGAGCAGGCTGCCGTACTCCTCGATGATGAACGCGTAGATCATGTCCGAGTACGGGTGCGGCAGGAAGTTGCGCGAGGTGCCACTGCCTGGTCCGTTGGGGAGCAGGCCGCCGCTGGCGATGGCGATCTTGGCGTGCTCCACCTGGTAGTTGGCATCGCTGTCGGCCGAACCGTGGTTCTCGAGGCGGGCACGCCAGGTCTCCACGCGCGGCAGCAGCCCGAGGTCGGCGGCCTCGTTCACCGCCACCAGAAGGGCGAAGGCCCCTGCGGCCAGACCGATGGAGGCCGCGATCCACTTCAGCGGCACACCACCCAGGAACGCCACCATCATGCACACCGCGAAGAGCAGGGCGGCCGTGCTGAAGTTGGCCGGCAGGATGGTGCCGCACACCGCACCGATGGGCAGCATGAGCTTCAGCACCACATCGCGGAAGGTCCAGGGCGCGTCCTTCTGTTTGGCGATGGCGCGCGCCACGAACACGATCAGCACCACCTTGGCCAGGTCACTGGTCTGGAAGCTCTGGCCGATGATGGGGATGCGCAGCCAGCGACTGGCATCGTTCAGGTTGGTGCCCAACAGGAGGGTGAGCACGAGCAGGCCGACGGTGACACCGAGCAGCAGCTGCGACAGACGCCCGTAGACGCCGAAACGGAGCCGGTGCGCCCCGTACATGATGGCACCGCCGCTGGCGAGCATCAGGCCGTGCTTCATGAGGAAGTGCAGGGTGCTGCGCCCCTCCTGCTTGAACGCCAGCGAGGCGATCGAGCTGTACACGGCCAGCAGGCTGACCACGCCCAGCAGCAGCGCCACCATCCAGATGGTGCGGTCGCCGCGCAGGTGTTCGTGGAAGAGGCGGTTCATGGGCGTCGGATCAGAGCTCGCGCACGGTGCGTTTGAAGGCGTGTCCGCGTTCCTCGTAGTTGGCGAACCCGCCTCCGCTGGGGCAGGCGGGGCTGAAGAGCACCACCTCGCCACTGGCGGCCAGTTCGTGGGCCAGGAAGACGGCCGTGCGCAGGTCGCCCGCCTGGAAGGCCTGGCCCAGGGCCTCGCGGATGCCGTCGGGCACGTCGCTCATCCCGGGGGTGCACAGGATCAGGGCGCGCACGCGGTCGCGCAGGAAGTCGAGCACGGCCCCATCGGCCAGGCCCTCCGGCAGGTCGCCCGTGATCCACAGCACGGGCTTCTCGATGGAGGCCAGGGATTGCAGGGCGGCGTCGAGGAAGGTGGCGCGGGAATCGTTGATGTACTCCACGCCGCGGATGGTGCCGACGAACTCCATGCGGTGGGGTGCGCTCCGCAATTCACCAAGGGCGCGCGCACGGGCCTCCACCAGACCGGCACGGGCCTGGCGGACGTTCAGCAGGTGCAGGGTGTCCTTGTCCATGGTATCGGTGTTTCCGGGTTCACAGGGCCTTGACGGCGGCCTTGAACCGGCGGCCGCGTTCCTCGTAGTTCTCGAACAGGTCGAAGCTGGCGCAGGCGGGGCTGAGCAGCACGGCATCGCCCGGTTCGCTGAGGCCGTAGGCGGTGCGCACGGCGGCCTCGGCGCTGTCGGTGTCCGTGATCGTCGGCACCATGCCGGCGAAGGCGGCATGCACCTTGGCGTTGTCCTTCCCCAGGCAGACGATGGCCTTCACGCGCTGTTTCACCAGCGGCACCAGCGTGCTGTAGTCGTTGCCCTTGTCCACACCGCCGGCGATCCAGATCACGGGGCGGTCCATGCTCTCCAGGGCGTACCAAGCACTGTTCACGTTGGTGGCCTTCGAATCGTTGATGAAGGTGACCCCGTTCACGGTGGCCACGCGCTCCAGGCGGTGCTCCACGTTCTGGAAGTCGCTCAGGCTCTCGCGCAGGGACTCGCTGCGCACGTCGAGGATGCGCGCGGCGATGCCCGCCGCAAGCGAGTTGTACACGTTGTGCCTGCCCTGCAGGGCGAGTTCGAGGATGGACATGCGGAACGGGTTTTGGTCGGTGTGGATGTGGATGTGCTTGTCGTCGAGCCATCCGCCCCGGGCGAGCGGGCGTTCGATGGAGAAGGGCCAGCGTTGCGCGCGCACCGGGTGCAGGTCAAGCCCGCGGACCACCTCCGGGTCGTCGGCGCTGTGGATGAGATGGTCCCGGTCCGTCATGTTCATCGCGATGCGGAACTTGCTCGCGACGTAGTTCTCCATGCGGTACGCGTACCGTTCCAGATGGTCCGGGGTGATGTTGAGCAGCACGGCGATGTGCGGGCGCAGGGTGCGGATGCCGTCCAGCTGGAAGCTGCTCAGCTCGAGGACGTACAGGGCGTGCTCCCGCTCGGCGACGAGGCCGGCGAAGCTGCGCCCGACGTTGCCGCCGAGCCCGGCGTCCAATCCGGCCTTCGTCAGGATGTGATGGGTGAGGAGCGTGGTGGTGGTCTTGCCGTTGCTCCCGGTGATGGCCACGATGGGCGCCGTGGTGTGGCGGGCCGCCAGTTCCACCTCGCTGATCACCGGGATGCCGCGGTCGCGAGCGGCGGCCACGAGCGCCGCGGTGTCGGGGATGCCCGGGCTCTTCACCAGCTCGTCGGCGGCGAGCACGCGCGTGGCGGAGTGACCGCCCTCCTCGAAGGGGATGTCGTGCGCCTCGAGCACCTCGCGGTAGCGCGGCTTGATCGGCCCGCCATCGCTGACGAACACGGGCAGACCGAGCTTGCGGGCCAGCAGCGCCGCGCCCACTCCGCTCTCCTGCGCACCGAGCACCACCAATGAGCTCATCGCAGCTTGAGGGTGACGATGCTCAACACGGCGAGCATGATGCCGACGATCCAGAACCGGCTCACGATCTTGCTTTCGTGGATGCCCTTCTTCTGGAAGTGATGGTGCAGGGGCGACATCAGGAAGATCCGACGGCCCTCACCGTACTTGCGCTTGGTGTACTTGAACCAGGAGACCTGCATCACCACGCTGAGGTTCTCCACCAGGAAAACGCCGCACAGCACGGGGATCAGGAGCTCCTTCCGCACCAGGATGGCCAGCGTGGCGATGATGCCTCCGAGCGCAAGGCTGCCGGTATCGCCCATGAAGACCTGCGCCGGATAGGCATTGTACCAGAGGAATCCGATGCACGCACCGAGCATCGCGCCGATGTACACCGCCAGCTCCCCGCTATCCGGGATGTACATGATGTCCAGGTACTCCGAGAAGATGATGTTGCCGCTCACGTAGGCGAGCACGCCCAGGGCCAGCACCATGATGGCGGAGGTGCCGGTGGCGAGCCCGTCGAGGCCGTCGGTGATGTTGGCCCCGTTGCTCACCGCGGTGATGATGAAGATGACCACCAGGATGTACAGCACCCAGGTGTAGCGTCGCGCCTCACGGCCGAAGAGGCCGAGCACGGAGGAGTAGTTGAACTCGTTCCCCTTCACGAAGGGGATGGTGGTGTTGGGGCTCTTGCGGTCCAGCAGGTGATGCACGGTGCCGTCCTCCTCCACGAACGTGCTCAGCGCCGCGGGGTCGAGCTGCTCGGCGAGCACGGGCGGCACCTCCACCTTGGTGCGGATGGACGGGTGGAAGTACACCACGGCGCCGACGATGATGCCGATGCCGACCTGGCCCACGATCTTGAACCGGCCCGCCAGACCACGCTTGTCCTTCTTGAAGACCTTGATGTGGTCATCGATGAAACCGATGACGCCGAGCCAGACGGTGACGGCGAGCATCAGCAGGATGTAGATGTTGTCCAGCCGCGCGAAGAGCAGCGTGGGGACGAGGATGGCCGACAGGATGATGAGGCCGCCCATGGTCGGTGTGCCCTGCTTGCCCATCTGGCCCTCAAGCCCGAGGTCGCGCACGGTCTCCCCCACCTGCATGCGGCGCAGCAGGCGGATGATGCCCTTGCCGAACCACAGGCTGATGAGGAGCGACACGAAGACCGCCATCGCGGCGCGGAAGGAGATGTAGTTGAAGGCCCCGCTTCCGGGAAGTGCGAATCCGATGGCCTTGAACAGGTGGTACAGCATGGTCAGCGGTGCATGAGTTCAAGGGTCTCCTTCAGCACGGCGGCATCGTCGAAGGGATGGCGCACCCCCGCGATCTCCTGATAGGTCTCATGCCCCTTCCCGGCCACCAGGACCGCATCGCCCGGTGCGGCCAGGCTCACGGCCTGTCGGATCGCCTCGCGGCGGTCGGCATTGACGAACACGCGTTCCGCATCCCCCGGAGGCACACCCGCACGCATCTCGGCGAGGATCGCCATCGGGTCCTCGCTGCGCGGATTGTCGCTGGTGAGGACCACGCGGTCGCTGAGCTCGGCGGCGATGCGCGCCATCACCGGGCGCTTGGACCGGTCGCGGTCGCCGCCGCAGCCCACCACGGTGATCACCCGTTGGTCCGCGCTGCACACGCCGCGCATGGTCTCCAGCACGTTCCGGAGGGCGTCGGGGGTGTGGGCGTAGTCGACCACGCCCAGCACACCGCCCGGGCCGCGCACCGCCTGGAAGCGCCCGCGCGGCGGCTCCAGGTCGCTCAGCGCGGTCAGCACGTCCATCGGGGCCAGCCCCAGGTGCACGGCGACGGCGTACACGGCGAGCAGGTTGCTCGCGTTGAAGGCGCCGACCAGTCTCGTGTAGACGTCGTGCCCGTCGATGTTGAGGTGGAGCCCGGTGAGCTGGTTCTCGATGATGCGCGCACGATGGTCCGCCATGCCGTTCACCGCGTAGCTGCGCTTGCGCGCGGCGGTGTTCTGCACCATCACCGCGCTGTTGGGGTCGTCGGCGTTCACGAGCGCCAGGGCGTCCGCAGCGAGCTGGTCGAAGAAGCGCTTCTTGGCCTGGATGTACGCGGCGAACGTGCCGTGGTAGTCCAGGTGGTCGTGCGTGATGTTCGTGAACACGCCCACGTCGAAGTGCAGGCCGGTGATGCGCTCCTGCACCACGCCATGGCTGCTCACCTCCATGAAGCAGTGCGTCACCTTCTCCTCCACCATCTCGTGCAGGAGGGCGTTCAGCCGCACCGCGTCGGGCGTGGTGTGCGTGGCCGGGATGCTCCGTTGGCCGATGCGGACCTCGACGGTGCTGATGAGGCCGCACTTGTGCCCGAGCGCACGGAACAGGCGGTACAGCAGGGTCGCGGTGCTCGTCTTGCCGTTCGTGCCCGTGATGCCCACGAGGGTGAGCGCGCGCGAGGGATGGTCGTGGAAGTTGGCCGCGGCCACGGCGAGCGCATGGGTGCTGTCGGCCACCCGCACATAGCAGACGCCCTCCTTGAACCGCTCGGGCATGCGTTCGCACACGATGGCCGTGGCACCGCGTTCCACCGCCTGGTCGATGTGGTCGTGCCCGTCGACCCTGGTGCCCTTCAGGGCGAAGAAGGCCGTGAACGGGACCACCTCACGGCTGTCCGCACAGAGCTTCTCGATGGCGGCATTGGTGCTGCCCACCACCTGTTCCAGGCGTGCCCGGTAGAGGATGTCCTTCAGGAGTTTCATGTGGTGAGCTCGAGCAGGATGGTGGTGCCCGGGGTGAAGCGATGGCCGGGCATGAGCGATTGCCGGCGCACCATGCCGGCCCCCGAGACCTGCACCCGCAGGCCCCGGTTCTCCAGGAGGTAGAGGGCATCGCGCAGGCCCATGCCCTGCACGTTGGGCACCACGTGCTGCGCATCGCCGGGCAGGCCGCGCGGCCGAAGCACCACGCTGGTGTCCGCGGCCTGCGATACGACCCACTCCCCTTCACCCTCCTGTTGCACGGGCACACCGAGGCCGGCGAGCGCGGTGCGCAGGTCGCCGGCATGTCCACCGAAGGTCACCGGGGTGCGTTCCTGGGGCGGTGCCAGCCCGGCCAGCCCCGTCTGCATCTCCAGCCGGTTGCTGTGGATCTTGTCGGCGATCTCCTTGAAGATGGGCCCGGCCACCACGTTGCCGTAGTAACCGCTCATGCTCGGGGAGCTCACCACCACGATGCAGCTGTAGCGCGGTGCGTCGGCCGGGAAGTAGCCGGCGAAGGAGGCCTGATAGCTGACGCCCGCGCTCTTGTAGCCCGAGCGTTCCTTGGCGATCTGGGCCGTGCCCGTCTTGCCGGCGATCCGGAAGTGCGCGGCCTTCAGGTTGGTGGCCGTGCCCGTGTCGACCACGCCCTCCAGCATGCGGCGCACCTGCTCCAGGGTGGAGGGCGAACAGATCCGCTCGTTGAGCGCGACCGGGTCGAAGCGCTGGAGCTCCTTGCCCGCACGCGTCACGTGCGACACGAACTGCGGCTGCATCAGCCGGCCGTTGTTGGCGATGGCGTTGTAGAAGGCGAGCACCTGGAGGGGCGTGAGGCTGATCTCGTACCCGATGCTCATCCACGGGAGGCTCACGCCGCTCCACCCCTTGTCGCCGGGATCGCGCATCACCGGCAGGCCTTCGCCAGGGATCCGCACACCGAGCGGCCGGTCGAGACCGAGGCGGCGCAGTCCGGCCACGAACCGCTTGGGGTCGTTGCGGTAGGCCTTGTTCACGACCTGCGAGACGGCGGTGTTGCTGCTGACCTCCAGCGCACGGTGCACGGTGATGCGGCCATACCCGCCCTCATGCGAGTCCTTCATGATGCGGTCGTGGAAGCGCACCTGGCCGTTGCGCGTGTCCACCGTATCGGTGGCCTTCACCACGCCATCCTCCAGGGCCACCATCAGGCTGGCCGTCTTGAAGGTCGATCCCGGCTCGGTGGTGAGGCCCACGGCATAGTTGAGGTCCTCCACGTAGCTGCTGTCGCCCTGGAGCGTGAGGTTGCTGATCGCCTTGATGTAGCCGGTGGCCACCTCCATCACCACCACGCAGCCGTGGTGGGCACCGTGCTTGCGCAGCTGGGCCTCCAGCGCCGCATCGGCCACGTCCTGCAGGTTGATGTCGATGGTGGTGTGCACATCGCTGCCGGGCACGGGGTCCTGACCGTTGCCATCGTCCATGGGCATCCAGATGCCCCCGGTGAGGCGGCGTTCGAGGCGGCGGCCGGTGACCCCGCGCAACCAGGTGTCGAAACCGCCCTCGATGCCGATGGCGCTGCTGTCCTTCAGCACGTAGCCGACGGAGCGTGCCGCCAACCGCCCGAAGGGGCGGACACGGACGGTGCGTTTCTCCAGGATGAGACCGCTGGCGTAGCGGCCGCGCCGGTACAGCGGCATCTCCTTCACCACCTGCAGCTGCTCGTGGTCCACCTTGCGCTTCACCAGGTGATAGCGGTCGCGGCGCGCACGGGCGGCGAGCAGGTCACGGCGGTATTCAGCGGCGGTGCGATCGCCGAAGAGGTCGCTCAGCGCCTGGCACAGGTCGTCGATCTCGGCCCGCAACAGCTCGTCGCTGAGGCCGTCGGCCATCATGTCCATGCGGACCTCGTATTCCGGGACGCTGGTGCTCAACAGACGGCCGTCCTCGCTGTAGATGTGCCCGCGGTCGGGCTGCACGGTGCGGTAGGCGGTGGCCACGTGCTCGGCACGGGCGGTCCATCGGTCGCCCTCCACCAGCTGGATGGTGAACAGCTGCACGGCGATGGCCAGCGCGAACAGCAGCAGCGCGCCGTACACGAGCATGGTGCGGAGGCGGAAGGCGCGTTGGGGTTCCATGGTCAGCGCACGGCCTCGGCCTGTTCGGGTTCAACGGTGAGCTTGCGGGGGGGGACACGGCTCTCGCGCAAGCCGAGCCCGGAGATGTCCTCGGCCACCTGGCTCTGCTGCTCGGTGCGGTCCAGGTGGCTGCGCACCGTGATGTACTCGCTGCGCAGCTCCTTCAGGTCGGCGTCGGTGCGATGCAGGTCGCGCACGGTGCGCTCGGTCCAGTATCCGTATCCGATGTACACCAGCATGAGGCCGGCGATGAAGAGCAGGAAGGGCATGTTGCCCAGCACCTGCTCGCGGGTGAGGAAGGACCCGTTCAGCACGCCGGCGAGGAGGCCGGGCCGTTTGGTGCGCGGCGGTGCGGCGGCGCTCCCGGCTGCGGGTTCCTCCTGGGTGCGTGGTCGGTTGCCTTTCACGTTCGTTCTGCGATCCTGAGCCTGGCGCTGCGCGCCCGGGGGTTGGTGTTGATCTCTTCGTCGTCCGGTCTGATCGCCTTCGTGTTCAATGGCCTGAAGGGTCGGAGGCTGTTGCCGTAGAGGTCCTTCCGCTCCACTCCGCCCGTATCGCCCGCACGCATCCAGTTCTTCACCAGCCGGTCCTCCAGGCTGTGGTAGCTGATCACCACCAGGCGCCCACCGGGACGGATGATCCCCGCGCTCTCGGTGAGCAGGCGTTCCAGTGAACCGAGCTCATCGTTCACCGCGATGCGCAGGGCCTGGAAGACCTGGGCGAGGAAGCCGTTGGCATCGTACCGGGGCGTCACCGGCCGCAGCGCTTCCAGCAGTTGCTGCGTGGTGCTGATGCGGCGGGCGGCCGCGGCGTTGATGATGCATCGGGCCACGCGATGCGGTGCGTCCACCTCACCGTATGCGCGCAGGATCCGGGTAAGCCCCGCTTCGTCCGCCGCGTTCACCAGGTCTGCGGCGGTGCGCCGCGCACGGCGGTCCATGCGCATGTCCAGCGGACCCTCGTGGCGGAAGCTGAAGCCGCGCGCCGCGGTGTCGAACTGGTGACTGCTCACGCCCAGGTCCGCCAGCAGGCCATCGACCGGAAGGCGGCCGAGGAACCGGAGGTGGTTGCGCACCCACCGGAAGTCGGAGCGCACCAGCGTGAACCGGGGGTCGTCCAGGGCTCTCGCCCAGGCATCCGCATCGCGATCGAAGGCGATCAGCGCCCCTTTGGGACCGAGGCGTTCGAGGATCGCCCGGCTGTGCCCGCCGCCGCCGAAGGTGACGTCCACGTAGACGCCGTCGGGGCGGATGTTCAGGCCATTGACACAAGGTTGGGAAAGAACGGGAGCGTGGTACTCACTGGCCATTGGCGTTGCCTAGGCTGCCCATCACCTCTTCGGCGAGGGCGGTGAGGTCCACGGCCTCGCGCTGCATCCGGGCATGTCCGTCCTTGCTCCAGAGCTCCACCCGGTCGAGCAGTCCCATCAGCTTCAGGTCCTTGCCGATGCCGGCATGGTCCATCAGCGGCTTGGGGAGCAGGATCCGGTCGCTGCCATCAAGCTCCACCCGTGTGGCCCCGTTCGTGAAGCGCCGGATGAACTCCCGGTTCTTCTCCACGAAGGGGTTCAGGCGGGCCATCATGGCCTGCGTCCGCTCCCACTCGCTCATGGGGTACAGCACCAGGCACGGCTTGAACACGTCGCGGGCGATCACGAAGCCTTTGGTGGCCACCTCGGCGAGCTGACGCTTCAGCCCGCTCGGCAGCACCAGACGCCCTTTGGCGTCCAGCCGCAGATCGTATTCACCCAAGAGGTTCAGCATGCGGATGCGCGTGCGAGACGGCAGCGAAAGTAGAGGTTTTGCCCCACTTTGCTCCACTCACTCCCACTTCTTACCCTTCTGTCGATAACTTGTCAACGGCGAAGCTCGGGATTTGTTGCCAAACCCTTCATCAATACTAGGAAAATAGACCCTCCGCGAGGTGGGAGAAAGTGGGAGTAATTAACAGGAGCGCATCCTCGGCGTGCCGACCGGCCCACCTCCGTCCGACGACCCGCCGAAGCTCCCCTCAGGTCATCGCGTGCCTGCACGCCCCGTGTCCGGCTTGCTCACACAGCCTTGTGGATAGCGCGCCGGGGGACGGGACCCCGACAGGAGCGCTTCACTACATTTGGACGGATGCGGTCCCCCACAGGGCCGCGCGGTATCGATGCTGCAAGGGTTGAAGGAGGAAGGCGAGTTCCGTTACGTGGAGGAGGGCGACGGTCCTGTGCTCCTCTTCCTGCACGGTTTGTTCGGGGCACTGAGCAACTTCGAGGAGGTGTTCCGCCACTTTGCGGGGCGGTACCGGGTGGTGGTGCCCATGCTGCCCCTGTACAGCATGCCCATGCTGAGCACCAATGTCCCCGCCCTGGCCGATTTCCTGCACCGGTTCATCCGGCACAAGGGCTACACCGAAGTGAACCTCCTGGGCAATTCGCTCGGCGGCCATGTGGCCTTGATCCATTGCGCCCGCCGCCCCGAGGGCGTCCGCACACTGATCCTCACCGGCAGCAGCGGGCTGTACGAGAACGCCTTCGGCGGCAGCTTCCCGCGCCGGGAGGACAAGGAATACCTGCGCAAGAAGATCGCCCTCACCTTCCACGACCCGAAGCACGCCACCGATGAGCTGGTGGACGAGTGTTATGAGACGGTGAACGACAAGGCCAAGCTCATCCGCATCCTGGCCCTGGCCAAGAGCGCCATCCGCCACAACATGGCGCGCGACCTGCCCAAGCTCCGCATGCCGGTCTGCCTCATCTGGGGCAGGCAGGACGGCATCACCCCGCCCGAGGTGGCCGAGGAGTTCCACCAGCTGATCCCCGGAAGCGAACTGCACTGGGTGGATGAATGCGGCCACGCGGCGATGATGGAGCAGCCCGCCGTGTTCAACCGCATCCTGGACGAATGGCTGGCGCGCAAGCTGGCGTGAACGCTGCGCCGGCGGCCCCTCTCCGGCGCCTCACCCCCATGGCGC
>JAEUSW010000229.1 GCA_016788285.1 Flavobacteriales bacterium
GGTGAGCTTGCCGCCATTGAGCACGTGCGCGCGGTAGGCCACCACCTCGTTCACGTTCATGTTGCTCTGCGTGCCGCTGCCGGTCTGCCAGATCACCAGGGGGAACTGGTCGTCCAGCGCGCCGGTGAGGATCTCGTCGCACACGCGGCCGATGAGGTCGCACTTCTCCTTCGGCAGCTTGCCCAGCTCCAGGTTGGTGAGCGCGGCGGCCTTCTTGAGGTAGGCGAAGGCATGCACGATCTCCCGCGGCATGCTGCCCGGCGGGCCGATGCGGAAGTTGTTGCGGCTGCGCTCGGTCTGCGCGCCCCAGTACTTGTCGGCGGGCACCTTCACCTCGCCCATCGTGTCCTTCTCGATCCGGTAGTCCATTGCCAGTCGGCAGATTGCAGAAGCAGTAGGCAGTATGATCAGTTCTGTCGGGCAATCGCCTACTGCCAACTGGCAATTGCCGACTTGTGTTCAGACCTTCTGGCTCTGCCCATGCTGCATCAGGTAGGCCTTCAGGAACTCGTCGATCCCGCCGTTCAGCACGTCGTCCACGCTGCTGGTCTCGTGCTCGGTGCGCACGTCCTTCACCAGCTTGTAGGGCTGCAGCACGTAGTTGCGGATCTGGCTGCCCCACTCGATCTTCTTCTTGCCGGCCTCGATCTCGCTGCGCTTGCTGCGTCGCTTCTCGAGCTCCAGTTCGTAGAGCTGGCTCTTCAACAGCTGCAGGGCCTTGTTCTTGTTCTCCAGCTGGCTGCGCGTCTCGGTGTTCTCGATGATGATGCCAGTGGGCGCGTGGCGCAGGCGCACGCCGGTCTCCACCTTGTTCACGTTCTGTCCGCCCGCACCGCCGCTGCGGAAGGTGTCCCAGGTGATGTCGCTGGGGTTGATGTCGATCTCGATGCTCTCGTCCACCAGCGGGTACACGTACACGCTCACGAAGCTCGTGTGGCGGCGCGCATTGCTGTCGAAGGGGCTGATCCGCACCAGGCGGTGCACCCCGTTCTCGCCCTTGAGCATGCCGAAGGCGAACTCGCCATCGACCTCCATGGTGGCCTGTTTGATGCCGGCGGCCTCACCGTCCTGGTAGTCGAGCACGCGCACCGCATAGCCGTTCTTCTCGGCCCACATGCGGTACATGCGCAGCAGCATCAGGGCCCAGTCGTTGCTCTCGGTACCGCCGGCGCCGCTGGTGATCTGCACCACGGCGCTCAGGGGGTCCTCCTCGGCGCTGAGCATGTTCTTGAACTCGAGCTCCTCCAGCGTATGGGCGGCCTTGGCGTACTGGGCCTCCAGCTCCTGCTCGCTCACCTCCTTGGCCTTGAAGAAGTCGAACATCACCTCGACATCGTCCAGTTCGCGCTTCACGGCTTCGTACAACTCCACCCACCGCTTGAGCTCGCGGATCTTCTTCATGGTGGCCTGGGCCTTCTTCTGGTCGTTCCAGAAGTCGGGGTCGTGGGTGTACTTCTCCTCCTCGAGGATGAGCCCGCGCTTGTCCTCGATGGCGAGGTAGCCCTTGAGGGCCTCGAGCCGCTCGCGCAGCGCGTCGATCTTGTCGATGGTGATCATCCGGGTGAAGCGGCCGCGAAATTACGCCTTGCCGCCCAGGCTCGCGCCACACTATTGGGTCGGCACTCATGAGTTGGACGACATCGTTACGAAAACCTTGCGGAGCTTACGATCGCCCAGGCAGTTCTCATGAAACCTGGTCCAACAAATCAATGCCGAATCACTAGGATACCCAAATCACACCATCCATGGGCATGAGAGTAGGACGATCCCTTCGATTACACTAACCGTTGGTGTACCGAATAGCCCGATTCCTAATCCTCTTCATTGCACAATGATGGCTCTTCGAATCGGCCGAAAACCATCACACTCCAATACGAAAACGTAGGGACCACTAACCAGACCGGTCAGATCCATAGTGGCATCCCCCTTCGCCGTGCTGTGCTTGCTGGTACAAATTGAACCTGTCATGCTGAGGATTCGAATCCAATACTCATTCGTTCTTAAGTCTCCAATCGTGTAACGGAGCTGCCCGTCTTCGACAGGATTAATCAATAAAATTTCGCCATCCAAAAGATCATCGACGCTATTAAAGAAGGGTAACGCAATGAATCGAGCCACAAACGAGGTGCTGACGTCAGGGCTGTCCGTTCGAAAAATCTGATACTGATATAGCGCCGTGTCAGCGACACCATTTGGATAGTGGTAAATATGCACCTGATCGATCCACCAATTATACCAATCGTCAATGAACTCGAAAGGATATGAAGTATATGTCGGGTATTCCCCAGCTAAGGTTTGATCATAGCATTGATTTATCCAACAAAAACTGCTCGCCGTTCCCGAAGGGACATCCAGTTCAATCCGAGAACAGCTAGCGAAAACATCCTCGTGCACATTCAAGATAGCAGCGAGATCCTGCCCAATATACTCGGAAGCTGCAGAACCAACTATTGTGATCGTGTCATCATTTATCCAAGGGGATTGATAAGTGGTGTTCACACCAATGAACTGCGCCGAAACGATCGGCACATGACACAGGGCAACCCCAACCAATAACAGTCGATGCAGCATATGCCGAAGATACACAGCGTCTACGACTTGACGAGTACGCAAGTCTGCAGGATCATCCAGTTGCACGGAAACTAAGGCCATCTCCCACTTCAGCGGAAACTGATCAGGGAATCAGGGCAACATCCTTGTGTTCAGGATCAACACGCCCGCATCACAGCGGGATGTCCTTCCCGGAGCCGTCCACCACCCGGAAGTCGAGGTACTGGCTGGATCCTTCGCCCACCACCTTGACCCATTTGCGCCAGCGCCACCACCACCGGTGCTGCACGCTGGGCAGGCCCTTGGTGAGGTAGGCGGCGATGAAGGGGTGCACCCGCAGGGTGAGTCCGCTCATGTCCTTCTCCACCAGCAGGTGGTTCAAGGCGTTCTCGATCCCGTCGATGATGAGCACCGGTGCGCCGACCTCGCCGCTGCCGCCGCAGGTGGGGCAGCTTTCGGTGGTGTCGATCTCCGTCTCGGGGCGCACGCGCTGGCGGGTGAGCTCGATCACCCCGAAGCGGGAGGGCGGAAGCACGTTGTGCTTGGCCTTGTCATCGGCCATGGCGTCCTTCAGGGCCTTGTGCAGCTCGCGCCGGTTGTTGGCGTCGTACAGGTCGATGAAGTCGATGGCGATGATGCCGCCCATGTCGCGCAGCCGCAGCAGCCGGGCGATCTCGCGGGCCGCCTCGACGTTGATGTCCAGGGCGTTCTTCTCCTGGTCCTGATTGCCGCCCTTGCGCGCGCCGCTGTTCACGTCGATGACGTGCATGGCCTCGGTCTTCTCGATGATCAGGTAGGCCCCGCTGGGCAGCATCACCTGCTTGCCGAAGGCCTGCTTGATCTGCTTGTTGACCCCGAACTGGTCGAAGATGTCCAGTTTGCCCTTGTAGGCCTTGACGATGCCGGCCTTCTCGGGAGCGATGCGTTCCAGGGTCTGCCGCACCTCGTCGGTGAGGGCCTCGTCGTTGACGTGGATGCTGGTGAAGTCCTTGTTGAGGAGGTCGCGCAGCACGGCGCTGGTGCGGTCGATCTCTCCCAGCACGCGCTTGGGCGGGATGGCGTTCCGCAGGTTGTGGAAGCAGGTGTCCCAGCGTTGGAGGAGGTTCTTCAGGTCGGCCTCCAGGTCCTCGGTACGCTTGTTCTCGGCGTTGGTGCGGATGATGACGCCGTGGTTGGCGGGCCGGATCCGCTGCATCAGGTCCTTGAGCCGCCGGCGTTCCTCCTCGTCCTTGATGCGGGTGGAGATGCTCACCTTGTTGGTGAAGGGCACCAGCACCATGTATCGACCGGCCAGGGTGACCTCGGCGGTGAGGCGCGGGCCCTTGGTGCTGATGGGCTCCTTGGCGATCTGGACCAGCACGCTCTGGCTGGCGCTGACCACCTCGGCGATCTTGCCGTCCTTGTTGATGTCGGGGTCCAGCTTCCACCCCGTGAGGTCGCTGGAGGTGGTGGTGCCGCTGACGGCCCCCTTGGCGAACTTGAAGCTGTTGCGGTACTGCGGACCGAGGTCGAAGTAGTGAAGGAAGGCGTCCTTCTCATGCCCCACGTCCACGAAGGCGGCGTTGAGGCCGGGGGCCACCTTGCGCACCTTGGCCAGGTGGATGTCGCCGACGGTGAACCCGCGTTCGGTGCGCTCGCGATGGAGCTCCATGAGCACGGGGTGCTGCCGCCCGGGCACCGTGCGGAGCAGGGCGAGGGCGACCTCACCGGCCGAGGAGCGGATGACGAGGTCGACGCTCACCGGAGGAGTGATGTAGGGGGTTCGGGCACGATCCTGAGGGATGTGCGCAGCCGGCGCCGACCGGGCGCGTGCCGCTCAGGGCACGGCCCCGGCGCTCAGCTGAAGCGTCCTACCGGAGCTTCTTCTTGTGGCGGTTCTTCCGCAGGCGCTTCTTGCGCTTGTGGGTGGCCATCTTGTGGCGCTTCCGCTTCTTACCGCAGGGCATGGTCCTGTTCGTCTAGGTTGATCCTCAATTCCTCCAATGCCTTGTCCGTGGCCTTCTGGGCCTCGGGGTCGGGCGTTAATTGCCTGTACCGTGTCAACGCTTCGATGGCCGGCAGGACGCTGTCCATCATCGCGTAGCTCTGCCCCAGCATGGACCACGCTTCGGGAAGCGTGCCGGCCGTGTCCAGCTCCACCACCTTGCGGAAGCGGGCCGCGGCCTTGTCCACCTGCCCGCTCTGCAGGCTGAAGAGGCCCAGGTGCCAGTGCACCTCGGGCCGCTCCGGATGCTCCTCGGCCAACTGGCGGAGCAGCATGATGCCCTGCATGGGCTCCTGGCCGTTCACCAGGGCCACCGCCTCATCGAGGCGGCGTTGCAGGTCATCCGGCGCCGGTGCCGCCTGTTCAGGGGCGGGCGCCGTGCGCGGGGTGCGGGGCAGCAGGAACAAAAGAACGACCACCGCCAGTGCCCCGGCCAAGGCCAGGTAGTGGACGGTGCCCCAACGCCTCATCCCTTCGCCGGGCGGTTCTTCACCCGGTCGACGAAGACGTCCGCCGGCTTGAAGGCGGGCACATCGTGGGCAGGGATGACGATGGTGGTGTTCTGGCTCAGGATGCGGCCGGTCTTCTGCGCCCGGTGCTTCACCACGAAGCTGCCGAAACCGCGCAGATGCACGTCCTCACCCTTCTCCAAGCTGGCCTTCACCTCTTCCATGAAGGCCTCGATGGTCACAAGCACGGCGTTCCGCTCGATCCCGGTTCGCTTCGAGATGATGCCGACCAGCTCTGCCTTCGTCATGCCCTTCAGACTTTTTGGGGGCGCAAAGATAGGGTTCTTTCCATACCGCGCAATGCATCTTTGTGCTTGGATGTCAAGCCGTTCTTGGTTCACCAAGGCCCTGCGCGGCTGGTACGCGGCCGGCCACCGCGACCTGCCCTGGCGCCGCACGCGCGACCCGTACCGCATCTGGCTCAGCGAGGTCATCCTCCAACAGACCCGGATCGACCAGGGAACGGCCTACTATGAGCGCTTCGCGAAGCAATACCCCACCGTACATCACCTGGCCGCGGCACCGGATGACGAGGTGTTGAAGCTCTGGCAGGGCCTGGGCTACTACAGCCGCGCCCGCAACCTGCTGCTCGCAGCCCGTTCCGTGGTGAACGAACACGGTGGCCGCTTTCCCGACACGACCGAGGGCCTGCGCACCCTGAAGGGAGTGGGCGACTACACCGCGGCCGCCATCGCCTCCATCGCCTATGGCCGAGCCGCCGCGGTGGTGGACGGCAATGTGTACCGCGTCCTGGCCCGCGTGTTCGGCATCGGCACCCCCATCGATTCCACGGCGGGGCGTCGGGAATTCGCGACCCTGGCCGGCCGCCTGCTCGACCCGGAACACCCTGGCGACCACAACCAGGCCGTGATGGAGCTGGGGGCCACCGTGTGCCTGCCACGCGCTCCGCGTTGTGGCGAATGTCCCTTGGCCGCCCGCTGTGTCGCCCGGCGCGAGGAGCGCATCAGCCAGCTCCCCGTGAAGGCCGGACGCACCACCGTGCGCGAGCGCCATTTCAACTACCTGTGCATCGATGTGGAGGGTGGCCTGGTGCTGCGGAAGCGCGAGGGCAGGGACATCTGGCAGGGGCTCTACGAGCCGCCACTGCTGGAATCGGAGGCCCCGTTGGGGGTGGCGGGGTTCAGGAAGGCGCTGCGAACCTGGCTCGGCGAGGGCTGGACGGTGACCGGTCAACATGGCCCGGCCCGGCATGTCCTGAGCCACCAGGTGCTGCATGCGCGGTTCTGGGAGGTGACCCCGCCCCGGGCCTTCGTTCCTCCACCTGAATGGCGCTCCCTGTCCGCCACCGAGCTGGACCGGGTCGCGGTGCCCCGGCTGATCGAGCGCTATCTGGTCCACCGCCGGTCGAAGGACCTGTTCGCCTGAGGACAGTTTTCCACGATCCAGGCATGTGCGGCCGACGGGGTTACCTTTGAGCATCTTCCAAGTCCACCATGTCCGGAGTCAACAAAGTGATCCTGATCGGCAACCTGGGTGCCGACCCTGAAGTACGCCACCTGCAGAACGGCGCCACCGTGGCCAACTTCCGCATCGCCACCAGCGAGACGTACAAGGACCGGCAGACCGGTGAGAAGCGCGAGCAGACCGAATGGCACAACATCGTGGCTTGGCGTGGGTTGGGCGAGATCACCGAGAAGTACCTGCGCAAAGGCAGCAAGGTCTATGTGGAAGGCAAGCTGCGCACGCGCTCCTGGCAGGACCGTGACGGCAACACGCGGTACACCACGGAAGTGCATGCCGAGGAGATGACCCTTCTGGACCGTCCATCGGGTGAACGGCAGGACATGGGTGGTGCAACGGCACCGGCTTCTGCGGCACCCGCGCCGCGCG
>JAEUSW010000237.1 GCA_016788285.1 Flavobacteriales bacterium
GTGCTGGTGCCGATCCACAGGTCGCCGCGGCTGTCGCTGAGCAGCGAGAGGATCACGTTGTCCGGCAGGCCGTGGGCCGTGGTGTAGTTGGTGAACGTGCGGCCGTCGTACCGGGTGATGCCGCCGCCATTGGTGCCGAACCAGAGCATGCCATTGCGGTCGAGCGCACCGCACATGATGTCGTCCATCGGCAGGCCGTCATCGGTGGTGAACGTGCGCATGTGGGCCTTCGGTCCCGCGCCGGTCGGGTCGGTGGGCGTGAAGCGCGGCGCGGGGAGCACCACCTCCGGCAGCAGCGCGATGGTGTCGGGCGCGTTGGCGGGGGTGATGGACGTGACGCGGCCCCGTGCGGGCACCACGCGCGAAGGCGCCTGCACGGCGGGTGCGGTGGAGGGGGCGTCGCAGGCCGCGAGCAGCAGCACCGCGGCGGCCGTTTGAAGTGCGATGCGCCTCATGCCCCGGTCCTGGTCGGCTCCAACACCCGTTCGATCGCCTCCAGCAACTGCTCCTTCCGGTAGGGCTTGGGCACAAAGGCGTTCATGCCCGCCTCGATGCAGCGGTCCATCTCCGCCTTCATGACGTTGGCGCTCATGGCGATGATGGGGATGCGCGACCGTTCACCGGCCAGGGCGCGGATCGCCTTGGTGGCATCGTAGCCGTTCATCTCCGGCATCTGGATGTCCATGAGCACCACATCGAACACGCTCTTGCGGATGGCGTCCACCGCGTGTGCGCCGTTGATCACGTGCGTGAGGCGGGCGCCGGGCAGCCAGTTCTCCAGATGACCCTGCGCCACCATGGCGTTGAACTCGTTGTCCTCCGCGAGCAGGATGCGGATCCCCGGGGGCAGTTGCGGGGCGGCGGTGGACCGGGAGGCCTGGTCGCCCGGCCGCATGGCCGGGGTGGCGATGGACGGTGCGCGCGTCACCGGACCGGCGTCCACGACGGCCTGGATGGAGCTCGCGCGCACGTAGTACATCTCCAGTTCGCCCTTGCCCTTGGCGTTCACCCGACCCCGCGGCGTGAAGAGCAAACCGGGCTCGTCCTTCACCAGGTCGTAGGTGGCGCTGCTGATGTTGACCTCCCCGGGTTCGCCGGTGCTCTCCATGCGGCTGGCCACGTTCACGGTATCGCCCCAGATGTCGTACTGGAATTTGCGCCGGCCCACGATGCCGGCCACCACGGGTCCGGTATGGATGCCCACGCGCATCTCGAAGGTGGGCCTGCCCATGGCCTTGCGCTCGGCCTGCCGCTCCTGCATGATCCGCTGCATCTCCAGGCCCGCGAGCACCACGGCCAGGGGCATGCCCCCGCTGGGGTCGGGCACGCCGCCCGCGGCCATGTAGGCATCGCCGATGGTCTTGATCTTCTCCACGCCGTACTTCTCCATGATGCGGTCGAACGCGTTGAAGCAGACGTTGAGCTCCTCCACCAGTTCGCTGGCCGAGAGCTGCTCGGTGATGTGCGTGAAGTCGCGGAAATCGCTGAAGAGCACGGTGACCTGATCGAAGTGCCGCGCCTCGGCCGTGCCGCGGACCTTCAGTTCGTTGGCCACGTTCTCCGGCAGGATGTTCTTCAGCAGTTCCTCGCTGCGGTCCTTCTCGTGCTTCAGTTCGCGCGTGCGGTCGGCCACCGTGCGCTCCAGCACCACCTTCTGCACGCGCAGGCTGCGGATGTAGAGCAGCGTGCCGCCGATCACCACGATGCCGCAGAGGGCGTAGAACCACCAGGTGCGCCACCAGGGCGGCAGCACGGTGAGGCCGAACATGGTGCCGCGTTCATCCCAGATGCCATCGCGGTTCCGGCCGCGCACGTGGAAGGTGTAGGTGCCGGGGTCGAGGTTGGTGTACACGGCGCTGTTGGCGGTTCCCGCATCGATCCAGTCCGCATCGAACCCTTCGAGCATGTAGCGGTACTCGTGCAGTTCGGGCGCGGCGAACTCCATGGTGGCGAAGGTGAAGGTGACCATGTTCGCGCTGTACGGGATGGTCATCGCATCGCTCAGGTGCACGGGCAGGTCCAACGGCGATCCCGGCCTGCCGAACTCCACGTTCCGGTTGATCAGCTTGATGCCCGTGATGCGCACATCGACCGGCGTGCTGTCCTGCTCCAGCGCGCGCGGATCGAAGTAGTTGAAGCCGCTCACCCCGCCGAAGTAGAGCCAGCCGCGGGTGTCCTTGCAGAAGGCGTGGCGGTTGAACTCGTCGCTCTGCAAGCCGTCGCCCGCATTGAAGTTGCGGAAGGTGCTGGTGCGCGGATCGAGGCGTGCGATGCCTTTGTTCGTGCTCATCCACAGGCAGCCCTGGTCGTCGCTGAGCACGCCATACACCACATCGTTCGGCAGGCCTTCGTGGGTGGTGAAGCGTGTGAACGTCCCGGTGCGCGCGTCGAAGCGGTTCACGCCGCCGCCGTTGGTCCCGACCCACAGCACGTTCAGCGGATCGGCCGGGTCCGGACAGATGGAGAAGATGGTGGGCGCGGAGAGCGTGGTGCTGTCCCCGGGGACGTGCATGTAGGTGCGCCAGTCCGTGGTGGCGGGGTCCACGCGCAGCAGGCCCTTCACCGTGCCCACCCACACCACACCATCGGTGCCCTGGTGCAGCGCGGTGACGAAGGGGTACGGATTGTTCACCGCGGGCACCGGCCACCGAAAGGGCGTGCAGGCCTTCGTTCGCGTGTCCACGCGCCAGAGCGCCTTGTCGCCGCCGCACCACAACGCACTGTCCGTGCCGATGTGCAGCGGGAAGTGGAAGCCGCCATCGCGCACACCGGGCGTGATCTCCGGCCGCAACAGGTCCATGCGATCGGTGGCCGGATCATAACAGGTGAGGGTGCCGTAGGAGAAGAACGACCAGTACAGTCCGTAGCGGTCCTGGACGGTCATGTCCGCGAACTCCGTGGCGAGCTTTCCCCACATCTCCGGCCATTTACGGACGGCGTTCGGGATGTGGACGGTCCTGCGGCGCTCCACCGGGTCCAGCACGGTGAGGTAGGTGTCGTAGAAGGAGACCAGCACCTGCCCGTCGTTGGTCGGGGCCAGCGCCCGGACGCTCGGGGTCTGCCAGTTGTTGAATCGTTCGTTGCGCGGATCGTACTTGATCAACCCGTAGCCCGAGGTGCCCACCCAGAGCGTTCCGTTCCGATCGAAGCTGGTCCACTTCAGGGAGACCATCAGCCCGCGCATGTCGGGGTCGGCGGCCCGCACGAAGGTGAGCTGGCGTTTGCGCGGATCGAAGCGGTACAGGCCCTGGAAGGTGCAGAACCAGAGCAGGCCCTTGCGGTCGATCACCGGGTTCAAGGCCTGCAGCCAGCCCAGCTTCTCCTGGTCCTTGAGCAGGTAGGTGATGGTGCCGGTGCGCGGATCCACCTGCACGATGCTGTTCTGGTAGATGCCATAGAGCGCCTCGCGCACCGTGTCCTCCACCACCGTGAGCGCGCCGAACTGCACCGAGGCGTCCGAGTAGGCGATGCGGCCGATCGTGTCCACCACGTCCGGCGCACCGTGGCGGGGCCTGATGCGGAAGGTGTGCTCATTGATGTTGCCCCAGAGCGAGCCGTCGCGCGTGCGGCTCACGGTGGCATAGCCGCGCCCGAACCAGGTGGTGGTGAAGGCGGGGAGCGTGTGGTCCGTGAAGGGCGTGGCGAAGGTGAGCTTCACCAGGGTGGACGTGGTGCTCACCCACAGATCACCGTTGTCGTCGAGCACGATGTGCACCACGCCCCCCCAATCGCCCCAGGGCGAGCGGATGGGGACGTGGATGAAGCGCTCGGTCCGCTCGTTGAAGAGGTCGAGACCGGTGGCCGTGCCCACCCACAGGCGCCCGTGGCGGTCGCAGTGCAAGCCGCTGATGTTGCTCTCGCGCAGGCTGTTGGTATCCGCCGCGTCGTGCCGGAACACGGTGAACCGGTAGCCATCGTACCGGTTCAGCCCGTCCTTGGTGCCGAACCACATGAAGCCGTGGCGGTCCTGCGCGATGGTGCTCACCATGCCCTGCGAAAGCCCCTGGTTGATGGTGATCTTCGAGAAGGTCAGGTCCACCGTGTCGATGGGAAGGTCCCTGGACGTGGGCCCACCGATGGAGTCCGCGGGAAGGACCAGCACGCCCAGGAGCGCAACGATCGCGAGGGAGGGTCCGCGGGCCATCGCCGAAAGATGGCGGATCGCAGGCGAACCGGCGCGCACACCTGTCCGGCACGGCCTGGGACCTGGGGCCCGTTCCGATCAGGTCACCGCCGGCGACCGCTCGTTCGGCCCGCGCCTGAACCTGGGGACCCACCGCACGTCCGACCGCGACCCGGTGACCTTGCGCCCACACCTGACCGCCCTGCTGCTGAGCACCGCCCCGGCCGCCTTCGCCCAAGGCCCCGAGGTCACCTCCCGGACCTCGCTCCGCTGCCGGCCGGCACCTATTGCGCGCTGCTCCGATGCACGGATGGGCGCGTGATGCGTGTGCGCGTGGTGCGGGCGTAACGAAGGATCACTCCTTCACCACCCGGCCGGTCCACAGCCCTTCGGCCGTGTCCACCCGCACGCCGTAGCAGCCGCGCGGCAGTTCCCCCAGGTCCAGGTCGATGGCCGTTCCCCGCACCGCCGCGGAGCGCCATTCGCGGCCCATCGCATCCACCACACGCACCATCGCCCCCGGTGGGGCAGGCTGCGCCCACCTCACGGTGAGCCGGCCCGTGGTGGGGTTCGGGAACACCACGATCCCCGCGTCGTCCGCAGCGGCAGGCCCCAGGCCGTTGGTGCCCGAGATGAACACCTGCATCGCCGTGGGGTCGCTGGAGCAGTTGGCCTGACCGGTGTTGTTCGCCACCACCGTCACCGTGCCCACCGGCCCCGCCCCCCAGGTGACGTCGATGCTGTTGGTGGTGGAACTTCCCGTTCCCCCGGTGATGGTCCATGTCCACGTGTGGCCGGCGATGAACGGCACCGTGTAGGTGGCCGTGGCCCCCGGCACCACGGCCGGCGGACCGCTGATGGACGCGGGCGGGGGTGGCATGGGGCCGCCCACGAGCACCGCCAGGGCCGGCGACCCGAAGGGACCGGCGTAGACCGTGTCGGACACCACCTCGATGGCCTGCACCGTGCTCCACGCATTGCTGATCGGGGCCGCGTTCCAGCAGGTGGCCGCCCCTGTGGCCAGGTCGAGCTGGGCGATCCGGTAGCGCGTCTGCCCGCCCATCAGGTACGAGTTGCCACCCACCCAGATGCGGTCGCCGCCGGGGTGGAGGCTCAGCACCTCGTAGCTGCTGTTGTTGGGGGCGAAGGGCGTGAGCGCACCGGCCGGGGTGAAGGCCGCCACGCCCTGCCGGTTCTGTCCAGCGATCACGTCGTAGTCGCCACCCACCACCACGTGGTCGTTGGTGCGCACGATGGCGGTGACGCCGAAGTTGTTCACCGACGGCTGCGGGTGCCAGGTGCTGTCCAGCTCGCCGGTGGACAGGTGGAACCGGCACAGATCATCGTACACGCCGGGCCCCGACGCGAAGCGGAAGATGCCGCCGGCATAGACGTAGCCGTCGGCCACGAGGATGGCGTTGATGTTGCCCTGCTCCTCGAACAACGGCGTGCTCTGCCAGCCGGTGGGCAGGCTGGTGGTGGCGTCCACCGCCACGATGCGGCACGGGCTGAACGGGCAGTAGTAGAAGGTGCTGCCCTGCACACCCACGCCCTGGCGCCACGAGACGAAGTTGGCCATGTCGCTCCACGGCTCCAAGGCCCCCGTGGCCAGGTCGAACAGGGCGATGCCGAGGCGCTGCTGGCCGTCCACCGAGGTGAAGTTGCCTCCGGCGATCAGCTTGTCGCCCGCACGCGTCAAGGTGTTCACGTAGTTGTTGCCCACGTTCGGCGCCCAGCTGTCCAGCGCCCCCGTGGCGGCGTTGAAGCGCGCCAGGCGCGCACGCGGCGTGCCGTCCACCGTGGTGAAGCCGCCCCCGATGTACACCGTGCCGCCGATCTTCTCGATGGCGTACACGCTGCCCCCGGGCTCGGGCATGTTGGGCACCAGGGTCTGGGCATGCGAGCAGGCGGCGGCCAGGAGCGCGGCCACGAGGAGGGAAGGACGCATCGAGCGGTGAGGCCGGGCGTTGGTGCCCTGAACCACGGTAAGGAAGACGGGATGCTGCGGTGACGGTTGCCGAGGAGGCGGCCGGTGCAGCCGGACCGCTGCGTCCGGACCCTGCTCCGGCCCACCAGGGGCGGGGGTATCCCATCGGCCGGATCACGCGCCCGACGGTCGTCACGACGCCCCGCAGCGCCCCAAGAGCGTCGCTGCGGACCGAGCGGCCGGGATGCAGAGGCGCATCGCGTTCACTGTGCCACCACCCGACCGTGAACTACCGTACCCTGCCCATCCTCCACCCGAAGGTGGTAGAGACCGGCCGGCCATCCCCCACGTTCCAGCTCAATGGTCGCGGCCCTGGTGAACGGGCGGTCGAGCATCACCCGGCCCATCGCATCGAGCAACAGCACGCGCCCTGGTGGCCGCACATCATCCGGAAGCCGCACCGTGAAGCGGTCGTCGAATGGGCTGGGCCAAGCGAGAAGATCGCCGGCCATCGGGGCCGATGGACCCTCCCCGGTGCTGATGTTGAAGAGGTTGCCGGACCAGACCAGGCGGTCCGTGATCCCGATGTGGTAGAGGGCGTCCTCGCTGCCGTCGCCATCCATGTCGGCAAAGGCGATCGTGGGGGCGTCGGCGATCAAGACCGCCAGCGCCGCGAACACCCCTGCGCCATCATTCCGGCACCAGTGCTGCGCGTTGCCGGCCCACAGCTTCACCACCAGGTCCGCGTCGCCGTCCTGGTCCACATCGTGCGCATCGAGCCTCGTCACATCCCCCACCACGGTGGTCAGCACCGCCTCCGCAGCGAAGGTGGACGGACCCGTCCATCGGCGCCACACCACCGCGTGGTCGGCCGCCCGCTCATACATCACGTCCTCCTCCCCGTCGCCGTCCACGTCCAGCAGGCACAGGGTGCCCGCGTCCGCGCCACTGGCCGTGATGGTGGTGGCCACGGGTGTGCCCGGGCCCAGGTAGCCGTCGTTGCGATGCCACTGGATGTTCCCGTTCGTGGAGGATGCGCTGATCACATCCGGATCACCGTCGCCATCCACGTCCTTCACCCCCACGGCAACAGGGTTCTGCATGCTGGCGCCGATGTTGGGATAGGTGGGCAGGGCGAGGACACCATTGCCCTCGTTGCGGATCCATACGATGCGGCCCTGCTGCGGACAGGGGCTGATGATGTCGTCATCGCCGTCCCCGTCAAGGTCGTGCAGCACGAACCGGGCCTGGCCTTGCACAAGACCGTAGAGGTTCTGCCGCGGGCCGAACTCCCCGCCGCCGAGGCCCTGCATCCAATACAGCGATCCGGTGCTCCCGTTGGAGGCGATGAGGTCGATCACGCCATCGGCATCCATATCGCGGGCCTCCATCCACATGCCCGAGTACGCGCGTTGGACATGCACGATGTGCGGCACATCGAAGGTGAGCGAACCATCGTTCGCATACCAGACCAAGGCGCCCTGGCCGGCCTGGGCCGTGGCCACGTCCGTATCGCCGTCCTGGTCCATGTCCACCGCCACGATGCGGGTGCTGCC